>CALWEM010000001.1 GCA_944377315.1 uncultured Clostridia bacterium
TCATTTAACACAAGCTGAAATTTTATTCAATGAAAGAAATGAAATCTATTTTTGGAAAATGAAATTAGATCTAGCAAAATTTGGTGGAGAAAAAATATCTATTCCAGATATAACAAGATTAAAGATATCAAACCCTTATAGTGAAAATGATATGGAAAATTTAAAAAATGCAATTGATTTATTACCTAGAATTTTAAATATAGAAGTAGATAATTATTCTGGGAGCATAATTGTTAAAAGTGATATTTCTAATAAAATAGTTTGGTATGTTGATAATAAAATAGCGAAAACGCAGTTTAATTTTGCCCAGATCCTAAAGTCAGATTTTTCTGTTGTTGGGTTAAAAGGCGAAAATGTGCAATTTGAACTTTATGGTAATTACGGAAAGATAAATTCAAAAGAGTTTAAACTAGAAAAATGGGGATATTAATACTCTCTTTTTTGTTATAAAAAGTAAACATCAAAAATATGTTATTATATGAAATTTATAACAATAAAAAAGCACACAGTGTGTGTTATTTTGGCAGTTTTGGCTATAATCTGTTCGATTGTCGGCGTTTGTTGTGCGGTCAAAGCGATAAGTTCACCGAAAGCACAATACACCATTGTGATTGACGCTGGCCACGGCGGGCGAGATGGTGGAGCGGTTGGAAGAGTGACAGGTGAAACGGAAAGTTATCTCAATTTGCAGTTTGCTTTGAAATTGAAAAGTATTTGCGAAGAGTATGGTTTCAAGGTTGTTCTGACACGAAAGGATATGAATGGTTTGTATTCTGCCTTTGCTTCCAACAAGAAAAGAAGTGAAATGGAAAAGCGTATGGAAATTATTGGAAAGGCGAACGCTGATATGGTGGTGAGCATTCATATGAACAGTTTTTCAAACTCTTCGGCACGCGGAGCACAAGTTTTCTACGCACAAGAACACGCGGAGTTTGAAAATTTTGCACAATGTGTTCAAGATGCTTTGAACGAAAAAATGCCGTATGCAAAGAAATTGGCGAAGCCGAGTGATTTTTATGTGATAAACAAAACAACGCTTCCGTCACTTTTGGTGGAATGTGGATTTTTGTCGAATGCTGAAGAAGAGAAGTTGTTGGTGAATGAGAATTATCAAGAAGATTTTTGCTATGTTTTGTTTTATGGAATCCTTTCATATTTTTCAGTGAAATAAATTTTTAATAAAAAACAATATAAAAATGACAAAAATAACGCAAATTTAACAAAAAAAATGAATTTTTTGCTATAAAAATCTATGTTTTTTGATTTACAATCTTTTTTGAGGTTGTGATGAGGAAAATAAATTTGAATGCTTTTCTAAATCAAATGATAAAATTTGTTCTTTATATTTTTTTATTTTTCGTTCTTTTCAAAGCAAATGTAAATTTCATTTTTCAGCCGTTCGCGTTTGGAATGCTTTTTGCACTTGCTTGGGCAAACCAAAAAGTTTATTTGCTTTCACCAGCTTATTTGATTGCCGGGCTTGTCAGTGATTTTTCACTTGAACAGGCGATTATTCTTTTGGTGACACTTTTTGTTCTCATTGTGCCATATTTCATACACATTTTGGCAAAAAAGGTTATGCGAAAATGGGAGTTTGGTGTTTTTGTTGTTTTAAGCCAAACTGCTCAAGTTGTTTTTGATGTTTTGAATGGCAATTCACCAATTTTGTCGGTGATAAACATCGTTTTGGGTGCTCTTTTTATGTTTGCTTCAATTGTCATTTTTGAAGCTTTGATTATTCGCGGGTTCACCAGCAAATTGACAAGTTTGGAACTTGTTTCTCTTTTTGTGATTGTTTTAAGTTTGAGTGCAGGGCTTGTGAATATCAACATCCAAAATTTTTCTTTTTTGAAACTTTTTGTTGGGTTTATTCTTCTCGTCTTTTCTTTTTCCGCAACACCAATTTTGACGCTATTGTTGGCAATTACTGCCGGACTGGGTGCACTTATTTCAACAAATAATCCGATGTTTGTGACACCTTTTGTTTTGTGGGCACTCGCTTCACTTATCTTCAAAAATCACCACAAAATTTTCAGTATTATTGGAGTTTTGTGTGTGGAGATTTTGTCAGGATTCTATTTTCAGTTATATGACGCATTTGGAGTGGTTGAAATTTTGCCTTTGATTATCGCTTCCCTTCTTTTCTTAATCTTCCCAAACAAATGGCTCAATGAAATTGCTGTCATTTTCAATCTTTCAAAAGACAGAATGGCGATGAAAAATGTGGTAAATCGAAATCGCGAAATCTTGCATCGCCGACTTGGAAACCTTGGTGAAGTCTTCAATGAGATGAACATTATCTATCGCAATATGCTCAAAAAGAATATGACAAAAGAAGATGTGACAAAAATTCTTAACAGTGAAATTTGTGATAAGATATGCTCGTATTGCCCAGAAAAAAATCATTGCCACAGGACTTTCGCAGAAGACACCAAAAAGGTGTTTAATGAACTTATCACGGTTGCGTTTGAGCGTGGAAAAGTGACGCTTTTGGATATCCCGTCCTATTTGACATCGCGATGTAAACAAACGAGTGCCATTCTTGGAAGTGTGAATGCTTTGACGAGTCAATATAAAAAATATCTCACAATGATGAGCGAAGTTGATGCCAGCAAAATTTTGATTGCTGACCAGCTGTTGGCAATTTCCAAAGTGATAAATTCGCTCTCAAAAGAAGTGGAAACAAATGTTTCGTTTGACACAGTGAGAGAAGGGAAAATTTTGGACGAGTTGACTTATCATAACATCTCTTGCATTGACGCGGTGGTTTATGAGAAAGACATTCACACTGAAATTGCCTCGCTTGTTGTTCGGAATGAAGACAGTTCAAAACTGCGAATTGAAGATTGTGTTGGCAAAGTTTGTGGACAAAAAATGGCACTGTTTGAAAGTTATCCGAGTATGCGACCAAACTATACTGTTTTGAATTTGAGGACTTCTCCGCGATTTGATTGCATATTTGGGATTTCGCAAAAAACCAAAGAGAATTCGAAGATGAGCGGGGACACATATTCGCTCACAAGACTCGATGGTGACAAAATTTTGTTTGCAATAAGTGATGGAATGGGGAGTGGTGAAGAAGCGGAGAATATCAGTGAAATTTCGCTTTCGCTTATTGAGAATTTTTATAAAGCGGGTTTTGAGAATGAAATTATTTTGTCCACAGTCAACAAACTTTTGTCATTGCACAAAGAAGATATTTTTTCTGCGATTGATATTGGCGTCATTGATTTAAGAAACGGCATTGTTGATTTCATCAAAATGGCAAGCCCGGTGACATACATCTTGAATGATGATGGCTTGAAGAAAATTTCTTCCACTTCTCTTCCGATGGGGATTGTGGATGACATTTCACCGATGGTGAAAAAAGAAGTGGTGAATGCCAATGATTATATCATTATGGTGTCGGACGGAATAAGTGACAGTTTTGAGAATGATGATGTGTTTGGTGAAGAAATAAAAAATTTGAAAATCAAAAATCCACAAGAACTCGCCGATGACATTTTGAGATGTGCATTAAACAAAAACAGTGACTATGCAGTGGACGATTTGACAGTGCTTGTTATCAAGGTGTTTGAAAGATAAAATTTTGAAATTTCAAAAAACGCTTAAAAAATGTGTCAAAATGTAAAATTTTTCAAAAAAAGTATTGTTTTTTCCGTAATTTTAATGTATACTTATTATATATAAGAATTTTTGAACAAAATTAAGGATAAAATTATGGAAGAAATTTTGGATTTTATTAAGAAAAATAATCTTGTCAAAAAGGGTGAAGTTATTGGCGTTGGTGTCAGCGGTGGAGTTGATTCAATGAGCCTTCTTCATTTTCTTAATGCACACAAAGAACAACTTGACATTGATGTTGTGGGAATTCATATCAATCACGGTATTCGTGAAGAGAGTTATGACGAAGCAAGGTTTGTTTTGGAAAAATGCAAAGAAATGGGAGTTAGGGTGTATAAATTTACCATTGACTCACCAAAAATTGCCAAGGACAAAAAAATCAGTGTGGAAACAGCGGCGCGCGAAGGAAGATATGGTGTTTTTGAAGCATTGATAAAAAAAGATATTGTGGACAAAATTGCTCTTGCTCATCACGAAAGTGACCAAGCGGAAACCATATTAATGCACATCTTCCGCGGAGCGGGCATTAGTGGAGCAAAAGGTATGGAGCCGATTCGCGATGGAATATATATAAGACCGATGCTCACAACTTCCAAGAAAGAAATTTTGGAATATGCTTCTTTGAATGATATTGAATATATTGAAGACAATTCAAATCAAGACAATTCCTATAACCGTAATTTCATCCGCAATGTTGTGATGAAAGAAGTTTTGAAAAGATATCCAAACGCTATCGAAGCCATTAACAATTTTTCCAAATCGGTTTGTGAAGATGACGACTATATCAACAAAAATCTTGACTTAAACAACCTTATCATTGATGAAAAGCAAGTTCAAGTGCCTTGCAGTATCTTCAAACTTCACAGCGCGGTATACACTCGTTTGATTTTCAAAGCGTTGGAAGCGATAAATGTCAAAAAGGATATTGAAAGAAAACATATTGAAATGATAAAGGATTTGGCACTTAACCTTGAAAACGGGAAAAGAATCAAACTTCCGCTTGATGTGACAGTGACCAAAGAATATGGCTTTTTAACCTTCCAAAATGTCTATGTTGAGAAACCAAAATTGAGAAAGCCAAACAAATGTATGACTTTCACAGTTGATGGTTTTGGCACGGTAACAGTCAAACGCGTCAAACTTGATGCTGTTTTGGAAAACGGGTTGTATTTTGATTACCGCAAAGTGCCAAAAGATGCCGTTTGGCGTTTCCGAGAAGATGGTGATGTTTTTGAGAAGTTTGGTGGCGGAACAAAGAAACTTAAATCATACTTCATTGACAGAAAAGTTCCAGTTCGTAAACGTGACATCATTCCAGTGCTTGCAAGCGGAAATGAAGTATATGTGATTGCTGGAATGGCAATTTCAGAAAAAGTTCGCGTGGAAAATGTTCCAACTTGTTTTTGTTGCAAAGTGGAAAACTAGGAGATTTTAAGTGGCAAAAATCAATTCATTTTTAATAATTAAACAAAAAAGCATATCGAAATGATATGCTTTTAAAATTTATTAAAATATGGTTATCTTAAATAAGAGTAAACAAATTGCAAGTTTAATTTTTTTTGTCACTTAAAAAGAAAGTTAAAATTTTGTTGAGATTTCATATTTTTAAAGAAACAATAACCTATTTTTATTTTATTGTTGGAAGTTCAATGCTGTATGCGTGATAGAAATTGTCGCGTGTGAAAGCCTTGTATTTGTTGCAAGCATTTTCAAAAAGAATGAAAAGGCGACCATCTTTCACTGCCATTTCTTCGCTCATTTGAGGTGCTTTGATGGTTAAAGTTGGGGTTTCAAGAATGTAGGTGTTAACTTCATTTTCCACTCCTTCAAAAGTCATCATTTCACTGTCGGTGCCGATGATATTGTCAAAGAAATATATGTGTGAACTTGGGAGAGAATATGATGTTGAAAGAATGATATAGTCATTTTCAATCACCATACCTTGCACAAGTGAAGGTGTGGAAATGGCGTATGTTGGATTGAGATTATTCAAACCATATTCGTTTTCGTTGTTGATGTCATAGGCAAAGGTGACAGCGGTGTTTGTGTCGTTTTGGGTTTCAATTTTGTGAGATTGAGAAGTGTTGTATTTCCCTTCCAAATGGAATTCGCCCACCAAAAGTTTATTGTTGTGGATGGTCAGAAAATCAGCTCCGTTTGGTGCTTTGAAATATGATTCTGCCACAATTTGTTCACCTTCATTCACTGACAAAATTTCTTCATACTTAAAGTAATAGACATATCCTTCGCCAGAGAACCAAACACTGTTGCCATTTGTTTTGAGTCCACCGCAGTGACCGGTGTAGTCCACAACTTCGCCATTTTCATCTTGAAAGCCGAGGGTGAAATATGTCAGCGTTGTGTAGGTTTCACCATCCACAACATAAACTCTTGATGCTCTGCCATCGCTCATATATCCACCCACCAAAAAGATATTGTTTTCAGCGTCATTGAGATAGCTTAAACTTTGTGGAACCAGATTGTCGGAAAGCCCAACGATTTCAAATTCTGCTTTGGCTGTGCGATAAAAATCTCGATATTGCTCGCCAAAATAATAGATAAAAGCAAAAATTGTGAATGCCACAAAGATAATCATTGTGACGATTGCTGTGACAAAGTGTGATTTTTTGATTGATTTGTCATTTGCTTCCATTGTTTCCTCCTTGTTTTTTCAAGTTTAGCACAAAATGAAAGAAATGGCAAATGAAAATTAGTTTAAATTTTTAAAATAAATATTAAAATTTTGTTTTGAAAATGATTAATTTTTTATTATAATAAAGATATACCATTTTAAGGAGGAAATATGAAAATTGCGATATCTGCTGAAAGCACAGTGGATTTACCAAAAGAACTTTTGAAAGAATATGACATTCACACCATTCCATACACGATTATTATGAATGGTCAAGAATATTTTGATGGAGAAATTGCACCGGAAGAAATTTTCAGTAAAGTGGAAGAAACAAAAGAGTTACCAAAGACTTCGGCAATCAATGCGACACAATATGAAGAATATTTTACTTCACTTTTGAAAGACTATGATGCTGTTGTCCACTTTGCTCTTTCAAGTGAAATCTCATCTTCTTGCAAGAATGCTGTGTTGGCAAGTGAAAAACTTGAAAATGTTTATGTTTGTGACAGCAAATCGCTTTCAACTGGAATTGCTCTTCTTGCAATTTATGCACGAAAACTGGCAAACGATGGTTTTTCAGCAAAAGAAGTATACGAAAAAACAAACGCTCGTGTTCCTTATGTTCAAGCAAGTTTTGTTTTGAAAAAATTGGAGTATTTATATAAAGGTGGGCGATGCTCGGCACTTTCATACTTTGGAGCAAATCTTCTCCACATTCGCCCTCAAATCATCTTGAAAAATGGCAAAATGGGACCATACAAAAAATATCGTGGCAATATGGACAAGGTGGTGAAAAATTATTGCAAGGACACTTTGGAAGAGTTTAACACACCAGACCTTTCTGTTGGTTTTGTGACATACACAACCGCCACTCCTGAAATGATAAAGGAAGCCAAGCAAAGTTTACTTGATAAAGGTTTCAAAACGATTTATGAAACAAAAGCTGGAGCCACGATATCCAGTCACTGTGGCGAAAACACGCTGGGAATTTTATATATCAATGATGGTGACAAAATTTGAAAAAAACGAAAAAATAATGAAAAATTGTGACAAAATTGCATAAAAAATGCAAAAAAACACGATTTTTTAAGGAAATTTTATTAATTTAACATAAAACTTATATAAATGCTCATACTGATTGTATGAGTATTTTTAAAAAGAAGAAAAGAAAATTTCAAAGCAAAACTGACCCGCTGGGCTCATACACAGGTGTTCCAGAAAATCCATATGACACACCACAACAAGACGCGGATGACTTATAGAATTTTACTTTTGGATATTAACTTGACAGCATAGTGCGTTTATGGTAAGATTTTTTTATGGAAAAAACATTGACCAAATCGCAACTTGTCGAGCGAAGTTTGATGAAAAGATTTCGAAAGTCCATTTGGACAAAATTTATTCTCGCTCTCAAAAGATATCAACTTGTTGAAGAAGGTGACAAAATTGCTGTATGCGTTTCGGGCGGAAAAGACAGTATGCTTTTGGCAAAACTTTTTCAGCTTTTGAAAAAAATAAGCGAAGTGAATTTTGAAGTGGTTTATCTTTCAATGAATCCAGGTTACAGCGAAAAAAATTTGGAGCAAATCAAAAATAATTCGCAGACGTTGGAAATTCCACTCACTTTTTTTGAAACAAACATATTTGACAGTGTGGTGAATGTGGAAAAATCGCCGTGCTATCTTTGTGCGCGAATGAGAAGGGGATTTTTGTATAGCGAAGCAAAAAAACTTGGTTGCAACAAAATTGCTCTTGCTCATCACAATGATGATGTCATTGAAACCACACTTATGGGGATGTTTTATGGAGCACAAATTCAAGCGATGCCACCGAAACTTTGGTCGAAAAATTTTGAAGGTATGTCGCTCATTCGTCCGCTTTATTTTGTCAAAGAAGAAGACATTATTGCTTGGAAAGAATATAATGAACTCAAATTTTTGCAATGTGCTTGTCGCTTCACAGAAAAATTGAATTTGACGGAAGACGAAATTTCGCCATCGGCACGCAAAAACATCAAAAATCTCATAAAAACTTTGAGAAAAGATATTCCTGAACTTGAAAACCATATTTTCAAAAGTATTCACAACTGCCAAGTGGACACGATGGTGGGAGTGAAACACCAAGACAAATATTATGATTTCAATGAGATATTTGAAAATAACAAACCAAAAAAATCCTAATTTTCCGCATTATTTTGAACAAAAAGTTTCTCATATTCAACATTCATAATTCTTGTTATAAGTTTTAATATATGAAGCAATTTATTTTTTTCTTTATCTCAAAATCATTTTGAGATTTTTTTTTGTTTTGATATAATTTATCTCGGTATAAGGAGAAAATGTATGAGTTGTGTTAAAAATTTAAACGGCTTTGGACCATCTCCAATTCCACAAGAAGGAAAATGGGACCAAGTCAAAGAAATCACTTCCATTTCTGGATTTTCACACGGTTGCGGTATGTGTGCGCCTCAACAAGGCACTTGCAAGCTCACTCTCAATGTGAAAAGCGGAATTATTAAGGAAGCACTTGTTGAAACAATTGGTTGCAGTGGGATGACACATTCGGCAGCAATGGCTGGAGAAATTTTGATTGGAAAAACTCTTTTGGAAGCCTTGAACACCGACCTTGTTTGTGATGCCATCAATGATGCAATGAAAAATCTCTTTCTTCAACTTGTCTATGGCAGAAGTCAATCTGCTTTTTCGCTCGGCGGTCTTGAGGTTGGTGCCTCAATGGAAGATTTGGGAAAATATAAAACAAGTCAAGTTGGAACAATTTTTTCAACAGAAAAAACTGGAGTTCGATATCTCAATTTGACAGAAGGTTACATCACCAAAATGGCGCTCGATGAGAAAGATGAAGTGATTGGTTATGAATATGTCAATCTTGGACTTCTTCTCAAAAATATGACAAGCGATGAGAATTTGTCTTGCAAAGAAGCACTTCAAAAGTCGACAAAAGTTTATGGAAGATTTGATGACGCGAAAAAAGTTATCAATCCAAGAGGTGAGTAATGGAAAATTATGTTAATGAAACCTTGAAAAAATATAATCTTAAAAGCCTTGATGATGCCAAAAAGATTTGCAAAGAAAAGAATATTGATGTGGAAAAAATTGTCCGCGACATTCAACCGATTTCTTTTGATAACGCTGTGGAAGCATACACTTTGGGCACGGCAATAGCTCTTTTGTCAAAAACCAAAAATGCTTGTGAAGCGGCAGAAAAGATTGGTGAAGGTCTTCAAGCATTTTGCGTGAAGGGTTCGGTGGCTGATGAAAGAAAAATTGGTATCGGTCACGGAAATCTTGCTTCTCGTCTTTTGGATGAAAACACCAAATGCTTCTGTTTCTTGGCAGGACACGAAAGTTTTGCAGCAGCAGAAGGTGCGATGGGTATCGCTCGAACAGCAAACAAGATTCGCAAAACTCCACTCAAAGTTATTTTGAACGGCTTGGGCAAAGATGCAGCATATATCATTGCTCGTATTAACGGATTCACATATGTCAACACGAAGTTTGATCGTGAAAAACAAAGTTTGGTGGTTCTTGGCGAACAAAGTTTTTCAAAAGGCGAAAGAGCTGATGTCAAAATTTATGGCTGTTATGATGTGTCGGAAGGCGTGGCAGTGATGCAACACGAGAAAGTGGATGTTTCCATCACAGGCAACTCCACAAATCCACTTCGTTTTCAACATCCGGTTGCTGGGACATACAAAAAATGGTGCGTGGAAAATGGTAAAAAATATTTTTCAGTGGCTTCCGGTGGTGGCACTGGCAGAACGCTTCACCCAGACAATATGCGTTGCGGACCAGCAAGTTATGGAATGACCGACACGATTGGCAGAATGCACAGCGATGCACAGTTTGCTGGTAGCAGTTCAGTTCCGGCACACGTGGCAATGATGGGCTTTATTGGAATGGGGAACAATCCAATGGTGGGCGCAACCGTTTCTCTTGCTGTTGCAGTCGCTTTGGCAAAATAACAAATTTCTTTGAATAATTTTATTTCCTTTGCAAACAATACTTGCGGGAGGTAAATATGGAAAAATATAGACCAGGTGAAACCGTGCAAGAAAGTGGTGAATACACTGCATACAGTGACGGCGGAAGAGATGGTGGTTCAACTTACCTTGAAAAAGGTGAAACATTTCCACCAACACAACACGAAGGTTCATATTATGTTAAAGAAAAATAGGTTTTGAAAAGTTTTATTTCAAACATTAAAAAGTGCCGGTGGCACAAAAAAATGCGTTTTTTGACGCATTTTTTCATTTTTTTCTCGCATTTTTTCTTAATTTTTTATATTTTTTTGTTTTTTAATATTTTTCAAAGTAAATTTTCAGTCTGCCTTTTCAATTAACTTTTTGAAAAGCGTGTGTTTTTATTGACAATATTTTTTTTGTTTGCTAAAATTTATCGTGTTAAAAATTGTTGGAGGCGTAATGGAAGAAAATCTTGTTTTGAAATTTCCAACATTAAAAGATAAAGATGAATGGATTTCCTACATAACTGAATTTTTTAATGTCAATCCAGAATATGAACCACTTGACTTTAAACTGGGCGACAACTATGAAAGTTGGCTTGAAAAGATTAAGGCTGAAAAACTCGGGGAAAATTTGGAAGATGGGAGAGTTCCAGCCACGGCATATTTTTTGATGTGCAAGGGTGAAAACAGAATTTTGGGGCATCTTTTAGTTCGTCACAAAATTGACAGCAATTTTCTCGCTCGAATTGGCGGTCATATTTGCTATGGCATAAGACCAAGCGAGAGAAAGAAAGGGTATGCGACAAAATTGTTGGAACTTGCTCTTTTAAAGTGCGAGGAATTGGGGATTAAAGACCCAGTGATAACTTGCAAGAAAAACAACACGGCAAGTGCAAAATGTATTCAAACAAATGGCGGAGTGAAACGCGATGAAGTGGATTTTAATGGTGAAGTTTTCAATCGATATGATTTCCACTTGGACAAGGAGAAAAAAATGAATAAAGTTGACACAAATCTATTTAATATCTTGAAAGAGCGTGGGCTTTTATATCAATGCACAGACGAAACTGCTTTGAAAAAGGTTTTGGAAAGCGGGAAGCCGATTGCTTTGTATGAAGGAACGGACCCAACTGTGGACAGTTTGCATATTGGGCATTGTGTGCCATATTGCATTCTTCGCCGTTTTCAACAAGCAGGACACAAGGTTGTGCTTTTGATGGGTGGAGCCACTGCTTCAATTGGTGACCCAACTGGTAAAAGCGAGATGAGAAAAGTGCTTGACAAGGAAACGATAAATCAAAATATTGAGAAAATCAAAAACTCTTTGAAAGTCTTTCTCAAATTTGATGGTGAAAATCCGGCAATTATTGTGAACAACAAAGATTGGTTCACTGGTTATGACTATGTTGATTTTATGCGTGATATCGGCAGACATTTCAATGTCAACAAAATGCTGGCAAACGAAATTTATGCCAATCGCATTAAAGAAGGTGGCTTGACGCTTTTTGAACTGGGATATATGCCAATGCAGGCGTATGACTTTATCCACTTAAACAAGGAACATTCTTGCACGCTTGAATGGGGCGGCGCTGACCAATGGGGAAATATTGTTGCCGGCGTGGAACTTGCAAGAAAACTTAATTATGAAAACGGCACTAACATTGAACTTATTGGTGCAACAAATCCACTTTTGTTGACACCAGAAGGCAAAAAAATGGGAAAAACTGAAAAGGGAGCGATTTGGATTGACAAGGACAAGATTTCGGCATATGATTTCTATCAAGGCATCTATCAAACGCCAGATGCTTGTGTCGAGATGATGTTTGCACTTTTCACAGATTTACCGATGGATGAAATCAAAGGGTTAATAAAAGAAGATATCGTCAAAGCCAAAAAACGCCTTTGTTTTGAAATGACAAGATTTGTGCGTGGTGAAGAAGATGCTGTTGAAGCACAAAAAATGAGCGAAAATCTTTTTGTGGACGGTGGAAGCGATGCTCCGGTGGTGGAAATTAAAAAAAGTTCTCTTCCAATGGGGATTTGTGATTTATTGTTTGAAACAAAACTTGCACCATCAAAAAGTGAAGCCAGAAGATTGATTCAGGGTGGAGCAATCACTTTCAAAGGTGAAAAAGTGAGCGATTTTGCTTTGCAAGTGACGGCCGATGATTTGAGTGAAGGTGCATTGCTCAAAAAAGGTAAAAAGAATTTTATCAAAGTGGAAATAAAATAAGGGCAAAATTTTTGCTCTTTTTTTATGTAAAAAAATATTTTAAAACTGACAATGTTTTTTGAAATTTGAAGAAAAAATGATTAAGAAGGTCAAGATATATGTGATTTTTTTTTAATTGTTTTGAAAATGAGCTAAAATTTGATAAAATAGAACTATGGAAATCAAATTTGAAAATGTTGTGGAAATTGTGGAAAAAAAGTCCAGATTTTTGGGGTATTACATAAAGTGTCAGACTGCTTTTGAAGTGGAAAACGCTCTTTCTTTTTTGAGAAAGGAACACAAAAAAGCCACACATATTTGTTATGCTTATTCTCTTAAAACTCCCTTTCTTGAAAAAGCAGTCGATGATGGCGAGCCTGGCGGAACAGCTGGCCGACCAATCCTTTCTGTTATTCAAAAGAAAGGTGTCACGGATGCCTGTGTGTTTGTGGTGAGATATTTTGGTGGAATAAAACTCGGTGCTGGTGGGCTTGTGCGGGCTTACACCAAGGTGACGAGTGAAGTGTTAAGGTGAGAAAGATGACGATAACAGAGATAAAAAAGACCAAAAATGCAACGCGTTATCATCTTTATGTTGATGACAAGTTTTTTGGTATATTTTTGGATGAAATCTTGGCAAAATTTCAACTTAAAACAGGACAAAAAATTGAAAAAGAAGAATTGGATGAAATCAAGAAGGAAAATGATGAGCATTTGGCTTTTTTGATGGCAATTTCATATCTTGAGAAATATAATGTTTCAAAAAAGGGCGTGAAAGATTATCTCAAAAAGAAGGGAATGGAAAAAAATGCCATTGATATTGCTGTCCAAAAATTGGAAAGCTATGGCTATGTCGATGACCGCTCGTTTGCCAAAAATTACTTTGAAAGTTTGAAGGAAAACAAAGGTAAAAGAGTGATTGAAAGAAAACTTAAAGAAAAAGGGATAAGCCAAGAAATCATTGATGAACTGATGGAAAATGTCGATGATGAAGATGAAGAAGAACGGGCAGATGTGCTGGCAAGGAAATTCGCCAAAAATCGTGAGAAAACTCTAAAAAATAAGCAAAAGTGCCTTGCACATTTAATTTATAAAGGGTATAGTTATTCTGTGGCACAAAAAGTTGTTAACAAAATTTACACGGAGGACGAAAATGATTGGTTTTGACATTGAGCATATTTCCAGAATTAAAAACGCCGACAAACTTCTCGAAAAAATTGCCACTTCAAATGAGATTGCTTACATAGAGAGATTTAAAGACAAAAATGTCAAGGTGGCAACCCTTTGGGCGGTTAAAGAAGCGGTTTTCAAGTCGCTTGAAATTTGTGCGGGAGATATTTCATACAAGGAGATTGAACTTTCGCATCTTCCAACTGGTCAGCCAAAAGTGGAGCTTTTTGGCAAGGCAAAAAAGTTTTTTTCTCAAAAAGGTGCAACTTCGCTGGAAATATCCATCTCTCATTCACTTGATTTGGTGGGTGCGGTTGTTATTTTGAAATTTTAAGTTTTGTGTCATAAAAAAGACTGGGGTGCAAAATCACCGTTCGCTTTCAAGCGAACTCCAAGTTCACAAGAACTTGGACGAAAAATCTTGCAGATTTTTCGAGTGATTTTGCAGTGCAAGAATGATTTGTTTGCAAAAAGCAAGCATAATTTTTTTGACGCCTTTTTCATAATTTTCGAAAATTAATAAACACTAGAAAGGTATTAAATTTTTTGGTGAGGGAAAAATTATGGAAAAGGAATATAAACTTCTTCAAACAAAAGTTGAAAAAATTGAAAAAGAATATGGCTCGCTTAAAAAATATGTCGTTTTATCAACTTGTAAAGACGAGCGACATAAAATGAGAATAGGAAAGGCTGTCGACTTGTCAAGGGTTTATGAAGACCTTAAAGATTTGGAAAAAGCTGACCTAATTGATTACCAAAACTTAAAAGGCGAATATGGAGAAAGATTATAAAAGAGGAGAGATATATTTTGCAGACCTTAGTCCTGTTGTTGGGAGTGAGCAAGGTGGCGTTCGTCCTGTTTTGATAATTCAAAACAATGTGGGGAACAAATATTCGCCAACGGTTATTGTGTCAGCAATCACCAGTCAACTTTCCAAAGCACGCCTGCCAACGCATATTGAATTGTCATCATCTCAATATCATTTGCCGAAAGATTCGGTTGTTTTGCTGGAACAGATACGAACACTCGACAAACGGCGTCTTATGGACAAAATTGCTTCGATTGACAACTTCAAAATGAAAGAAATTGACAGAGCGATATTAATATCTCTTGGATTTGTCAACTAAAAATATCTACAAAATTTCAAAAATACACTCAAAAATCTGCAAACAAAATAATTAAGTAATCTAAAAGGAAAAATTAGGAAAAGGGGGTTTACAAACTCTCTTTTTTATGTTATACTTTCTTTATAAGGGGAGGATATTATGGAAAAAGTGAGAAATGTGGCGGGAGAAATCTACGCTTTTATGGATAAATATGAAAATGACAGTTTCATTGCAATGACGAGTTACATTCGCAAAGTTTTGCAACCAAATTTGATTAAGTATATGCAAAAGCAAAAAAATCCTGATTTTCTTTTTGCAAAATCACCAGAAAACAAAAATCTTCTCACATATGCCATTGAATTTGAACTTGAAGATTTTTTGGTTGAAGTGTTACATAAATTTCCAGAAGTTTGCAAGTATACCGATAAGAACGGCAGAAATTTGGTTTGTCGTGCAGCAAGACACGGCTGTGAAGAAATTGTTTTTGCGGCTTTTGACAGCGACAGAGAAGATATTCAAAATTTGGTTTTCCAAAGAGATTATCGCAATTGCAGTGCTGGCGGTTATGTTATGAACAGATATCGCAATGCACCAGCAGTGAAAGAAAAACCGCAAAAAGTGGAGATTAAAGAACCAGAAAGCGGACAACTTTTCGTCAATTAATTTTTAAAATTGCTTTACAAAGTGATTAAATTGTGCTATAATGTCAAAGATTAAATTTAAGGAGTGAACAAAGCTATGATGAATCAACCACCAATTGATGAACTTGCAAAGAAAACAAAAGGTAACAAATATATCCTTTCCATTTTGGCATCCAAAAGAGCAAAAGAAATTGAAACCACAAGAAGAGAAGAACTCGCAACTGCAGACAAAAAGGCAATTTCCATCGCTTTGGAAGAAATTAATAATGGTGATGTGACCTACACTGGTGTTGAAGGGGAAGAATAGTTTGCAATTTGCTTTTATTTATGCTATAATTTCACTGCGTTAGAGCAGTGATTTTTTATTATTCAAGGGGATTTGATGAAATTTGCAAAAGTTGTCATTGATGAAGATGCAAAAGCAATTGACAAAGAATTTGAATATAAATTTGAAGATGAAGCCGATGTGAAACTGGGCGAAAGGGTGTTTGTTCCTTTTGGCACAAGAGTTTTGCAAGGTTTTGTCGTGGGAATTTCAGACAAATCAACATATGATGAAACAAAAATAAAAAGCATCATCAGCACAGTGGATGGTTTTCCTGTGATTAAGAAAGAAATGCTTTGCCTTATGGATTATATGGTCGAAAAACTGCACCTTAAACGCGCTTCCATTCTTCGTCTTTTTCTTCCAAGCGAAATGCGAACAGGGAAGGTGAAAGAACTCATTGTTCGGTATTGCTCCTTGAAGGAAAATTTTGAATATCCTTCGAAAAATGCCAAAAAGCAGTTGGATATTGTCAAATATTTGCAAGAAAAAGGTCGAGAAAAATTCTCGGTTTTGTCGCAAGAGTTTGGTTATTCTTCGCTCTCTTCTCTTGTCAAGAAAGGAACGATTTTAATATCGCGTGAAGAAGAAAAAAGGCAAATTGACTATGACAAAATTTCTGGCGAAAAGAAAAATTTGACACCACTTCAAATTAGAGCGGTGGAAACGATTTCAAAAAGCAAGACATATCTTCTTCACGGAGTGACGGGAAGCGGGAAAACGGAAGTGTATATGAATCTTATTGACAAGGCTCTCAAAAATGGTAAAACTGCACTTATGCTTGTGCCAGAAATTTCCTTGACACCACAAGTCCTTGCCAACTTCAAAGCACGATTTGGCGAAGCGGTGGCACTCATTCACAGTGGGTTGTCGAGTGGTGAACGCTTTGATGAGTGGCGAAGAATATTTTTTGGAGAAGCGAGAGTTGTTGTTGGAGCGCGTTCTGCCATTTTCACGCCACTTGAAAATATCGGAATAATTATCATTGATGAAGAGCACGAGCAAAGTTATATTTCAGAAAGCAATCCGCGTTATGACACCCACGACATCGCACTTTTTAGACGAAAATTCAATGACTCCATTCTCGTGTTGGGAAGTGCCACACCTTCAATCGACAGCTACGCCAAAGCCCTTGATGGCGAATACACCTTGGTGGAGATGCCTGTTCGTGTGAATGGAATGGAAATGCCAAAAATTATGATTGTGAATATGATGGAAGAGTTGCGTCACGGTAACAGTGAAATTTTTTCCATTCCGTTATTGGCAGAACTTGGGAATGTGGTGGAAAGAAAAAAACAAGCGATGATTTTCATAAATCGCCGTGGATTTTCTTCTTTTCAACGCTGTCGAGAATGTGGGTATGTGGCAAAATGTCGCGATTGTGATGTTTCGCTTGTCTATCATCGATATGAAAACAAACTTAAGTGTCATTATTGTGGTAAACGATACAAAGCTCTTGATATTTGTCCAAGTTGCGGAAGTCATAACATAAAACAAGGAGCAGTTGGCACAGAGAGAGTGGTGGAAGAACTCAAAAAATTTTTCCCAGATGTCACCATTTTCCGAATGGATAATGATACCACTTCCACAAAAGGAGCTCACAGAAGCATACTTTCACAATTTCGCGAAGTGAAACCTGCCATTTTGGTGGGCACGCAGATGATTGCCAAAGGACACGACTTTGAAGATGTTGTTTTGGTGGGAATTATTGACGCCGACCAAAGTTTGTATCAGGCGGATTATCGCTCAATTGAAAGGACTTTTCAACTCATAACACAAGTGAGCGGGCGTGCAGGAAGAAGCAAGGACCAAGGAAAAGTTATCTTGCAAACCTATTCACCACGCCACTATGTTTATCGTTTTGCACAGAACTATGACTTTAAAGGTTTCTTCAAAAAAGAAGCAAATTTAAGGAAAGTGACCAATTTTCCACCATACACCAGAGTGCTTCGCATACTTTTTTCTTATGAAGATGAAAATGTTGTGGCAAAAGAGATTAAAGTGTGCTATAATAAAGTGCAGAAAGTGAAAGAAAAATATCCTGACGATTTTGTCTATCTCGATGTTATGAAATCGCCACTGAATCGAATCAAAACAAAATATCGCTATCAAATTCTTATGCGGTTTAAACTTGAAAAGGCGGATGAAATTGAAAAGGAAATATACGAATGCGTGGATGAAAAGTGCAAAAGCTCGGTGTTTTATGAAATAAATCCAAACAATTTAAGTTAAGGAAGGGAATTATGTCAATCAGAAATATTGTTAAAATTGGAAATGCAACATTAAGAAAAAAGTCAAAGCCAGTGGTTGATTTTGACGAGAGTTTATCTATGCTTTTAGAAGATATGAAAGCGACAATGCAAGAAAAAGGCGGTGTTGGAATTGCTGCTGTGCAAGTCGGAGTTTTAAGACGCGCAATCATCATTGAAGAGGAAGAAGGGAAATATGTTGAAATCATAAATCCAGAAATTTTGAAAACGCGTGGCAAGGTGACAGACAGCGAAGGTTGTTTGTCTGTGCCAGATTTTTATTGTGATATCACAAGACCAAAATATGTCAAGATTAAAGCGTTTGACAGAAATGGCAATGAATTTATTTTTGAAGCAACTGAATATATTGCGCGTTGTGTTTGCCACGAAATTGACCACCTAAACGGCGTGCTTTTTGTGGATTACACAGAAGAAGGTCAAACTTATCGTGACAAGTTTGAGAGGTTAAATTAGATGAAAATTTTGTTTTTTGGAACGCCACTATTTTCTGAAATTGTTTTTGAGATGTTGCAAGAAAAGCATAAAATTGTGGGAGTGGTTTGTCAAGAGGATAAAAGAGCAAATCGTGGAAAAAAGATGCAAACTCCACATATTGTGACTTTGGCAAGAGAGAAGAATATTCCTGTTTTTCAGTTTGAAAAATTGAAAGAACACATTGACGATTTCAAAAAAATTGACTGTGACATATTTGTCACGGCGTCATATGGCAAAATGTTGCCAAAAGAACTGCTTGACCTTAAAATGTGCATAAATGTGCATCCGTCACTTCTTCCAAAATATCGCGGTGCAACTCCAATTCAATCGGCTCTTTTAAATGGTGACAAAATAACCGGCGTGACGATAATGAAAACCGCAGTTGGAATGGATGATGGTGATATAATTTTGCAAAAAGAAGTCGAGATTGGCGAAAGAGAGAATTATCTTTCCTTGATGCCACGGCTTGCGAAAATCGGCGGTGAGTTATTGACGGAAGCGATTGAAAAAATTGAAAGTGGGGAAGCGGTCTTTCAAAAGCAAGATGACGAAAAAGCGACCTATGTGAAATTAATAAAAAAAGAAGACGGATTTTTGGATTTTAACAAAACCGCTGAATGCTTGGTGAACAAAGTGCGAGCATATGTGGAATTTCCTGTTGCATTTTTCTTTTTGGGTGACGAGAGAGTGAAAGTGTATGACGCTGAAGAAGTGGACGATTATGAAGATTTATCAGCGGGCGATATTTTTGTTTCCAAAAAAGAGTTTATAATAAAAGCAAAAGACAAAGGTTTCAAGATTTTGAAGTGCCAGGTGGCAGGTGGAAAAGTTTTGGATATTCGTGACTTTTTGAATGGTCACAAAATTGAAGAAAAAAGGGTGAATGATGCTCCTAGATTTTAATCAAGAAGAGTTAACTAAATATGTGGAAGAGTTTGCTTTGCCAAAATTTCGTGGTAAGCAGATTTTTGACGCCCTTCAAAAAGGAAAAACGCTGGAAGAAATTTCCAATCTGCCAAAAGATGTTAAAAACAAGATTGAAAATGATTATCCAAAATGGGAAATCGTCAAACTTTTGGAAAGCAAAGACGGCACAAAAAAAATGGCTTTGAAATTTCCAGACGGAAGTTTGGTGGAGAGTGTGTTGCTTTCATATAAGTATGGCAACACTGTCTGTGTTTCCACGCAAGTTGGATGTCGAATGGGGTGCAAGTTTTGTGCTTCCACACTGGGCGGATTGAAAAGAAATTTGTCGGCAGGTGAAATTCTTTTGCAAGTTCTCATTTTCAACAAACTTTTGGGAGGAAATGAAAAAACAAGAAAGGTTACAAATGTGGTTTTGATGGGTTCGGGTGAACCGCTTGATAACTATGAAAATGTCACAAAATTTTTGAAACTCATCTCTGACAAAAATGGATTAAACATAAGTGAAAGAAACATCTCTCTTTCCACTTGTGGGCTGTGCGAGAAGATAAGAAAACTTGCAGATGACAATTTCAAAGTGACTTTGACAATATCTCTTCACGCTCCAAATGATGAGATAAGGAAAAAGATTATGCCGATTGCAAATGCCTATAAAATCAAAGATATTTTGTCCGCTTGCGACTACTATTTTGAAAAGACGGGCAGGCGGGTTATTTTTGAATATGCTCTCATTGAAAATGTCAATTCAAGTGAAGAAAATATCAAGGAATTGGGAAGAGTTTTGAAAGGCAGAAGCTGTCTTGTCAATTTCATTCCATTGAACTCTGTCAAAGAGCGTAATCTTTTGGGTGTTCCAAGAAAAAGAGCATATTTTCTCTCTTCACTCCTTGAAAAAGAAGGTGTGAATTCCACAGTAAGACGCACAATGGGTGAAGATATTGAAGGAGCGTGCGGACAACTTCGCAACAAACTGGGAGGCGGACAATGATAGGGTTGGTTTTAAAGAAAAATGCCGACAAGTTCACTGTCAAGATTGGAGAACAAAAAGAAATTTGTCTGGCACGGAATTTGAAAAATGAAGGTATTTTTGTTGGCGACAGAGTGGAAGTTGAAGAAAAAGTAATAAAAAAAGTGCTGAAGAGAAAGAATTTGCTTATCCGCCCACCACTTGCAAATTTGGACAAGATGATAATCGTGATTGCCAAAGTGCCAAAGCCAGATTTTCTCCTTGTCGACAAACTTTTGATATTTTGTGAGATAAACGATATTGAGCCGGTTTTGTGTTTAAATAAAAGCGATTTGGGACAAGAATTTGTCGATTATGTTCAAGAAAATTATCAAAATGTTTGCAAGGTTGTTGCCATATCCACTCTTGATGACAGTGTCAAGCTCATAAAAAAGGAAATTAAAAACATAACAGCATTGGCTGGACAAAGTGCTGTTGGGAAATCTTCCATCATAAATGCTTTATTGAAAAATGAAATAGCCAAAATTGGTGATTTCAGCAAAAAGGTGGAGCGTGGCAAACAGACCACACGCCTTGTGGAGTTGTATGAGATTGGAAAGGATAAATATTTGGCAGACACGGCTGGGTTTTCCAAACTTGATGAACGACTTTTGAATTTGGAATATGACGAAGTGAGAAAGTATTATAAGGAGTTTATAAAGCCGTCATATAACTGTAAATACAAAAGTTGTTTGCATCTTCTCGACAAAGATTGTGGCGTTATCAATGCAGTCAAAAGTGGCAAGATAAGTAAACTTCGCTATGAAAACTATAAAATTTTGCAAGAAAATATAAAAAATATGAAAAGATTTTGATTTTTTGAAAGTTTTTGATAAACTTAATAAGTGAGAGGAAAAATATGAAAAAAAATGTTGATATTGCGGTGTCCACTGACCCAATTGTCGATTATCAAAATATTGTTGAATATGCCAAAGAGATGCAAGGTAATGCCGATTTTTTGCACTGCGACATTATGAATGAAAATTTTGTTGGAAAGAACACTTATGACTATAATGTGGTCAAGTCAATCAACAGTTCCAGTGCCATTATGCTGGACTGTCATTTGATGGTGGACGAACCAGCGAATGAAGTTTCAAAATATATTAATGCCGGCGCAAACATCATAACTCTTCACTATGAAGCGTTTGATGACAAAGATATGCTTGCCGATGTGCTTTCCTATATTCGCAAGCAAGGGGTTTTGGCGGGGTTAAGCATCAAACCTTCCACACAATTCAAGGAAATCCGGGCATTTTCATATAATGTTGATTTGATATTGGTTATGGGGGTTGAGCCAGGAGCAAGCGGACAAGAAACATTGTCTGAAACATATGACAAAGTGGAAGAAATCAACAAATTCAAAGAAGATAACAATCTCAATTTCAAAATTGAATTTGATGGTGGTGTAAACGAAAAAAATGCGGAAAAATTGAGAGAACTTGGGGTTGATATTTTGGTTTCCGGCTCTTTCGTTTATAAGTCCAAAGACAGAATAAAAGCAATAAAAATATTAAAAGGATTGGAATAATGAAAGATTTGAAAGTGATTGTGTTTGATTTTGATGACACTTTATATATCGGAAAAGTTTGGGGAAATTTTCGTCAATATAATTTGGAAGTTCTAAAGACCATTTTAAGTGATGAAGAAGCGGAAAAATTGCTTCAAGAAAGCATTGAAAACAACAACGGAAAAATTGAAAATGACCATATTGTTTTGACCCTTCGAAAGCACGGATTTGATGACAAAAAATATGTTGACAATTTGTGCGATAATGTCTATATCCACCCAAGTGAGCCAACGGGTATTATTGATGACGAATTTTTGAAAGAATTAAGCCAAAAATATCATCTCTACATATGTTCAATGTCGACACAAAATTATCTAAAAAAATATGTGGAAAAATATAAGATTAATCCAAAATATTTCCGTGGAATATACTCTGCCGACCTTAAAAATGAAGACACTTCCAAGATGCTTATTTTGAAAAGGATTATTGAAGAAGAGAAGGTGAGGCCAAATGAAGTTTTAATGGTGGGCGATGACTATGTGCGTGATATCATTTCTGCACAAAAGGTCAAAGTTAACACATTATATTTTGATAAAAGAGATTTCAATCAAATCTATAAATTTTTCACTGAAAACGATATTTTGGATTGCAGAAAATTTATTAAATAGAAAAAACAAGAGAAAAATGCAAAAAAAATTGCATTTTTAATGTAAATTTTGATTAAATTCACTTAAACCTTTTTCAAATTGTTTATTTTTATATGACATAATTTTGGCTTTTGTCACAAAGAATATATATGTGTATTTCAACTATCACGCCAAAGTGAAAAGATTGATAAGAGAAAGGAAGGTGACTGGCTATGAATTTCTTAAATCATACCATAACATTTCGCCTTGCTTGTTAATTTATTTTGAAAACGAAAAACCGATGCCAATAAGACAAGACCATTTTGATGAATATCTAAACCTATTGAGGGAAAATGGTTTTTTGTGACACCTAACCTATTTTTTCTTTTCACAAAATAATATGTTGAATGGTCCTTGAATAGCGTAGCACTGTTGCCTTTGCTATTCCACCCGTTCGATTTCGTTTAAAAGAAAAGCCAAACAAAAAAATAACGATTTTTCATTGCTATTTTATTTTTGAATTCTGTATATTTGAAAAATTTGGAGCAAAAACATTCACAAAAAGTCACGGCAAAATCGCCAACGAAAGTGCGATTTTCGTTTGGCCGTGAATGGCGAAAACAAATGTGAGAGCGTGGCTTTTCGCTTAAAAAAAGCGAAAACAAGCAAAAATGCTGTTTTCGCCACTGTTGGTGATCCTAAGGGGAATCGAACCCCTGATTCAGCCGTGAGAGGGCTGCGTCTTAACCGCTTGACCATAGGACCAGTTTGAGTATAACATAGATTGTGAGAATAAATCAAGTGTTATTAGAAATATTTTTTAGTTTGTTGTTAAAAAATAGTTAAAATTTTTAAAATATTTTTTGTTTTTGCTTGCCTTTAAAATTTTCATTGTGTTAAAATAAACTAGCGGAGGTAAAGTTGATGAAAACGAAAAATAAACTGGACTGCATATACAAAAACTTCAAGTTGATGGTTTATAAAAATGTTTTCAAAGGGCTGAAAGATAAGAAAGATGACACTTTGTCTTCATCTGACTTTTTTTGCTTGGAATGTGTTTATCTTTTGGACAATCCAACAATTTCTGAATTTGCCAATTTCCTTGATATCTCTTCTCCAAATGCCACATACAAAGTTAAACAATTAATCAAAAAGGGTTACATTAAGAAAGAAAAAAACAAGCAAGACGGAAGAGAATATCGACTTGTGCCAACCGAGAAATTCTATAAATTTTATGGCAACAAGGCAAATTATGGCGAAGTTATTATGAACAATATTGAAAAGTCACTTGAGAAAGAAGATATGAAAAAAATGGACAAAGTGCTTGATGTTATCATCGATAAAGTTTTCAAGCCAACGAAAAAGAAAAAGAAAGTTGCAAAAGCAAAAGCTTAAAAAAACACCAAAATTTGGTGTTTTTTTATTGTTTTTTGGTGTTTTTTATGAAATTTTTAAATATTTGGTTATTTTTTTCTTAATAAACTCTTAAAAACTTACTTTCTTAATCTTTTCCCAAGGGTAATTTTCCTTTCCAAAATGACCATAGACTGCTGTGTTTTTGTATATTGGCTCCAAAAGCCCAAGTTCTTTTATTATGTTTCCAACGCTGAAATCAAAATTCTTTTCCACAAACTGATAAATTTTTTCCATTGGAACTTTGTTGGTGTTGAAAGAGTCAATGTTGATAGCGATTGGTTTTGGCATTCCGATTGCAAAACAAAGAGAGATTTCGCATCTGTCGCAAAGATTGTTTGCCACAATATTTTTTGCAACATATCGGGCGTAGTAAGCTCCTGACCTGTCCACTTTTGTGGCATTTTTGGAACTGAAACAGCCACCGCCAACTCTGCCAACGCCGCCATATGTGTCCACAATAATTTTTCTGCCCACTGTGCCACTGTCAGAAAAACTTCCCCAAATTGTGAATTTTCCACTTGGATTTATCAAAATGTTTAAGTTTTTGTCATTATATTTTTGATATTTTTTCAAAACCTTGTCAATGACATTTGCTTTAATTTTTTTCTTTATCTCGTCAAGGCTCATCTTTTCTGAATGCGAGACGCTTAATAATATTGTGTGGAATCTTTTTGGTTTGTCATTGTCATAGGCAACAGAAACTTGGGCTTTGGCATCAGCAAAAAAGTCCTTTGGATTTTTCTTTCTGAAACTTTCATATTCTTTCATAAGAGCGTGTGCCACCATAATTGGCAGTGGCATAAACATAGGGGTTTCATTTGTGGCATAACCAAAGACCATTCCTTGGTCATTGGCGTTAATCTCTTTTTGAATGACAGCATTGTGAATTTCTGGACTTTGTTCGCTTATTTCTTTGATTATTTTGAAATTATTTTGATAGCCAATTTCTTTTAGTATATTTTGTGCAATTTTGTCGTAGTCAATTTTGGCTTTTGTGCTTGCTTCACCATAGATGAAAAGTTTGTCGTTTTTAATGCTACACTCAACAGCCATTTGACTGTCTTTGTCTTCCTTTAAGGCTTCGTCCAAAAAGGCGTCAGCGATATAGTCACAGGTCTTGTCCGGGTGACCGATATTCACACTTTCGCTGGTTATTATTTTTTCCATTTGTTTCTCCTTTTGTTAAAAATATTGAAAAATGACGATTTTTTCTTGTTTTTTTGCAAATTTTGCTTATATTTTTATCTTTTTTTTGAATTTTGTTAAATTTTAATCATATTTTATCTTTTCCATAACAACTCCTTTAAAACAAAAATTTCCTTAAAGAGAGTAAAGAAAAACCCATCGTCACCGGTGGATTTTTAATGTCATTTTTCCATCGGTCTGCCATTAGCACCTTGAAAAAGCCAGGTTGCTGTGTGGTCAAAGGGGCAGTCCCTCGCACACTCTCTATGGATATTTTCATTATATAATATTTCAAAAATTTTTTCAAGTTTTTTAAATAATTTTAAATTTGTTTTTTCTTTTTTCTATATTGTGCTAATATTATTAAGGGAGAAGAAAATGAACAAATTTATGAAAATTGCCATAAACGAAGCAAGAAAAGGAATATTAAATGGCGATGGTGGTCCGTTTGGAGCGTGCATAGTTAAAGACGGCAAGGTTGTCGGCAAAGGACACAACAGAGTTTTGAAAAATTCGGACGCCACTTGTCACGGCGAAATTGAAGCAATAAGAAATGCCAGCAAAAATTTGAAAACTTTTGACCTTTCAAAGTGCGAACTATACACCACTGGCGAGCCGTGTCCAATGTGTCTTTGTGCTTGTCTTTGGGCAAATATTGACAAGGTGTTTTATGGCTGTTCAATATTAGATAATGAAAAAATTGGTTTTCGCGACAACAAGTTTGATGAACTTATGGGTGGCAGGAAAAAACTTGGGAAATATTTGTCGCAAATTGACCACGATGAGTGCCTTGAACTTTTTGATGAATATAATAAGATTGAAAACAAGAAAAACTATTAATTTTTAACCATAACCATTTTCCTTTCATAATAAATTAGATAGGAGAAAGGTTATGGCTAATTTTTTTGGAACAGATGGTATACGCGGTGTTTTTGGTCAGAATTTGACACCAGCACTTGCACAAACGGTAGGTAATGCCTTGTCGCAAATTGTCGATAGACCCAAAATTTTGATTGGTTCAGACACTCGGCTATCGAGTGATATTTTGAAATCTGCCTTGGCAAGTGGGGTTATGCTGGGCGGTGGTGATGTTGTTGATGTCGGCATTGTGCCAACAGCGTGTGTGGCGTTTTTGACAAAGAATAATTTTGATTTTGGCGTGATGATTTCCGCTTCACATAATCCGCCAAACTATAATGGTATCAAAGTGTTTTTGAAAAGCGGAAGGAAGATGAATGATGAAGAAGAAATCTTGCTCGAAAGGTATTTTTCATCCACTTTTGACAGTGGGAGATATGGCACATACAAGCAGAAAAATCTCACCAAAAAATACACCGATTTTCTTCTTTCAAATGCTCAACACAATTTAAGCGGTCTGACGATTTGTCTTGATGCAAGTTTTGGTGCTTCTTTCAAAATTGCTCCCAAGATTTTTCGTCAGTTAGGAGCAAAGGTTTTCACCACCGCTTGCAAAAATCGGGGTGACAAAATCAATGAAAATTGTGGAAGTTTGCATATTGAAAATTTGCAGAATTTGATAAAAAAGAAAAATGCGGATTTTGGTTTTGCTTTTGATGGCGATGCTGACAGAGTTATTGCTGTCAGTGGTGATGAAGTTTTCGATGGTGACAAAATACTTTATATTCTTGCCAAAAAATTGAAGAATGAAAACAAATTATTTGCGAACACTGTCGTTGGCACGAGTCACACGAACAGCGGAATTCTGTCCGCTCTCAACAAGCATAAAATCAATTTGATTCGCACTGATATTGGTGATAAGTATGTTATTGATGCAATGGAAAAAATGAATTTGTTGCTGGGTGGTGAACAGTCTGGGCATATCATTTTGCGAGATAAAATTGGCACGGGTGATGGAATCTTGACAGCGATTGAACTGTCAAATGCCATTTGCCAAGAAGGTAAAACGCTGGGCGAACTTTTTGATGCCAAACTTTTGCCACAAGAAAACATCAACATCGTTGTCAACGACAAAATCAAGGTTTTGAACAATGAAAAATTGAAGGAGTTTGTTGCCAGCAAAATGCAAGATATTTCGCCTGCGGGTAGGATTTTGGTGCGAGCAAGTGGCACGGAAAACAAAATCCGTGTGATGGTGGAGCATTCAAGTTTGTGTAAAGCAAAAAAACTTGCACGAGAAATAAAGAAAATGGTGGAGCGAGTGTGACTGTGACAGCATAATTAATGTGCTGTTTTTGCAAAAACTAAATGTTCAAATTGGATATTGAGTCACACGCTTCAAAAATAAACGAGCGGTCAAACAACTTTCAAGTCGCACTTGTCCGGTGAAAAAATAAAAAAAGTGGATGAAATATCCACATAATTTTCTCATTAAAATCGCACAAACTTTTTGTCCAAATTTTCAGATTTTGCCACTTTCAAAATGAGATTGAAAGCTTTTTCATCTTCATTGAGCGCCAAGTTGTTTGTGTTTTCTTGGTGACGATACACGACAAATTTCTGGAAGAGAAATTCGGTCACAAAATTAATAATCATCGAAAAAGCGGTGACCAAGATATCTTCCACGCCGGCACTTTCCATTGCGTTACCCCACCAAGTTGAGAGTGGAGTGAAAGCAAGATAATAAAGGAAGACAAGCGACATTGCAAGCGAAATATTATTTGCACTTTTAAAAGTATAGCGTCTATTAAAAGTGAAATTCCAAATAACCGACAGCACCAAGGAAATGAGATAGGAAACCCAATAATTCCAATGAAAAACATAGTCAAACAGCGAAAAGGTGCCGATTTGAATAATTCCTGCTGAAATTGAGAAAAGTGTGAATTTCACCACTTGGAGAAAATTTTTCATATTGACATTATACATAACCACAACAAATTTTCCAAACGATTATGGAAAAATTAAAATTTTTTGAGCAGTTTTCCAATTTTTGTGTTATAATGAAAATATGAAAATTCAAAGTGCAAAATATTTAACAAGTGTTGTGAACGAAAAAGAAATCTTGAAGGATGAGAAGATGGAATTTGCTTTTGTTGGCAGAAGTAATGTTGGCAAGTCTTCTCTCATTAATGCTTTGACTGGGGTGAAAAACTTGGCAAAAACTTCGTCAACTCCGGGGCTCACCAAAATGATTAACTATTTCCTCATCAACAATTCTTTCAAGTTTGTCGATTTGCCGGGATATGGTTATGCCAAGACTGGGCAAAAACATATTGCCAACTGGGCAGGTCTTATGGAAAAATATCTTTTAAATTCCGAACTTTTAAGAACGGTTTTTGTGCTTATTGACTCTCGTCACGAACCTTCGGAGCTTGACAAGATGATGATTGAGTTTTTAAATCACTACCAAATTCCATACATCATTATTGCCACCAAAGTGGACAAACTTGCGAAAAGCAAAATCCCACAAAGCCTTGCCAAAATTGCCAAGGCGTTGGGAGTTAGACGAGAAATCATTTTGCCATTTTCAAGTGAAAACCTTTTTGGAAAAGAGCAAATTCTGGAATATATTGAAACAGCCCTTAATTAAAAGGACTGTTTTTATATTTTTCTTTCTAACAAATCATTTGTGGAGCACTGCAAGTAGTTTGTTATTTCTAATAAATTTTCCACTCTTGGATTTATGCCGTTCTTCCATCTGGTCATATTTGCACGAGCAAGACCTAAATCTTTTAATAGCTTTCTTTGTGAAATGTCACAAAGTTTTAAATATTTGATCAAATTTTGGTAAAAATTTTCTTGAGAATTTTTATAGGGTTTAAATTCGTTTTTAACATTAATTTCAAATATATAGTCAATATTTACTTCTAGATAATTAGCAATTTTTATTAAAGATTTTAAACTGGGAAAGCGATTTCTCAATTTATAATATGTGTTTTCAGAAAGCACATTATCATTAAATAAATCTTTTGCGGTTTTACCTTTTTCATATAATATTGGCTCAATGTATTTAATAAAATCTGACATAAATGTATATTTCCCCTAAACCAAACTTGTTATTTAAGAAAATTATTACAAAAAATTTTTAAAATTCGCTTGCAACTGCCCTAATAGATACCGTATAATATAGAAGTGTCATAACACTTAAAAGGAGGTCGGTATGGGGTTTATTTCTGTTGCTTTAAAAATTTGGCTGGAAAGAGAAGTATCAAATTCTGTGGAAATTAATGAAAACGATGAAATATTTATCTTTCTTGCTGACGGCTCAAAAGCCAAAATCCAAATTGAAAAAGTGGCTTAAGAGTGCGAACACAAAAGAAATTCATTATTCACAAAAGATAATTTTTATATATAAAATCTAAACTTAAAAGGAGCGATTATGAAAAAAAGTTTAAAAAATTTTGAAGAATGTAAAGAGTGTTTGAAAAGGGCTGTGAATGAAATTTTTGAAGTCTACATACAAGATGAAAGAATTGTTTTTCCAAATTCTCAATTAAAGGTTAAAATTTCAAAAGTAAAGGGGTTGTTATGATGAATATTGCAGAGATAATTGTGAATCAATTTTTGGAACTTGACCCAAAAGATTTTCCAAGCAACAAGATTTTGGAAAATAACAATCAAAATGAAGAAAAGTTTGAAGAAATTTTAAATGAAAAGCAACTTGCAAACTACAGGCAACTTGCAAATGAAATTTCTTATTATTATACCGCTCGTGCTGAAAAGCTTGTGGAGTTCACTTTGGAATTTTTGAGCGAAATATTAAATTTCAAAGCCAAATGTTAGGATTTATCAATTTCACATATATTTAGGTTGAATTAAAAAATTTTGATGAAAGTTGAAAAAATATAGTAAAATCGTTTGCCTTTTTACTATGTTTTTTTGTATAATCTTATCGATACTTAAAAAGGATTTTAGAAGGAGTTTTTATGAAAAAATATGTTTATCTTTTTAAAGAAGCAAAAGGAAATAACAAAGCACTCTTTGGTGGTAAAGGTGCTAACCTTGCTGAAATGACAAAAATTGGATTGCCTGTGCCACAAGGTTTCACAATCACAACTGAAGCGTGCACAAAATATTATGAGGATGGCAGAATGATAAATGAAGGCATTGTTGCTCAAATTTATCAAAAACTTGCTCAAATTGAAAAAGTGACAGGAAAGAAGTTTGGTGATGTTAACAATCCACTTCTCGTTTCTGTTCGTTCTGGTGCAAGAGT
>CALWEM010000002.1 GCA_944377315.1 uncultured Clostridia bacterium
GATTCGAACGCTCGACCTTCTGTTCCGTAGACAGACGCTCTATCCAGCTGAGCTAATGGCGCATATTAAGTTTTTTGTTTCTTTTTTATGGGAGAAATCGAACCCAAGACCATCTCTTCCGTAGACGAACGCTCTATCCAGTTGAGCTATGGGTGCATATTGACGATTTTTCAAGGATTTTTATAAAGTTTTTTATAAAATTTTTATAACAAACTTAATTTTAAGTCTTTAAAACCCCTAAAACCCTTTAAAATAGTGGTGTCTTAAAGACTTGAGCAAGTAATCCGTAGACGAACGCTCTATCCAGTTGAGCTATGGGTGCATATTGATAGGATTTTCTTGAGTTTTTGCCAAGTTGAAAATGGATTTTCTTGATATAGCACACTGCTTCACAAATTTTTCAAAACTTTGGCAATTTTGAAAGCATCTTCCAATTTCTAAACGGCATAATTATAGCACACAAAAAAAATTTTTGCAATAAATTTTATAAAAAATTTGCGTTTTTAACAAATTTTATTTAATTTTCAAATTTCTTTGACTTTTCTTTTTATGTTTATTTATAATCAAATTAAGGAGTGAATATGAAACTTTTAATTTTAACCGTTTCTGCCGGGCAGGGACACAATTCAATGAGCCAAGCAATTTCCAAATATGTTCAAGAAACATACAAAGATGTGGAAATAAAGCAGGTCGACCTTTTCAAAGATGGCGACAAAACTCGAAAGAAGAAACAAGCAAACTGGATGGTGAATGATGGTTATTTCACGCTCGTGAAGTATGCAATTGGCCTTGCAAATCATACCTTTGAAAAACTCAAAAATCGCGATATACACAAGAAAGCCACCACACTGCGACGCAATTTCATCACGCCAGCCAGAAAGTATATCGAAGAAGTGATGAATGAATTTCAGCCAGACGCTGTTTTTTGCGCACACACTTTCGCCGGCATTTTGATGACCGACCTTCGAAACGAAGGGAATGAGAGCGCTTTGAAAGCAAACATTGTCACCGTGGTATCTGACTATGATGTGGCGCCATACACCGAACTTTTGACCAAAGTTGACTATATTGTCACCCCAAGTGATGATTTTGATGATGTATTGAAAAACAAAGGTTTTGACCTTTCAAAAAGAGTGACTTTGGGAATTCCTGTTCAAACAAAATTTGCAAAAGTTATTGACAAAAAAGATGCTCGAAAAGAATTGGGTGTTGATGTCAACAAAAACACTGTGATGATGATGAGCGGTGGGGTTGGATTTGGCAATTTGGCAAAAACCATTTTGAATTTCAACAAGTGCAAAAGTGATTTTCAAATCATTTGTGTTTGTGGAAGAAATACCAAACTGAAAGAAAAATTGGAAAAACTGAAAAAAGATGGCAAAATCAAAAAAGACATCTATGTCTATGGTTTTGTCAACAATGTCGATGTTATTATGAGTGCTTCCGATGTTTTGATTGGAAAAATTGGTGGTGTTGCCATTGCCGAAGCCTTCAACAAACACTTGCCAATCATTGCCAACAAAAACCTGCCTTTCCAAGAATATGACAATATGTTATACTTAAGAGAGCGTGATGCCTGTGACTATATTTCTAAAGACAGCGAAGCCTACAAAGTTTTGGACAACTTCTTCCAAGACGAAGAAAGGTTGAAAAAGATGCGTGAGAATATTGAAAATATAAGACGACCAAACGCTTCAAAAGATATCGGCGACCTTTTGCTGAAAGTGGGAAATAAATAATGCTGAAACTGCTTATTTAAAAGGAAAAATATGAAATTTGTTTCGATTATAGTTCCGATTTATAACGCTGAAAAATATCTTGAAGTGTGCGTTCGAAGCATTTTGAGCCAGTCACATAAAAATTTTGAACTGATTCTTGTCAATGACGGCTCACAAGACAACAGCCTTGAAATTTGCCAAAGACTTCAAAAAGAAGATGAGAGAATCAAAGTTTTCACAAAAGAAAATGGCGGTGCTTCAAATGCACGAAACTATGGAATGGAAAAAGCAACTGGTGAATATGTCACCTTTGTCGACAGCGATGATATTGTTTTGCCAAATCACCTTGAAACCCTTGTCAAAACAATGCAATTTGCCGACCTTGGAATTGTCAACTTCAAAAGAAAACGCAAAAAAGATGACTATTCCGCTCTTGTCAAAAAATATCTTCAAAAGAAAGCAAAATTTGAGGGACTATTAGAAAAAGAAGAATTTTTCAAAAAACTTTTTGCCTATCCGTATCTGGGCGGTGGAGTTGTTTGGAACAAAATGTTTCGGCGTGACCTTCTTGACGGCATACGCTTCAACGAGAAATTCAAATATCACGAAGATATCAACTTTGTTTTTCTGTATGCTCTTAAGTGTCAAACTTTCTACTACATTGACAAAGTGACATATATTTACATCTTGAATCCGACATCTGTCACTTTACAAAAACATTTTTCAATGAATCGCCTCACTGGAATGGAAGTTATGACCGAAAACAACGAAATTGCCAAAAAGGTGTCACCCAGCGTCTATTCCTACTCGCGTGCGTGGGAATTTTTGGTGAACATTGAACTTCTTTTTGATTTAAAGTATTTTAAAGTCAAAGATGAAAAAGCGCTTGATAAAGTGCGAAAAAATTTGAAAGAAGCTTACCCTTATTTTAAGAAAAACAAAAAAAATTTTAACTTGTTGAGAAGAATGGGAGGAATTGCTTATAAATTAATGAAAATTTTAAGATTTTAGGAGAAAAATTATGAAATATGATTATTTGATTGTCGGAAGTGGACTTTTTGGTGCAGTGTTTAATTATGAAATGACAAAACAAGGGAAAAAATGCTTGGTGATTGACAAGCGCCCACATATTGGTGGAAATATTTATTGTGAAAAAATTGAAGATATCAATGTTCACAAATATGGCGCACATATCTTCCACACTTCCAACAAAAAAGTTTGGGATTATGTCAATCAATTTGTGGAATTTAATAACTACATCAATTCGCCAGTGGCAAACTACAAAAACGAATTATACAATCTTCCATTCAATATGAACACTTTTTCTCGCATATGGAGTGATGTGAAAACTCCAAGTGATGCAAAGAAAAAAATTGAAGAAGAAATCCAAAAAGAAAACATCGGCGAACCAAAAAACTTGGAAGAGCAAGCCATCAAACTTGTCGGTCGCACTGTCTATGAAAAACTTGTGAAGGGCTACACTGAAAAGCAGTGGGGTCGCGATTGCAAAGATTTGCCAAGTTTTATCATAAAGCGCCTGCCACTTCGTTTCATTTTTGACAACAACTATTTCAATGACCGCTTTCAAGGAATTCCAATTGGTGGCTATAACCCACTCATCGAAAAACTTTTGGAAGGCTCAACCCTTCTTTTGAACACCGACTATTTTGATTTCATCAAAAAAACAAAGGACACTTTTGACAAGATTTTGTTCACTGGTCCAATTGATGAATTCTTTAATTTCAAATTTGGTGCACTTGAATATCGAAGTGTTTACTTTGAAAACGAAGTTTTGGACACTGACAATTTCCAAGGCAATGCTGTCATCAACTACACCGACCGCGAAACTCCTTGGACCAGAATCATTGAACACAAACACTTTGAATTTGGCAAACAACCAAAAACGGTGATTTCCAAAGAATATTCAATTGAATGGAAAAAAGGTGTCGAACCTTATTATCCAATCAACAATGAAAAAAATAATGCAATATATCAAAAATATGAAGAACTTGCTTCAAAAGAAAAAAATGTCATCTTTGGCGGACGCTTGGGTGCATATAAATATTATGATATGGACAAAGTCATTGAAAGTGCTTTGGCTCTTGTGGAAAAAGAAAAAAATAATTAAAAAAATATTTTTTAAAATAAAAAACAACAAAAAAATGCAAAAAAATCAATTTTTTGCATTTTTTTTATTAATTTTTGCCATTTTTTTGATATTTTTTCTTTTTTAAATAATTTTATATTAATTTATTTTCACAATTTTTTTGTTTTTTCGAAACATTATTTTCAAAATTTCACACTTCCATTTATGCCGTTTGACAAAATAATTTCCAAATATTCTTGCTGTTTCCAATATCTGTTTGCATTCTTTTTGAACTTGTCAATTTCTTCAAGAGTGACATTTTCGCCGACAATCACAACATCGGAAATGTTGAAACTGAAAATATTTTTTGTGAACATTCCGCTCAAATTGGAAACGAAAATTGTGTTTTCAATTTCATCACTGAAAATGGAATAACCTTGAAAAAGATTGGTGTTGGATGGCAAGCCATATAAATCGCAAATTGTCGGCAAAAGGTCATAGTGATTGCAAAAGGTGTTTTGCAAATTGTCAAATTCCCCCACCCACTCGTTTTCAAGTTTTGGGCTGTATATAAACATCGGAATGTTGTTTATGTATGTGTTTGAATAATCTTCCTTGTCCACACCTTTAATTTTGTAGCAAAGATTGGAAAAATAGGAATTGTGGTCAGCAAAAAACAAAATGGAAGTGTTGTCTTTGAGATTGCGATTTTCAAGTTCATCCAAAATGTATGCCACCGTTCTGTCAAAATCAATCATTGAAGATTTATATCTTCGAAATTGCTCAAAGTCGCCTTCATCTTCTGGAATGATGAAGGAAGTGTTTTCGGTGAACCATTCGGAAAGTTTGTCATAGTTCTCATCAAAAATTTGATAGTATTCATCAAAATACTTTTGGTCATATGTGTATGCTCCGTGCGTGGAAAGAGAAGCAAAAAAGGAGAGAAATCTTTTGTCTTGTGGCATAAACTCGTCAATCAAGTTTGAAATGAAATCAATGTCTTGTATCCATTCGCCAAACTTTGTGAACTCTTGCTCGCCGGTGTAGTCTTCAATGAAATAAAGGTTGTCGAAGCCAATGCCATCCTTGCCGTGCGTGTCAATTCGGTCATAGAAACTGCCATTGTTTGGGTGGAAATAACTCGTCACAACATCTTCGCCATTCGTGGTGGACTTAAACAAGTTTGGAAGAGAATATTGAAATTCATAACCCGTTTTGCACACTGTGTCGTTCATAATATTTTTTGAAACTCCGCCCAAAAGCGTGATGGCTTCACTTATGTTCGTTCTGTTTCTGCCATAAAACTCTTTGAAAACCATTGTGTCTTCACCACCCACAAGTTTCCAAAGCGTTGGAGTGTTGTATGGGTCAATGGCATACCAATCCAAACTTTCGCAAAGAATGACAATCAAATTGTCGCCATAAAGTGGTGCATCTTCATTTTTTGCCACATATCCATCATCGATATATTCAACATACACACTTTCATCTTCCACTTTGTCCTTAAAAATCAGCTTTAAAACGCTTTTGGTGTAAAACCCATAATAACCAAACTTTTTGAAGGCATCCAATTTGAATTGAAAATTGTCCCATAAATATTCATCGCTTTTTTCAATCTCTGTTTCAGCTGAAACTGAAACTTGCAAGGAATTTGTTTCAAGTGCGAATAATCCAGCGCCCAATCCTTGAAACAAAACAAAAACAGCAAGAAAGACAACTGGAACAGTCACTTTTTTGTAGGTTATCGTCCCCTTTTCTTTCTGCTCAAAGATGATTGTGACAGCCAAAATCACACCAAATGCCAAAAAGTTTATGACAATGCTCCACCAGTCAATAAACTCTGCACTGACTGCAGCAGTGGCTTCAGCACCCAGCCTTAACAAATCAAAAGACAAAATATCTCCAAAAACGCCATACATTGTGGCATTCGCAATGTTCATAAACGCTTGAAAACCTAGAAAAATATAATATAGAACATCCATTGCAACTCTGTTGGTCACAAGATAAATAACTCCCGCAAGCATACAAATTATGCCGAGGTCAAAAAGAAAATAAGTTGGAAAAACAAGCAAATCGCCATTCGAATTTTGAAAGCCAAGATACAAAAAATTTATCATTTCAAGTATAACTGCGAAAATGATAAAAAGAATCGGCAAAAATATGCGATATATGTCCACTTCTTTCAAATTTTTCGTTTTCTCTTTTTTCATCTTGCATATTATATCATATATAGTCTAAATTTTCAAGAAAAAACAAAGATTTGAAACAAAATTTAAACTCAAAAATATATATGAAATTTGCAAAGCCTTTACTGATTATTTATAATTGTGCTTAACAAAATTTTCCAACATTTTAACCTTCCCTTTTGCCATTTCTTTGGCTGTTTTTGTGTATAAAAAATTGGCATTTGGAATTATTGTGTTATAAATATAATGGCAAGAAGAGATTGGATTTATGTCTGGTATATATTCTCCACAATCAAGCGGATATTCCACATTTGAAACTGGAATTTTGTGTGTCTTGCAATATTTTAAACAGCGCTTAAGCCCAGTTTTTCCCAAAGCATCAAGAATGTCTGCGTCTTGGACAATATGCGTTTCAAGATTGAAAATTTTTTCTCGTTTTCTTTCGTGATTTTCAACGATATATAAAATTTCTTTGATTTTTTCTTTTTCAACACCACACTCTTTCAATATTTTCTCAACAACATCCAAACAATCTTCAGCGTTAACATAATCCCCTTTTTGATTGGACACCAACCTGTGAATATCGTGCACAAGTGCTGATATGGCAATGACATACAAATCTCCACCTTCTCTTTTTTGAATGCGGACGGCATTGTTCATAACTCTTTTTAGGTGAGAAAAGTCGTGTCCAGAATTTTCATTTTTGAAAAGTTCATAAATTTTTCTCTTTAATCTTTTTATTGCTGGCAAATTGAACATTTTTTCTCCTATTAATATCAGTATAACAAATATTTAGAAATTTAAAATACATTTTTAATCATCACCAATTTTGTCAAGTTGCACTCTGTCCATACTCGATGCAATTTTTTCATTGGTGAGTGCGGACGCTCTTTTAATGCTGTTATGTCCAAACTTGTCGCGTATTGAAAGCATAATTTCGTCCAGTTTTTTGTCTTCTTGACTGAAAAAAGAAAGTTGAGTTTCTTCATCAAAACCGCTCACGGAAATTCCAAGTAATCTCACTTTTTTGGAAGAATAATTTTCAAAAAAGAGTTTTTCAGCATATTTGGCAAAAATATCACTACTTCGGCTGGGCGGAATTTGGCACTGCTTTTGATAGAATTTTAAATCACTGTCACGAACGACAATGGAAAGCGTGTGACAGGTCTTGATGCCTTTTTTTATCATTCTTTCCACCACACTTTCTGCCAGAACCATAAAGGCAAGTTGGATTTCTTTTTTGTCAGTTAAATCCTTATAGAATGTCGTGCTGTTTCCCACACTTTTTATTGCTGGCTCTTCAAAAGAAAGTCGCACTTCTTCGTCATCAATACCATTTGCTTTTTTGTGCAAGTCTTCTCCCACCTTTCCAAACTCTTTCACAAGATAATTTTTGTCAAAGTTTGCAAGGTCGCCAATGGTGTTAATTGAAATTTTCTCAAATTTCTCTTGCATCTTTCTGCCCACGCCAAACATATCTCCAACCGGCAGTGACCAAACTTTTTCTTTGAAATTTTCTTTGGTGATAACTGTGGTGGCGTCCGGCTTTTTCAAGTCGCTTCCAATTTTGGCGAATGTTTTGTTGAAACTCACGCCCACTGATATTGTCAAGCCAATTTCCTTCTTCACCCTTTCGCGAATTTCGTTGGCAATCTTTTCTGGAGAGCCAAAAATTTTGCTGTGCGTCACATCCAAAAAGCACTCATCAATCGAGAAAGGTTCAACACGGTCGGTGTATTCTTCATATATCTTTCTCACCATATGCGAATATTTGTTATACACTTCAAACTTTGGCGTGCAAATCACAATTTCTGGACATCGCCGTTTCGCTTCAAAAGTGGTCACACCACACCTGACGCCAAACTTTTTGGCTTCATAGTTTGACGCCACAACAACGCCGTGGCGGTCTTCTTCCTTGCCACCCACAGCAACAGGCTTCCCTTTGAGTTCGGGATTTACCAAACACTCGCAACTGGCATAAAAATTGTTTAGGTCACAGTGCAGAATTGCTCTCATTCTTTTTTCTTCTTCTTGCCTTTTTCAGTTTTTGAAGTTTCTTCGACTGCCACTTCATTTTTCTTTTTCTCTTTCTTTTCTTTCTTGCGTTCCTTTCTTGACAATTTCTTTTTCAAACTGTCAAACATATCATCTTTCTTTTCCTTACGCGCTTTTTCCACTCTTTCTGGCAACTTTTTGCCAACAACAATATTTGCCACCTTGTCCTTTCTTTCTCTGACTTCGAGTTGATTGAATGGCACGGAAATGTTGTGGCGTTTAAACTCGTTATACACCCATTCCATAACATAATAATAAACATCCCAATAGTCTTCATTGTCGCACCAGCAATTCGCGAAAAAGTCGAGTGAAGACGCATTCATTGTTTTCAAGTGGCAAAATGGTTCTGGGTCGAGATAAACTCTACCATCACTTTTCATAACATCGCAAACCACCTTTTTGACAAGTTCAATGTCGCTTTCATACGCCACTGAAAAAGTGAAGTCCACTCTTCTTTTGGCATTTGCACCAAGATTTGTCACACTGCTGTTGACAATTGTGGAGTTTGGTATTGTCACCTTTTTGTTGTCTGCGGTCATCAATGTTGTGAAAAGAAAATTGATGTCCACAATGTTTCCTTCCACGCCGTCCACAATGATATAGTCACCTTTTTTGAACATATGGTTTGACACCATCACAATACCGTTGGCGAGATTTGCCATATTGCTTTCAAGTGCCATACCGACAGCCAAAATGAGTGCTGAAATTGCTGTCAAAATTCCAGTGATTTCAATGCCAATTTGTGCCAGAAGTGCCAAAATTAAAACCAGCCACAAACAAAACTTTATTGTCGTGCAAATAAATTGTTGAGCAATTTTTTCCATTTTGGTTTTGGAAAGCACTTTTCTTGACACCACCAAAATGATTTTGATAATGATTATGCCCAAAATCAAAATGACAAAGAAAAAGACGATGTTCCAAACATTCGTTTTGAAATAATTTACAATGTCATTCCAAATTTTTCCCCAATCCATAAGATTTCTCCTTTTTCGATAAAATTTTAACTTATTCACACTTTTTAGTCAAATATTTTAATAAAAATTAATTATATATTGAAAAAATATTTTTTCTGTGATATAATTTTCTTATCAAAGGAGTGTTTATGGAAAACGCGGAAACATTAAATTTGCTCGAAACTTCGGCTAACGCTTGCAACTTTTTCATTAAAAGTGAGATGGCTTTAAATGACGGAGATATTGCATCTTCGCAAAAATATAGCAAAAATGGTCAAGTCTTGATGAAAGCACTTGTGGACGATGTTTTCTTTGAAGTGGAAGAAGAACTTGGTGACAATTTGGGCGAAGTGAATGAATATGACTATCCAAACAATATGGAACTCATCAAATCTCTCAATGAAATTGCAATGGCGCTCGGCTCATATATGACCAGCACTGATGTCACCATAAAAAATATCGCTGTGAAAAAATTGTATAAAGCAATGAACACATCAAAAGAAATCTATCTTGCCTTGTATCAAAACTAAAAGGAGGAAGTTATGGCACTTTTCAAAAGAAATAAATCTGTGGAAGACGAAAAAAAAGTGAAAGACGAAAAAGTGGAAAAGGCTGAACCAAAAGAAAAGAAGGCTGAACCAAAAGAAAGAAAAGCCATCTATCGCGTGGTGTATGACAAAGAAAACCGCGTTTGGCTGATTAAAAAAGATGGTGCAAAAAGAGTTATTGCTTCTTTTCCAACCAAAGAAGATGCCTTGGCTCGTGTGAAAGAACTTTGTGAAAGCCAAAATTTGAAAGTTATTGTTCACAAAAAAGACGGCAAATTCCAAAAGAAAAATGTGCTTTCTTCAAAAAGAAAAGAAAACTGATTTCTTTTCTTTTTTTATTTTAAAAATATAATGAAATGTGCATAAAATTTTATTAAAACTTTTTAATTAATTTTATAAAAATATTTGACTTAAAAAAAGACAGTGTGCTACTATATTCCAAGGAGAAACATATGAAAAATTGGTTTGAAACACACGACCTTTTAAATAGAGAAGGTCCATTCACATATTGCGTTGATTATATTGTTTGGTACGTGGTGGCTTTGTTGCTTGTTGGAGTGGGAGTATTCTTCCTTAACAAATATAAAACTGAAAAAAGAGTGAAAATTGTTTTGATTGTGCTTTGGGCTGTGGCTCTTATTGTTGATTTGGCAAAACTTATTAAAAATATCTATTATGGTTTCAGCATTTCTTCTGATATTCCATTTTATATTTGCAGTTTGTATCTTTATCTTATGCCAGTGGCAATTTGGGGAAAAGGCATTTGGAAGAGAATGGCTTGCACATTCATTTGCACACTGGGACTTTTTGGTGCAATAATGAATTATGTCATTCCATCTGTGGTTGTGAATAATTCTCTCTTTTCCTTTTCAGGTTTCCACACCACACTTTATCACACAATTTTGTGGACAACTCCACTTGTTATGCTTTGCACAGGCTATTTCAAACTCAAGTTCAAAGACTATGGCTGGTCACTCCTTGCTTTTGTTGTGGTAACATTGCCAATTGTCATTTTCAACTTCATTGCCAAAACTGACTATATGTATTTCCGCGAAGGTGGCATTGACCTTGTCAAAAATGTCGCTTCGACAATGGGATATGCTTTCCCACTGCTCGCCTATGCCGTTTATGCTCTTGCAATGATTTTGATGCAACTCTTGATTATGGGAATCACAAAACTTGTGGAAATAATCAAAGGCAAAATTTTCAAAAACTCTTTCAAAAATGGCGATGGAAAAGACGACTCATCTATAAATGATGAAAAAATATTGAAAATTATATTAGAAGAAAAGAATGAGTGAGATTTTTGCAAAAATTTTTAGATACATACCAAGAGAAACAAAGATCGCTCTTTTTGGTTGGCAACATTGGCTTTATATAATTTCAATTATTGCCTTTGTTGTCTTTTTCTGTTTTTTGTTCCATAAAAAAGACCAAAAAATAAAAGACCGGGTTTTGAATGTCACGGCGGTTCTTGTCATTTCAATCTATGTTTTTGATATTTTTGTTCAACCTTTTTGGAATGATGGAGAAATTTCCATAAACAAACTTCCTTTCCATATATGCACCCTTGTTGGAGTTTTGATTCCGTTTGTCAATTTTTCAAAAAAGTTTCATTTTATGCAAAAAACAATTGTCGTTTGGGCAACACTTGCTCCGTTGATGTTTATCTTGTTCCCTATGAATTACATAAACCGTGCAGTTGAGCCATACAGTTACCCGATTATCCAAACCTTTGCTTTTCACGGCTTGGAATTTTTCTGGGGTGTCTTTATGCTGACAAGTAAAAAGGTGGAATTAAACTTCGCAAGCATTTGGCAACCAATTGTTGGCTTGTTTCCAATGGCACTTTGGGCAACAATTGGGCAAGAACTTTACTACCCTGACCGAACAGGCGAAAACTTTTTGTTTTTAAGAACTGACATTTCAGCCTATGCTCCACAATGGCTCCTTGTTCCTGCTTTGTTCGTTGCTTCTTCAATTGCCATTTCGCTTTTGTATTTAATCTGTTTTCTTGCCAAGAATATAAATGCAAAAAAGAAGAGTGACGCCTACGCCATCATCAAAAAAGTTTGCAAGGAAGATTTTTAATACCTTCAAAAAACACAGCAAATTGCTGTGTTTTTTTATTTTTCTCTTTTTCTCTCTTGGTCTTTGGTATTTTCTTGACTTTCAACCAAAACCACTTCTTTTTTCTTAATCCTTTTTGGGAAATATATGTATATATCATCAGCATTTTTGAACCATCGATTTTCTTTTTTTCGTGTGAAATGTTCCCATAAAGATGTGAAAATAAAGATTATTAATAGCATACAAATAAGGAACATCCACCACTTAAACTCTGGAAGTTCGTTTGGTCCGTGAACAAGATACATTGCATTAGGACTTGGAAGCCCGCCCAAGAAAAAGATTAGCTCGACTCCTCCCCCCACTAGTCCGCAGGAAAGCATCCCCAAACTGTATGGAACAAGATTATATACATTGATTTTCACATAACCACCAACAAAAAGCCAAAGTGAGCCAACAAGCATACAGGAATGTGAAAAAGCAGATTGTAATGTTGCCCAATCACCAAAGCCTGGCGGAGTGACAAAAAGAGTGATAAGTGCACCAAAAGTGCCACCATATGCCACAAAAGTTGCCATTCCTTTGAAAAATTTGGACTCCTTATTCCACCATAAACTTACTGCGAGAAGAAGATACATCATATAATTACAAAAATATATCGGGAAAAGTTGGTTGTCATAGGAATTTCCGATTCCGCCGTTTTTAAATAAAGTTGTATACATTGTGGATATATGTAAAAAGAAACACGCAAACGCCCAACACAGCAAAAAGATATTTTTATGATTTTGCTTCTTTAAAAAATGAGCACCAAACAAAATCAATGATATTAAAATTAATGAAATAACAATATATAAAATGTGTTCCAAACTATACATTATAAACTCCTTGATTTGAGTATAGCATATGTTTTTTATGATTGCAAATAAATTGTTAAAAATTTTTAACAAAAAAATGACATATTTTCATATGCCACTTTTTTATTTTTCTTTATTTTTATTTTCTTTTCTTTCCAGATTTTCCTGAAAGTGAGAGAAGTCCGGTGATGCAACTCAATCCGCTCATAACTGACATCAAAACAAGTGCCCAAACGGTTGGTTTCACAAGTTTCGTGTCGCCAACACCTATCCAATCACCAATACTACCCCAATCAATTGTGTTGTCCTTCACCATAACGCCAACTGAAATGCAATACAAAACTGCCGAAACAACCAAGCCCAAAACACTGATGGTGAAAATGAAATTGACGATTTTTGTCACTGTTTTGTTGGAAATGATATTTCCGTCCGTCAAAAGTTTGACGATACCAAACAAAACAACCAGTCCAACAAAGATGCAAGTGATGACAAGCATTGCCTTCATAAAATCTGTGGCATTTTCAAAGGCGTCAAATCCTGTTGTGTCAATCGTGTGTTCACCTTCACCAACATAGAAGTTCGAAACGGCAAAAAACACAAGAGTGAGACCGCCAAAAACAATTGATGCCAGCGTCAAAAGTGCTTTCTTTAATCCTGTTTTCATATTTATCCTCCTTAAGTTTATTTTACTTCAAATAAATATGAAAAGTCAAACAAGAATAATCAATTTTTCAAATTCTTTGCAAATTATTCTAGAAACAAACAATCACACCTTTTTCAAGAGCATAATAACTTGTGAGAGCCTTCATTGGCAAAATGTCAATATGAGTGTTGCCACAATTCTTTTCAATTTCTTTTTTGAGTTCTTCCGCTTCTTCTTGCGCCTTGCACTCTGTGATGATGATACGGCGAGTTTTGTCACCAGAAAGAACATCTTTTATCATTAATGAAAGTTTTGGAAAAAGTTGTTTTGAGCCGATGATTTTCTTGATGGTTTTGATTTCGCCATCAACCGCTTTGCAGATTGGTTTCAAAGAAATTGTGCTGGCGATGAGTCCGGCAATTCTGCTCATTCTTCCATTGTTGACAAGATTATCAAACTTTTGAAGAACAAAAAAGAGCGTGCAGTTGTCGCGATATTTTTCAATTTCAGCAACGATTGTTTCAAAATCAAGGTCAGCCTTAATGAGTTCAACAAGTTTGTCCACAATCAACATTTCTGTGCCAGAAACCGCCTTTGAGTCGATGATATGAACGTGCGAAGAGTTTTCATATTCATTTTTGGCGACCAAAGCACTGTTAAAGCACCCAGAAAGTTTGGAAGTTATGGTGACAACAAAAGTGTAGTCAGCATTTGGAAATTCTTTTTTGAAGGCTTCTGGTGCTGGACAAGCACTTCCACTTTTCATTTTTGGCGTGTGGATTCCTTCCAACATCTCGTCAATATTGCATCCTTCAACATCGACATATTCTTTGTCACCAACATTGATGGTGAGTGGCACAATTTTAAAACCTATTCCTGTTCCGTTGAGATAGTCGCTGTCCAAATCGGAGCAACTGTCAACAATAATTTGATATTTCATTTTTATTCTCCTTAAAATTTTCTTTTTATAATATATAATAATTTATCAATTTAATTTAACTCTTTTTTGAAGTTTTTTGAGATATCTTGTCGAAATCAATCCCAACAACTTCAATTTGGGCGTAATATAGCCTTGCCATTTGAAAGCGTCTTCGCCTTATTTGCGACCTTTCCAAGAAAAATTTGTCAACTGCTTCCCAAACAAAGACCCAAACAGCAATTTCAAGAAGAGTGGAAAAAACAAAATCATTGAGAAGAAACATCTCCAAAATCAAAAAGCCCAGAAAAAGAACACCCAAAATAAGCATTATGAGTGCAAAAATTCCATTTCTTTTAAGTTTGTGCTCTTGCTCATCAAATTCACCTTTGAATTTGTTTTTGTATGCTGTTTTGACTTCTTCTGCATCAACATTATCATTTGTGAAAATCTTGACACGCAAAGA
>CALWEM010000003.1 GCA_944377315.1 uncultured Clostridia bacterium
TTGATAAAGACCTCACCGCTGAGGACTTAAAAGAAATTGTTAAACTCTTTAAGAAACTCTATAAAGAAGGTCAGAAAGAGGAATTCCCACAAGATCCAAAAGTTCAACTTATCGAAGCAGTTAAGGCGGTGTTCAGGTCTTGGGATAACGAAAGAGCAAATGTATACAGAAGAATGCACGACATTCCATATAACTGGGGAACTGCCGTTAACGTTCAATCCATGGTGTTCGGTAATATGGGTGAAGACTCTGGCACTGGCGTTGCTTTCACAAGAAACCCAGCAACTGGCGAAAACGCACTTTATGGCGAATATCTTATGAACGCACAAGGCGAAGATGTTGTTGCAGGAATTAGAACTCCTCAACCAATCGCTAAACTTGAAGAACAAAACCCAGAAGTTTACAAGGAATTTGTTGCTATTGCCACAAAACTTGAAAACCACTATAAAGATATGCAAGATATGGAGTTCACAATCGAAAGAGGAAAACTCTATATGCTTCAAACAAGAAATGGTAAGAGAACTGCTAAGGCTGCTCTTAAAATTGCCGTTGACCTTGTGAAAGAGGGCAAGATTTCTGAAAAAGACGCTCTTCTTATGATTGACCCTAAACAACTTGACGCACTTTTGCACCCAAGTTTCGATGAAAGTGCTGTTAAGAAAGCAAAAGTAATCGGCGAGGCTCTTCCTGCTTCTCCGGGTGCTGCAAGCGGTAAGATTTGCTTTACTGCTGAAAAGGCTAAGGAGCAAGGCAAGAAGGAAAAGGTTGTGCTTGTTCGTTTGGAAACTTCTCCAGAAGATATTGAAGGTATGGCTGCTTCTCAAGGTATCTTGACAGCCCGTGGAGGAATGACTTCTCACGCTGCCGTTGTTGCAAGAGGTATGGGAACTTGCTGTGTTGCAGGTTGCTCTGCTCTTAAATTTGCTGATGACGGAAAGAGTTTCACTCTTGGCGGAAAGACCTATAAAGAAGGCGACGTAATTTCCTTCGACGGCTCAACTGGTAAGATTTATGATGGCGCAATCAACACAGAACAAGCTAAAATTGTTGGCGAATTTGCCACAATCATGGAATGGGCTGATAAGTATAGAAAACTCAGCATAAGAACAAACGCTGATAACCCACGCGACGCTTCTGTTGCTTTCTCCTTTGGTGCAGAGGGCGTGGGGCTTTGCAGAACTGAACATATGTTCTTTGAAGCAGACAGAATTCCAGCAGTGAGAGAAATGATTGTTTCTTCCACCACTGAAGAAAGAGAAAAGGCTCTCAAAAAACTTCTTCCAATGCAAAAGAAAGATTTTAAAGGTATCTTCAAGGCAATGCAAGGTCGTGCAGTGACCATTCGTTTCCTTGATCCACCTCTTCACGAATTTTTGCCACACGAAGATGATGAAATCAAGGCTCTTGCAAAAGAAATGGGACTCACTTTTGAAAGTTTGAAGGCGACTGTTGAAAGTTTGCACGAATTCAACCCAATGATGGGTCACCGTGGACTTCGTCTTGCTGTGACATATCCTGAAATTGCCAGAATGCAAACTGAAGCAGTTATCACTGCAGCAATTGAAGTGGAAAAAGAAGAAGGCTTCAAGGTTGTTCCTGAAATTATGATTCCATTGACTTGCGACAGCAAAGAATTTAAGTATGTGAAAGACATCGTCACTGAAACTGCTGACAAGATTATCGCTGAAAAGAAAGTGGATATGCACTATAAAGTCGGCACAATGATTGAAATTCCTCGTGCTGCAATCACTGCTGACCAAATCGCAAAATATGCTGAATTCTTCTCATTCGGCACAAATGACTTGACTCAAATGACATACGGATTCTCTCGCGATGACGCTGGAAAATTCCTTGACACATATTATGAAAAGAGAATTTTTGAAAGCGATCCATTTGCTCGTCTTGACCAAAATGGCGTGGGCAAACTTGTTCGTATCGCTGCGGAACTTGGAAGAAGCACAAGACCTGACATCAAACTTGGTATTTGTGGTGAACACGGTGGCGACCCTTCATCAATTGAATTCTGCCACAGAATTGGACTTAACTATGTTTCTTGCTCACCATACAGAGTGCCAATCGCTCGTCTTGCATCTGCACAAGCAAACATCAAATATCCAAGAAGATAAGGCAAAATCATTAAAGATTAAAAAAGTGAGATTTTTCTCACTTTTTTTGTTGCCATAAAATGTGTGGCGGGCAAATTTAGCGTTTTCTCACTGTGAAATTTGACTTTTTGATTGAAATTTGGTATAATAATAAAAGATTACTAAAGGAGTGAATATGGAACAAGAGAGATTTTTAACAAAAACTGGCGACACATTCAAAGCGTTGGGCGTTAAAGTGAATGGTTTTTTAAGTGATTTGGATTATTCCGCTCGAAACACTTGGAATGACAATGAAGTCGCTGAAAAAATGAGAAGTTTTTGGGAAATGCTGGCTGACTGGGCAAAAAATGTTTGGGAAACAATAAAAAAAGGCTTGCGTGCAGTTGGTGACGGCTTTGTGTGGCTGGGTCACAAGATTGTGCAGATTGGCGGTAAGGTGGTTGAAGGCTTGAAAATTGCCGGACTTGCCATCTATAATGGTATCAAAAATTTTACCACTTTCATTGGCAAAAAACTTGCTGATGCGTTTAATTGGTTAAAAGAAAATTTGCCAAAACTTGGCAAAAAAATCAAAGAAGGTTTCACCACATTTGTTGAGAACACCAAAAAGTTTTTCGCCGGCATTGCCAAGAAAACTGGAGCATTTTTCAGTAAAGTGGGAAACAAAATCAAAGAATTCTCTTCCAAATTTGTTTCTTCAATGAAAACACTTAAAAAGAAAATGAGTGAAAAATGGGCTTCTGTTTGTCCAAAAATCAAAAATTTCTTTTCCAAAGCAAAAGCCAAAATTGTGGCAGGTGTTGCTTGTGTTGTTGCTGGTGTCAAATATGGAGCAAGCAAATTCAAAAATTTTGTGGTGGGTGTCAAAGATAAAATTGCTGGGAAATTCAGTGCAATGAAGGAAAAATCCAGAAAAAGAAAAGAAGAACGCGCTCTTCAAAAACAAGAAAAGCAAGCGAAAAAAGAATTGGAAAAAGAAGAGAAGCTTGAAAAACTTGAAACTGTCAATGAAGATATCAATGACATACAAGAATATTGGGAGGCTGTTCGTTCCAATCTTCAAAGGTCTGAACTTAATGAAACCTTATCAAAAGCCATTGATGTGGACCAATTTGTCAAACTGGGCGATAACATCTTCAAGAAAAATGCTGACATAATTGCCCAAAACACCGACAAATTCAACAATTTTGAAGAATGTCTTGCTTATATTTCTGAAAAGAAACCAAAATATAAAGAAGATTGCTTGAATATTATGGATATGATGGATAAACTCAACTCTGAATTAAATTCAAACACCTTCACTTTGTCGGAAAAGGAGCAAATTCAAGAGTTCTTGGACGAAATTCGTGTTGACGAGTTTGGGTATGGCTTTGGCCTTGATGAGTTTGTTCGTCAAGAGCTTGAAGATACTGTTCTTGAAGAAAATGAGAGAAACGAAGTTGTTGAAAAAGCGGACAGTATTGAAGAGAGCGAACTGGTGGATGAAAATGAGAATGTGGATTTGTCAGATATTGATGCCGAAGTGGTTGATATTGACACAACCAAAAAGAGTGAAAATATTGACCCAGTTCTTAATGAAGAAATGGAAGGAAAAGACACTTTTGGTAAAAACAATATAACCGTCATTGTCAACAATATATATCCACAAATCAATATAAAAGTTGATGTTCACAACGAGTTTAATGATGAATTTTTCCTTTCTGTTGAGGAAATAACAAGCGAGAAAGACGCAAGTTTATAAGGAGTGAAATATGTTTGAAAAAATTCTAGATAAAGATGAAAAGATTGTTGAAGTCTTAAGACCAAACAAAACCAAATTTTTCGTGAAAACGATTTTGGTTTCCACGCTCTATCTGCTTTTCTTTGTGGCTGTGGCGTGTTTAGGAATGTTTGTGCCAAGTGAAGGATTTGAACCGCTTGATGCAATTTGGGTGCTGGTGCCAATTGGAGCATTTATCCTCTTTGAAGTGTTGGTTGTAATCTTTGCTTGTATGTGGTATAAAAAAACATTTTATGCCTACACCAACAAGCGTGTCATAATGCGAACAGGTGTCATCGGAGTTGATTATAAATCTCTTGATATAAAGATGATTGGTGCAATTGATGTGTATGTTTCATTTTTTGATAAACTTGTGCATAAGGACACCGGCTCATTGCGTTTTGGCAGTATGTCCAGCCCAATCAATGGTCAAGCAAGTGCGTTCATCTTTTCGCACATTGAAAAACCTTATGAAAATTATAAGAAAATCAAAGAGTTTATTGAAGAGCAAAAAAAGATTGGTTAAGACGATTTATATCTGATTTGTTTAAAAACCCATTGACAGCGAGTTGTAACAAAAAAAATAACTTCCGTTTGGAAGTTATTTTTTACATTTCTTTGTCTATTTGAACATATTTATCAAGTGAAATAGGTTGATATCTACTATTATTTTTTAATTCAGGATTCTCTTCGATCTGTTTTGCTCTTTCCTTATTTAGCGTGTTAACAACAGAAGTTATCATTTGCTCGTCAGTTACAGGTGGCACCTCAAACATCTGACAATTACTGATATCGTCACCATATGCAAAATTAAAATTTAACCCTTGCTTTAATGCCACATATTTAATCACATATGGCATAAGAGGACTGACAAGAGATCCAGCCATATGAGAGTTGTTAAAGTTAAATTCGTTGAAAAGGATTTGTTTGTTTTCTTTGTCGATGTAACTGTTTGCGATATTTTCCAAAAATTCTTTTGCCATATCAATTTTGCCTTGAGCATACACTTTGTTTGGATGATTGTAAGTTCCAGATAAGAGTTCAATTGCATAAAGATAATTCCCAAATGCTGTTTGTTCATCTGTGCAACCATTGGCTTTGCCGTAATTTCCACATCTTCTTAATGGGCTGTTGATTAAGTCGTAAGTAATATAATTTTTCATAACTTTTCTCCTTTCTCGCTTGTTATATTTTCATTATAATATATTGAGTTGGCAAAGTCAAGAATTAAAAAATGTGTGATAGACAAAAGGCATTCATTAAAAACGAAATTTTTAGCAATTTTCAGTTATCAAAACATCACCACACAAAACATCAAAATAGGAAAAAGTTTGCAATTTTTCGTCCAAAGTTTTGATTGTGAACACGCTGGGATAAACATCGGTTATGGTGGCTGTTATGGTGTCTATCTTCTTTCGCCCACGATTTATCTTCATCTCCACATTTTGCCCTTTGAGATTTTTTATTTTTTCTTTAATATCATTCAAACCATAGATAATTTTTCTCATATATACCTTCTTTAAAATAAATAATAATCACACTTTCATTTTTGACAACTTGGGAAGTATTTAAACTTTTTTGTTCTAATGGCAAAATTTTTTTAGTATATTATAATAGTTTTGATTTTGGAGGGGTTATGTCATTTGAAAAAAATAAGTTTCAGGTTGTGAAAAAGAAAAGGCTGGAAACATCGGAGTTTAATGTGGAATGTAATTTGCCAAACGAGAACGAAATCGGCAAGATTTTTTCAGTCAGCCACAACATTCAAGTGGAAAATGCGGAAGTCTTGAGCGGGGTTGTGAATTATAATGGAAGCATTGATTTTTGTGTCATTTTTCAAACTGTGGATGGAGAGATTATGAGTTTGAACTCTTCTTGCCCATTTTCATCAAAGTTTGAAGATGCAACTATCAGTGTCGGCGACAAAGTTGGAATCGAATGTGTGATTGAAAACTATTCTGTGGACAGTGTGTCAAATCAAAACATAAAGATAAATTGCACGGTCGAACAAAAAGGGGTTTTGATTTTCTGCCGTGATGTGGAGACAATAATTCCGACCGATGATGACATTTGTGTGAAAAGCGAGAGTATTAAAGTTAGCACATTGATTGGCGAAGCAAACCAAATTTTTGAGATTGAAAGTGATGTTTCCATCAAAGAACCAATTCGCAAGGTGCTTATTTGCGACAGCCAAGTTTCGGTTAAAAATGTGGAAAGTGGTGTTGATTTTGTGTCAGTGAGTGGTGAAGTAATTTCGAGAATTTTATATTTAACAGAAAATGACAGATTTGAAACCAGTTTTGTGACCGAAAATTTCAAAGAAGAGATTGAACTTGAAGGTGTCAACCAAAGTGCAGTGTTGGAAGTGAAAGCCTTTGTCAAAGGAAAGGATTGCAAATATGACATCGTGGAACAAGACAAAGGTGTTCAGATAAAAATTGGTGTTCCCGTGAATGTTAAAGTGCTTGCTTTTGAAGAAAAAGATGTGGATGTTATCAAAGATATATACAGCCAAAAGGATGAACTTGAAGTTTCCACTTCTTCATTTGAGATGTCGAAGTGCTTGCAAGGTGACTATTTTGAAGCAAAAATTGATGGAAACTTAACTCTTGATGAAGACAAACCAAGAATTGACAAAGTGTTTTTTGTTGCTGGAACAAACTTGACGATTTCCAATGCGTATATTGAAAACAACGAAATTTTTGTGGAAGGTGTGGCAAAAGCAAATGTTGTCTATCTCAACGATGAAGAAAATTCCAATAATTCTGTTCAGGTGGAAGTGCCATTTGTGGTTTCTGACAAGACAAGTGCTTTGTGTGAAAATCCAAATATTTTGGTTTATGTCGTTCTCTATGATGTTGATGTTGTGGCAAGAAAGGGAAGAGAATTGTTCTTTGATGGTAAGCTCAAAGTGCGTGTGCAATATGATTGTGAAGAGATTTCTGCTGTCATAAGCAGTGTGGAAGCGAAAGGCGAGTTGCCAGAGCGTGATTACAGCGTGGAATTAATTTACGCCAAGAGCGGTCTTGAGGCTTGGGATATAGCCAAGAAATATAAAGTGAGCGAAGAGATGGTGCAGTTGCAAAATCCAGAATTAACCTTTCCGCTTCAAGAAGACAGCAATGTCATATTATATTTTCAAAAATTAAAATAAAAAATAAACTATCTTTTATAGATAGTTTTTTTTATATAATCTAGAAAAAACAAGTTGAAAAATTAATAGATAAAAACGAACAGACTGAAAATATTTTTCTCAAATTGAAAAAACATAATTTTTTACTTAAAAAATGTAAAAAAATCATAAAAAACAACATATTTTTTAACTTTTTCAGTTAACAATCTTTTTGTGAGGTTGTTATGAGATATATTTTGTCCATTGCAAGTGTTGTTGGAATTGTCCTTATTCTTATTTTCTGTGGAGTTAAAAATCCAGAAACGGAGAGTGAATATTTCAGGATTCATATTCGTGCGAATTCAAATTCGGCAGAAGACCAAAATGTCAAATATATTGTCAAAGATGAAGTGGTGGATTTTTTGATTCCATTATTAGCCGATGTGCAAACAAAAGAAGAGGCGGAGATTGTGATGAAAAATAATCTTGATGAAATTGAAAGTGTGGCAAATAATGTGCTTGAAGAAAATGGCTTTTCCTATAAATCTACCGCCTATATTTCTTTTGAGGAATTTCCAACGAGAGAATACGATGATTTGGTTTTGGAAAAGGGCTTCTATGACGCTCTCATTTTGGCACTTGGGACTGGGGATGGTGACAATTGGTGGTGTGTGGTTTATCCTCCATTTTGTTTTTTGGAAACAAAAAATTCTCAAAATTATGTTTATATTTCAAAAATTTGGGAAATTATAAATAATATCATAAATTAGGAGGGAAAATGAAGAAAAGAATATTTTTGATGATTTCGGTGCTGGTTTTTGTGCTTGCCGGGGTCGGTTTTGGGGCGACATTATATAATACATATCATTCAGAAATTGCAATGGCAGTGTCGTTATCCACAAGTCAAACGCGACTTGTTCAACAGCGATTGAAAAATTGGGGGTATTACACTGGCGGAGTTGATGGAATATATGGCACATTGACACGCACAGCGGTCAGAAAATTCCAAAAAAACAACGGACTTCAGGTTGATGGAATTGTTGGGCCGAAAACTGCTGCTGCAATCGGCTTTTATTTGAAAAGTGATGATGATTCTGTTTCAAGCAATGATTTATATCTTCTTGCAAAATGTGTTTATGCAGAAGCGAGAGGGGAAAGTTATGTTGGGCAAGTTGCAGTTGCTGCGGTAATTTTAAATCGTGTGGAAAGTGAAAAATTCCCTGACACAATCGCGGGAGTTATCTATCAACCATATGCTTTCACTGCGGTCAGTGATGGACAGATAAATTTGGAACCAGACCAAACGGCGTATAACGCAGCACGCGATGCTTTGAATGGTTGGGACCCGACATATGGTTGTCTATATTATTACAATCCTGCCACAGCCACAAGTTCGTGGATATGGTCAAGACAAACTGTTGTGACAATTGGCAAACACGTTTTTGCAATATAGGAGGTAGAAAATGAACGAAAACGAAAAAACACAAAAAAATTATGCAAAAACGCAAGAAAAAGTTGATTTTAATGCAAAAAACAGCAATTTTTCCACGCAAGAAAGTGTGAAAGAAAACAGAGCGGAAAGGCGTCGCCGTCAAAGAGAGCGTGAAAAAATTGGAAAATATAGGAACGCTGTCATTGGGCTTACCACAGCGGTGACAATCCTTTCGCTCACAACTCTTGGGTTAGGAGTTATGTATGGCATCACTCAATCAAAGGCGGATGCGTATGGAACACAACTTGAAAGTGTTTATCAACAAAATTATTACGACCTTGTTGACAATGTAAACAATTTGGACACTGACATAAGCAAACTTGTCAATTCTGATAATCCTACATATCAAAAAAAGTTGTTGCTTTCTCTCTCCAGTTCGGCGAAGGGTATGCAGAATAATATGGCACAACTTCCGCTCACTGGTGAAAATGTTTTGGACAGCGTTGGTTTTGTCAATCAACTTTATGGCTACACGCAAACCTTGGAAGAAAAGGTGGCAAGTGGCAAGAATTTATCCCAAAAAGATATTGAAACTTTGAAAGAACTGCACGAAACTCTCATCAGTATGAAAGAAAATTTAAACGAAATGTCATCAAATATGCATAATGGTTACAGCATCTTAAAGGCAAGCGGTGAAAAAAATGGAGAGTTAAACGATTTCACCATAAGTTTTAACAAGATAAAGGCTAATGATGTGGACTATCCAACAATGATATATGACGGACCTTTTTCCGATTCTGTCGTCAATTCTGCGGTTAAGGGTGTCAGTGGAAATGAAGTCAGCAAGGATGTCGCTGTGCAAGAAATCAAAGAGGTTTTCAAAGATGTTGCCACTTTGAAATATGAAGGAGAAACAAACGGCAAGTTTAAAACTTACAACTACACCTTGAAAACAGTTGATGCACAAGAAATGTTTATTCAAGTTTTGAAAAAAGGCGGACATATATTGACGGTCAGCGGTCAAAATTTGTCAGATGTCAAAAAGATTGATATGAAAAATGGTGCTCAAATTGCACTTGATTTTGCCAAGCGTAATGGCATCGAAAATGCCGAAGTGGTTTGGAAAGAAGAGTTAAAAAATCAAGCATATTTCAACATTGCACCAAAGGTGGATGGAATAATAATATATCCAGAACTTGTGAAAGTGAAGGTTGATTTAGAGTTCGGCAATGTTATTGGTTATGATGCCATAACTTATTTCACAAATCACACCGAGAGAGATTTGTCTGGCGCAAGTGATTTTGAAATTACTCTTCCAAGCGGATTTAATTTAAAACAAAAGCGATTGGTGCTTGCTCCGCTTGAATATAATCGTGAAGTTTTATGCTATGAATGTGAAGCGGAAAAAGATGGGGTGACTTACTATTTCTATTTTAATGCAAAAACCGGAAATGAAGAAAATATTTTGAAAGTTGTGAAAACAAACGATTCTTCAAAATTGATGTAAAAAATGCGTAAAAAAAGTATGCTGTTCAAGCATACTTTTTTGATATTCACACTTAGTTTTGTTCACTTGCAAGTGCTTTTTCGTATTCAGCAAGGATCAATTCTTTCAAGTTTTCTCTAACTTCGGTTTTGATTGGGTGAACGATGTCTTTGAATTCTCCTTCGTTAGTTTTTCTTGATGGCATTGAAAGGAAATATCCGTCCTTACCATTGATGACTTTGATGTCGTGAACAACAAGTTCGTCGTCGATTGTGATTGAGGCAACCGCTTTAAGTTTGTCATTGTTGTTTACAAGTCTTACTCTAATGTCTGTGATTTTCAATTGCTTATACCTTCCTTTTTTTAATTTAACCATTTTGGTCAAGATAATTATATCATATAAAAAAAATTTTTCAAACAAATTTAGCATATTGACAAATATTTTTTTTCAATCATAAAAAAGTTTATGAAATATTTTTTTATTGGAATATGTGGAATATCAATGAGTGCACTCACTCTTCTTTTGAAAAAGGAAGGGGATGAAGTTTTTGGCAGTGATGAGAAAAGAGAAAATGAAGAGTTAGCAAAAAATGGCATCAAGATTTTTCCGATGGGCAATTTTGCGAAGATAAAGGAAAGCGATGTGGTTGTGTTTTCTTCTGCGATTGGTGAAGATAACATTGACCTAAAATTTTCCAAAAGTTTGGGCAAAAAGGTTGTTTCGCGTGGAGAACTTTTGGGAGAGATTTCAAAAAACTATCAAAATGTTATCGCCGTGGCAGGCTCGCACGGCAAGACAACCACAACGGCCCTTATATATAATATCTTGAAAACGGCAGGCAAAAACCCCACACTTCATTTGGGTGGAATTTTGAAAGAAGAAAAATCAAATTTGGTGGTGGGTGGGAAAGAGTTTTTCGTTACGGAAGCGTGTGAATATCACGACAACTTTTTGTTTTTGAGACCTAAAATTGCGGTTATTACGAATATTGAAAAAGAACATTTGGATTACTTTAAAACTTTTGCGCGACAACTTAAATCTTTCGAAAAATTCAAAAGACAAAGTGATTTTGTTTTTGAAAAAAACGAAGAATTTTATGCTGAAAATATCTATTATGAAAATCAAAAACTTTCCTTCTCGCTGTTTAAGAAGAATTTGAATAGTTTTAAAATTTCAAAAATTAATAAAAAAACATTAAAAAACGCTCAAAAATGCGTAAAAAATTCAATTTTTAAGTGTTTTTTAGATAAAAAATACAAACTTTTTCAAAATTCAAAATTTTATTCGTATTTTGAAGTGAACATATGCGAAGAAATTAATATTGAAAATATCATTATGGCAATTCGCGTTTCTGAATTTTTGGGAATTGACAAAGAAGTGATTGTCAAAGGAATTGAGAATTTTCAAGGGGTGAAGTTAAGATTTGAAAAAGTGAAAAGTAAATATTTTCAAGATGTTGTTTTGGATTATGCCCATCATCCAACAGAGATTAAAAACACCATTTTGACCGCACAAAAAGTTTTTCCAAAAAGAGATATTTGTTATATTTTTCAGCCACACACATATTCTCGAACCAAGACTCTTCTTCCAGAATTTATTGAAGTTTTTAAAGATTTAGATAATTTGATTTTATATAGAACATATGACGCTCGCGAAAAGGAAAAAGATGGTGTGAGTGCAAAAAAACTTTCCACTCTCATCAAAAAGGCGGACTATTGTGATAATTTGACAGAGCTATTTGCGATTTTAAAAACTCTTAAAAAAGAGAGTGTGTTGATTTTTATTGGTGCGGGTGATTTGAGTGAAAAATTGCGAAAAGAAAAATTTATTTTTTCGTAAACAAAGTGCAATAAAAAGGCATAGAATGAGAATATGAAATTTTGTTATAAGGGAAGCGAAATTTTCTATCGATTTGTGGATAAAAAAACAAAAGTTGTCAATGTCTATCTTCACGGTTGGGGAGCAGATTATGGGTCTTTGTTTTTCTTGGATGCGTATCTAGGAAATTCTTCTCTTTTTCTCGATTTTCCACCTTTTGGAAAAAGTGACAAAAATTTGAAAGATTGGACGATTTTTACATACACCACAATGGTTGTTTCCTTATGTGAACATTTGGGCATACATAAAGTTAACTTGATTGGTCATTCCTTTGGTGGGCGAGTTGCCATTTTGTTCGCTTGTTTTTGCAAGTCGCGTGTGGAAAAATTGGTGCTTATCGACAGTGCTGGCGTGAAGCCGAAAAGGAAGTTGTCATACTATATTAAAGTTTCCAACTATAAGATAAGGGAAAAACTTCATCTTGATGTTTCAAAATATGGCAGTTGTGACTATTTGGCACTTGATGAAAATATGCGGAAGGTTTTTAATAATATCGTTAAAACACATTTGGATGATTTTCTGGAAAATGTGGAAGCGAAAACACTCATTCTTTTCGGTGAGAAAGACAAAACCACTCCACTATATATGGCAAAAAGGCTTAAAAAGAAGATTAAGAACAGTGAGCTTAAAATAATTGAAAATGCTGGACATTTTTGTTTTGTGGATAATAAATACTTTTTTATACGATATTTGCGAGAATTTTTGAAGGAGGAGTGATGGGGTTTTTATATGGTTTTTGCTGTGCACTTTTTTTCACTTTTATCTCAATGCCACTTTTTAAGGTCTATCAACTTGAAAATTATAAGATAGAAAATTACATAAAAAAAGTGCTAAAATTCAATTTTGCATTTGGCGATAAAAACCGATTAATATTTACAAAACGCCTAAAAAGATGTGTTTTTTGCGATTTTTTATTGATTTTTCTCATATTTTCATTAATTTTTCATTATTTTAATATTTTGTATGTTTATTTTATTATGTTTTTTGCTGGAATAATTTTGTTGCCAGTCTTTCTCATACTCGCACATTTTTTGCTTTTCCCAGTTGAAAAATATATTAACTTTTTGTATATAAAAAAAGCAAAAAAGAAGCTGGAAAAAATGCCGTGCAAAAAAATTGCAATAACTGGAAGTTTTGGGAAAACCACCACAAAAAATATTCTCTTTCAAATTTTATCACAAAAATTCAAGGTTTGTGCAACACCAAAAAGTTATAACACGCCAATGGGAGTTTGCAAGACAATTTTGGAAAATCTGTCATATAATGATGATTACTTCATTGTGGAAATGGGTGCACGCCATAAAGGTGATATTGCTTTTTTATGCAAATTTGTTGGAGCAGATTATGGCGTGCTGACTCCAGTTGGGAAATGCCACATTGAAACTTTCAAAAGTTTGTCCAATGTTGAAAAAACCAAATTTGAAATTTGTGAAAATGTCAAAAATTTTATGATAATAAATTCAAAAAGCGATTCCAATAAGAAGTTATATGAAAAATGTGAGAAGAAGAAATATTTGATATGTGAAAAAGATTCTTTTGGGTATGCGGATAATGTGAAAGTCAAGGAACTTCGAACTTTTTTTGACCTTCATATTGATGGCAAGAGTTTGCCTTGTTCGACAAATTTGCTTGGCAAAATGAATGTGGATAACATTGTGGTGGCAAGCAGTTTGGCATATCTTTTGGGTGTTGATATGTTTGACATAAAACGCGGAATTGAAAAGCTGACATATATTCCGCATCGTATGGAATTAATAAAAGGATATGCAAATGTGATTGATGATTCATACAACAGTAATTTTATGGGGTTCAAGGAAGCACTTGAAGTTGTTTCTTCCTTTTCTGGGAGAAAAATTTTGGTGACGCCGGGTATGGTTGAACTTGGTGATAGTCAATATAAACTGAATTTTGAAATCGGCAAAATTATTGGAGAAACTTGTGATTTTGTGGTTGTGATGAACAAAGTGAACAAAAAAGCGTTGACCGATGGGCTTTTGGCGGGTGGTTTTCAAAGTCAAAAAATTTTTTATGCTAACACACGAAAAGAGCAAAAAGAGATTTTGAAAGGAATGATAAAGCCACAGGATGTCATTCTGTTTGAAAATGATTTGCCGGACAATTATTCTTAAAAGGAGAAGGTATGAGAAAAAATGTTGTTGTCTTTTTTGGCGGAAAAAGTGTTGAACACGATATATCAATCATCACTGGACTTCAAACTCTGAAAAATATCAGTGAGATATATAATGTCATTCCAATTTATATTAGGCGCAATGGAATTTGGCAGACGGCAGAAAATATTTGTGAACCGGCAATATATTCCAATTTTGACAAGTTGGCAAAAAAGGTTAGAAATGTCACGCTGATCAGTGGCAAGCCATACATCGCGTTTCGTAAAAATGGCAAATATTCCAAATTTCAAGCGGTGGATTTTGCTCTTTTATGCACACACGGCAGGTTTGGTGAAGATGGCGGACTGCAAGGTATGTTGGAGTGCTCATCCATTCCATATTCAAGTTGCAATATTAGGTCAAGTGCAATTTGTATGGACAAAATTTTAACAAAAGATGTGTTAATCTCTCATAAATTGCCAAATTTGCCATATCTTGCGTTGAATTTTAATGAATTTGAAAAAAATCGAGAAAAAGTTTTACGGGAGATTGAAACAAAAATAAAATTTCCGTTAATTTTAAAGCCAGCCAATTTGGGTAGTTCAATCGGCATAAAAATTTGCCACAATTTTGAAGAGTTAGAAAAAAGTATTTCTTTTTGTGCCAAATTTGACAGAAGAATTTTGGTGGAAAAATTTTTGGAAGATGTCGAAGAGTATAATTGTGCGTGTGTGTATATGGGCGATGATGTGAAAATTTCCAGTGTTGTTAAGATTGGCAAAAAAGAAGAAATTTTTTCTTTCAAAGATAAATATCTTGGTGAAAACAAAAGAGAAGAAAAAGTGGAAAGAAGTTTGGGTCAGCAAATCAAAAAACTGGCAGAAAAATGCTACTATGCTTTTGACTGTTTTGGTGTTGTCAGGGTGGATTTTTTGTTTGACAGCAAAAAGAAAAAATTATACATAAACGAAATTAATTCCATCCCAGGTTCAATGGCGTTTTATCTTCTCAAAGACTTTTCTTTCAAAGATTTGACAACTTCATTGATTGAAGAAGGGTTGTTGAGATTTCAAAAAGAGCAATATATTTCTGGCTATGACAGCGAAGCACTGGAAGTTTTTGAGAAATTAGATTTGGCTTATAAAAATAAAAAATAGATAAAAATTGTTAAAAATATCAAAAAAATCACTAAAAAAGTGTAAATTTTAGTGATTTTTTATTAATTTTCTTATTTGTTTATAAATTCCCAAAGCATTGAATCGTTTGGAATGACTGATTTATCTAGTTGTTCACAAGCATCAAGTGGTTTGATAAGGCGATAAACTTCTTCATTTCCTTCCGTTTGAGTTAGGAGCGGTTTTAAATATTTTGCGTAAAGCAAGAGTTCGTATCTGTGGGTGGAATTGATGATGTAGTCCACTGTTTCTTTGTATGGGTGAATGTATAGATTTTCGCTCGTTATTGTGTGTTCCCAGGTTTTCAAAGTTTGTTCAATGCTGACGCCACGATTGTAGTAATCGCGAATACACCTTCTCATAAGACGCAACTCTTTTGCTTCCAAAACAATCTTGTTTTGAAGGTAGTAGTTGGCATTTGGTGAAATATACACTTTATATGTGGCATTTTTGAGTTCTTCAAAATGAATTAAGTTTGGATTCAGTGCGTGCAATCCCTCAACAATCAAAATGGTGTTTCTTTTTATTTCCACTTTTTGTTTAAAGTCTTCTGGTTTTCCTTTAACAAAATTATAGATTGGCATATCCGCCACTTTGTCTTCCATAAGAGTTTTCAAGAAGTGATTGAATTGTTTGACATTGATGGTCGCGAAACTGTCATAGTCAAGAGCGCCATCAGGAAGCACTTTGCGTTCGTTTAATGAAACAAGAAAATTATCTAATGATATCGTCACGGAATTATAACCAAAATCTTTAAGTTTTTCTTGAATGATTTTTGAAGTTGTGGTTTTTCCAGCGGATGTTGGACCACAAAGCAAAATGATTTTTTTGTTTTCATATGACAGGAAATCAAAGACAAGTTCGATGACTTGATTATGATATTTTTCTTCTTCAAATTTAATGAAAGCATCTTTCTCTTCCAAAACAATTTCGTTTATCTTTTCAATGGACACTTTGTCTTTGATTAAGACTGCTGGATTGTTAATAAATTCAATTCTTTTCATATTTTCCTCTCAACATTTTTATGATACCATAAAAGATTGGTTATCTCAAAATTATTTTGTCAGTTTTTCACTTTTTTTGTCATTGCAACAAAATTTCTTTTTCCACATATTAAAATATATTAAGAGGTGGAGAATGAAATTAAGTAAAATTTTTGATGGCACTCGTGAAGAGTTAAATTTTAAGGATTGCGAGATTGAAAAAATTGTGCAAAACAGCGCTCTTGTGTCAAAAGGAGATATCTTTTTTGATTTGTCTTCTTCATACACAAAAAGTTTAAAAAACTGCAAGGAAGCAAATGAGAAGGGGGCAAGTGTTTTGGTAAGCGACAAAAATATGCCTTTTGAAAATCTTATGCTGGCAAAAGATGTGCGCTCACTTTTTTCTCGTGCGTGTGCAAATTATTATGATAATCCAGCAAGCAAAATGAAGATTATTGGAATCACTGGCACAAATGGTAAGACCACTTGTGCTCATCTAATTTGCGAAGAGCTTAAAAGTTTGGGTAAGAAAGTTGGGATGATTGGAACAATGGGCGTCCAGTTCTGTGACGAGTTTGTTGATTATTCAATGACAACGCCGGACGCAGATATTCTTCAAAAAACTTTTTATGAAATGCAAAAAAGTGGCGTTGAGTTTGTGGTTATGGAAGTTTCTGCTCACGCCATCTCGCAAAAACGCGTTGAAGGTGTGAAATTTGATGTTGGTGTTTTGACAAATATCACACAAGACCATTTGGATTATTTTAAAACAATGGAAAAATATCGAGATTGCAAACTGTCATTTTTATCATCGAAATATGCCAAAAGTGCTGTGATTTCGGCCGATGATGCGTCTGGGCAAAAGTTTTTGATGAAAACAAATCTGCCGACAATTTCCTTTGGATTATTTAACCCAGCTGATGTTTTTGCGGTGGGGATAAAAGGCAATTTGAACGGTTCAAAGTTTTTTTGTAATATTCTCGATGATATATATAATGTCGAAACAAATTTGGTGGGTGAATATAATGTTCAAAACATTTTGGCAAGTCTGTCCACAATTGCTTGCCTTGGTTTGGATGTTCAAAAGGCGGTGGAAAGTTTGAGATTTATAAGTCCTGTTGAAGGGCGTTTCAATGTGATAAAATATAAAGGAAAATATATAATCATCGACTTTGCTCACACGCCAGATGGACTTGACAAAGTGCTTGCAACTGCCAAAAGTGTTTGTGAAGGCAAGCTTTATTGTGTGTTTGGTTGTGGTGGAAATCGCGATATTGACAAACGACACAAAATGGGTGCAATTGCGGAAAAATATTGTGATTATGTTTGCCTAACGAATGACAATCCAAGATTTGAAGATGAAAAAAAGATTGTTTCTGACATTGAAAAAGGGATGAAAAAGGCTCATTTTGTGGAATTTGACAGAAGTAAAGCGATTGAAAAAATGATAAGTTTGTCCAAAAATGATGATGTTTTGGTGATTGCTGGAAAGGGTGGAGAAAAATATCAAATCATCGGTGACAGAAAAATTGACTATAATGATTTTGAAGCGGTATACAATGTGATTGGCAAAAATGAAAATAGGAATATGAAGGAGCTATATGGTAATTAAATATCTTTTATCTGGGCTCTTTGGTCTTCTTTTTTCAGCACTTATTGCGCCTTTTGTTGTCTATTTATGTAAAAGATTGAAATGCTCACAGAGCATTCTTCATTATGTGGACAAGCATAAAAGCAAGGAAGGGACGCCAACAATGGGTGGCATAATTTTCTTGATAAGTTTGCTTGTCGGTGTTTGTTTTTTGCTCCCTGAAAACAGATTTTTGAGTTTGTTCCTTGTCGTTGTGACATTGGGTTATGCACTCTTGGGCTTTTTGGACGATTTTATCAAAATTCACTATCATCATAATGAAGGATTAAAGCCATATCAAAAAATTATTGGACAGTTTGGATTAAGTCTTATTGTGGCACTATATCTATATTTCTCTGGCAGGACAAGCCTTAACTTTTTTGGGCTCGTGTTTGATATTGGTGTTTTTATCATTCCGCTTGTGATTTTGGTTCTAATTGCCACAACCAACAGCGTAAACTTAACTGACGGGCTTGACGGACTTGCTGGAAGTGTGAGTTTTGTCTATTTGTTGTTTTTCGGTATACTTTTGACAACTTTTGGAAATGCAGAAATGTCCAATCTTGCAATTGTCACCTTTTCACTTTGTGGCGGAGTGCTTGCTTTTCTTTTGTTTAATGTTTTTCCGGCGAAGATTTTTATGGGTGACACTGGCTCCTTGGCCTTGGGCGGGTTTATTGGCACACTTGCAGTTTTCTCTTCATTGGAATTAATTTTGCCGATTATGGGGATTATGTTTGTTTTGTCTGCGGTTTCCGACATTTTGCAGGTATGGCATTTCAAAAGGACGCATAGGCGAATTTTCTTGATGGCTCCACTTCATCATCATTTTGAAGCGAAGGGTATTCACGAAAATCGAATCGTCTGTGTCTACACGCTTATCACTTTGACTATGTCGGTTTTAACGCTCGTCATATATTTAGTTTAAGGTGAATTATGAAATTTAAAAACAAGAAATGTCTTGTGTATGGACTGGGAGAAAGTGGCAGAAGTGCCATTAAACTTCTTGGCAAATTGCAAGCATATGTCTTTTTCTATGACGAAGATTTGGCGTATAAAAATCAAATTGGATATGTGAGCGATTTTGAAAAGGAAAAATTTGACTATTGCATTGTCAGCCCGGGAGTTAATGTGGTGGGAAATGAAAATCTTGAATTATTAAAGAAAAACGGCACAAAAATTCTTTCTGAACTTGATTTTGGATTTTTGTTTGTCAAAGGGAAAATTATTGCTGTCACAGGAACGAATGGAAAGACCACAACTTGTATGCTAATTTATAGAATTTTGAAGGAAGCGGGTAAAAAAGTTTTTTTGTGCGGAAATATTGGTTTGCCAATTTCAAGTCTGTATGGAAAAACCACAAAAGAGTCATATATAGTTTGCGAAGTGAGCAGTTTTCAACTTGAATTGTCGACAATGTTTAGATGTGAAGTGGGGGCAATTTTGAACATAAAACCTGACCATTTGGACAGACATCAAACAATGGCAGGGTATGTCAATGTCAAAAGCAAAATCTTGAAAATGTCAAAAAGAAATGTTTTAAATTTGGATGATGAGATTGTCAAAAAACTTGTTGGAAACAAAAAATACACATTTTTTTCCAAAAAAACACTGAAAAAAGGCGTTTTTATCAAAAATAATTGCATTTTTAATAATAAAACAAAAGTTTGTGACTTAAAAAATATTCATCTTTTGGGCGAGAAAAATTTGGAAAATGTTTTGGCGAGTGTGGCGTGTCTTGCTGACTTTAAGATTGAGAAAAAAACTTTTGAAAAAGCGATTTCTTCTTTCAAACCTTCTTCGCATCGACTGGAAATTGTGGGTGAGCATAATGGTGTGACTTTTGTTGATGACAGTAAGGCGACAAATGTTGCTTCTGTTGTCAATGCTTTGACGGCGTTTTCGGGAAGATCCGTTATCCTTCTTTTGGGTGGTCAAGGAAAGGGATATCCATATGATGAGATATTTCAATATAAGACCAAAATGGTTTTGACTTTTGGAGAAGAAGGTGGAAGCATTTTTCAAACGGCAAAGAAATATAATAAAAATGTCAAAGGTTTTGAAAAATTTGAAGATGCTTGCAAGTTTGCGGTTCAAACTGCCCAAATGGGAGATATTGTTTTGCTTTCTCCGGCGTGTTCAAGTTTTGATGAATTTAGTTCATACATTGAGCGTGGTGAAAAATTCAAAGAAATAATTTTGGAGATGATTGGTGGACAAAATTAAAAAAGTGAAAAAACTTGATATTTTTTCAATAAAAAACCTGAAAAAAAGTGAAAAAATTGACAAGACAATGCTTTTAGTTTTTCTTTTAACTTTTTCACTTGTCATTTTTGGCTGTGTTATGGTGTTTAGTGCCAGTTATTACACCGCATCAATCCGTTATGGAAATCAATATTTTTTTCTTTTCAAACAACTTTTGGGAGTTGGTTTGGGTGTCTTTGCAATGATATTTTTCACCTTTTTTGATTATCATATTTTGAAAAAATTTCGCTATTTGATTTTGGCTGTCAGTGTTGTTCTTTTGGTGCTTGTTTTTGTGCCATACTTTGGTGTCCAGAGTTATGGTGCGAATCGCTGGGTGAATATTTTGGGAATTTCCATTCAGCCGTCTGAACTTGCCAAATTTGCATTGATTTTGTTTTTAAGTTCCTATCTTTCAGAAAATCACGACAACATAAAAACAATGAAAGGACTTTTGCCGGCACTTGTTGTTGCAGGCGTTTTGTGTCTTCTTGTGATTATTGAACCGAGTATGAGCGTGACGATGTGTCTTGCCTTTCTCACATTTTTTATGTTAATAATTGGCGGAATAAACAAAAAACACACTCTTATCTTTTCATCTGTGGCAGGCGCGCTTGTTCCAGCACTCATCATTGCCGAACCATATCGAATGAAGCGACTTTTTGCCTTTCTTGACCCGTGGATTTCTCCGCAAGGAGAAGGGTTTCAATTAATTCAATCTTTGTATGGACTGGGTAATGGTGGTTGGTTTGGTGTTGGACTTTTCAATTCCAGACAAAAATATATGTTTTTGCCCTTTGCCGAAAGTGATTTTATCTTTTCCATTATTGGTGAAGAGTTTGGATATATTGGCTGTCTTTTTTTGATTTTGATTTTTGCGACGCTTGTCTTTTTGTTAATCAAAATTGGTCTTAACGCCAAAGATAGGTTTGGTTGTCTATTGTCCTGTGGAGTTGGAATTTTGATTGCCGTGCAAACGCTTTTGAATATTGCCGTGGTCACGGGTTCAATTCCGCCAACTGGACTTCCTCTTCCATTCATTTCAAGTGGCGGAACAAGTGTTGCGGTGTTTATGGCAGGAGTGGGTGTTTGCTTAAATGTCCACAGAAAATCAAAAAGAAATTTGGGTGAGTGAAAAACTTTTTGAAGTGGGAAAATTGTTGAAAATAAGAAAAAATACAAAAATTTTCAGTTTTTAAGCAAAAAATTTGCAATTTTTGATGATTTTTTATATTTTTTGAATATTTTTATTGATTTTTCACTTTTTTTGTTTAGTGATAAATTGGTTTAAATTTTGACAATTTCATTCGAATTTTTCTTGTAACTATCCTTGTGTTTTTGCCATATAATTTTATATGAGTGAAGTTTTTTTGATGCGTGGGGGAAGACTTTTGTCTGGTGAGATTGAAGTGGAAGCGTCCAAAAATGCCTATCTTCCAATTCTGGCTTCTTCCATTTTGTGTGATGGTGAAGTGACTTTCACAAACACGCCAAAGTTTTTGGATATTGAAAATATGTGTGAGATATTGAAAGAGTTGAATGTCAAAATTTCAAGAGATGGCAAATTTCTTTCATTAAACACAGAAGGAGTGAAAAATGAAAAAATAACATATGAAAAGACCAGCAAACTTCGGGCTTCCATTTTCCTTTTGGGTGCGATGATTGGGAAATTCCGTCAAGCCATCATTTCCTATCCGGGTGGTTGCAAAATTGGAACGCGACCGATTGACTTACATCTCAAAGCCTTTCGAAGTTTGGGTGTGAAAATTGTTGAAAAACACGGCTACATATATTGCAATGCTCAAAACATCAAAGCGGGCAATGTGGTTTTTCCATTTGCGAGCGTTGGAGCAACGGAAAGTTTGATGATGTGTGCCACACTGCTTGACGGTGAAACCACGCTATATAATGTGGCAAAAGAGCCAGAAATTGAGGAACTTGCTCGATTTTTGAATTTGATGGGTGCAAAAATTTATGGTGCTGGCACTGATGTCATAAAAATCGTGGGTGTGAAAAAATTACATTCTTGCGAATTTACTGTTTTTCCTGACCGTATTATTGCTGGCTCGCACATAATTTTGGGAGCGTTGTGTGGGAAAAATATGGTGATAAAAAATTTTAGAAAGGAAAATAATCAATTTCTTCTTAATATTCTTAAAGAAACCGCTTGCGAATTTAGAGTGAAAAATGATATGATAAATATATCAGCAATGGGCAAATTTCCAAGTTGTAAGTTTGTTGAAACACTGCCATATCCCTTTTTCTCGACCGACCTTCAACCGCAGTTTATGGTGATGCAGACACTTTCTTCAGGCACTTGTGTTATCAAGGAGAATTTGTTTGAAAATCGTTTTAACCATATTCCAGAACTCACAAAAATGGGCGCTGATATTTTGGTGAAGGACCGTTTGGCGATTGTGAGTGGCGTGGAAAAACTTTTTGGAGCGGATGTGTATGCTTCCGATCTTCGTGCAGGTGCTGGGCTGGTGATTGCGGGGTTGATGGCGGAAGGCTACACCACTTTGCATAACATCGAACTTATCGACCGAGGCTATGAAAATTTGGAAGAAAAATATCAGCAACTGGGTGCTGAAATCAAAAGGGTGAAAATTGAGTAAAAAAGCGATTATTTCTCTTTCAATAGTGTTGGGAATTGTGGCAGTTATCCTTATCTTGTTTTGGACGCTGTTTGCTTTATCCACGGTGACTGTGAACTATAAAACCACCACAATCAATTTGAATGTTGAAGACGAAGAAATTGTCAAAGCAGGCGAATTCCAATTTGGCGCCTGTGTCCTTTTTGACGGCAAAAACAAATATATTGAAAATATCAACAACTATGTCAGTCAGAATGAGAATTTTGCATATCTTGAAATTGTCAATATTGAAACCGTTTTTCCAAACAAATATGTCATTCATATTGCTGAACGCGAAGAAGTTTTTGCTGTTTCTTTTGATGGACAAACTCTCATCTGCGATGACGATTTGAGAGTGCTCAAAATTTTGAATGAAGAATATGAAAGCACAAAAGAAAATCCGATTCTTCTTGAAAACTTGGAAATAGAAAATCAGGAAATCAAAGTTGGCACATTTTTGGAAGTTAAAGAAAAAGGTGTGTTAAATTTGTTTGACGCGCAATTTGTCAATAATCGTGATTTAAAAGAGCAAAAGGCTTATTTCAAAAGCATCACACTTGGAACAAATTATGTTGAGATAACGGACAAAACTTATGATAATATAACCATTCAAACTTTTGGCGGTTTAACATATGTTGTGAACAATATCGATTTTGCCTTGGCAGAGAAATTTCGACTTTTGTTTGCAATTGACAGTGCAATATATTTGCAAATTAATGAAGACGGGCAACTTGTCGATAAAAATGGCGAACCAGTTTGTGACTTTGTTTATGACGAAAATGGCGAGATTATGAAAGACGAAAATGGAAACGCTTTGAAAGGCAAAATCTGGACATATGAACGGCTGAAAAACGGATATGTTCTCATTGATAACAACATTTTAAACGACTTTCAAGAAGTTTTGCCAACAGACATATATTACAAACTTATGGACAAAAAAATTGGCTAATATTTTTTGAAGATTTATTCAATTTTTGTGTTGACAATAAGCAGATAAGAATGTATACTAAGTTAAAGGAGAAAATAATGCTTATTGCTTTAAAAATCAAGAAAATAAACGAGTTTAATGAATATATTTTGCAAGATAATAAGGCAAAAAAAGAACACCGACTTATTTTGGAATTTTTTGAGATTAAGCCAAAAGTCGGTGATATTATTTTGTTGGATGAAAAGTTACTTGACCCAAAAAGTGATTTATATATTCAGTCATACGCGTTCACAAAATTAGACGAAAATGATGACAAAACTGACGAAATTGACATAGCGGGACTTGTTTGTGGTGACAAAAATTATTTTTTGAAAAGGATGTATGGCTAATATGGAAAATGCAGATTTGAAATGGATAAAAAAACATTATGGAGAAAAATTTTCACACTTATGTCGTGACTTATTCCCGACAATTCTTGAAAAAGAAGGATTTTTAATTGAAATAATAAGAAAAAATTTTTCGCAGAGTCGAGAATTATATGACGACATCGTGAATGGCAATCTTGTGAATTCTTTTAAGAGTTATATATACAGCCAAATCAAAAGTAATGAAAGCAAAATGATGGTAAATTTGACGCCGGAAGAACTTATGGACAAGGCTGGATATATTCTCTATCCAGAATGCAAAACCGAAAACGATATCCAAAGCTTCAGGCATTTTTATCACCGCGGTTCACCAACCCCAAAATATAGCGGGGAGGGGAATCCTGCAAAGTATGAAGGTGAAGAGCTTTGCACTTTTAATGGTGGCAGATTAAAAACAAATCGCGTTTGGTTTGCTGTTAAGAAAAATGTTGACGAAATAAGACGCAAAGATTTCAAAAATCCACGGTGAGAAGATGATTATGGCGTGAGTGTTTTAAGCATCCAATTTTCTCGGAGTGAGCCCAGTGTGCTTTCCATTAAAAATAGATATAACCACACAGTTCTAAACCCTGATGCAACTTGCAGTAATAACCTTGACAATATTGTGCCAGGCTTGACTCAAGCGTTTGAAAACACCTATGGAATATCACTTGCAAACAAAAATTTGCACTCTTTTGAAATTCCGGGTTATGTTCAATCAAGAGATGGAAAGTTTTATAAATATAACCAAGAAATAGACAATTTTTATTATTGCCCAAATAATACCATAATTGAAAATGGTGAAGTAAGACATCTTGATGAAAACAAATATATTCTTTTTAATGACTATATTCTTGATTTAGAGAGAAAAGAAATAATAAGTTGTGTTAATTCTATATTTTCTAGATATGAAACCGGATCTTTTATTGAAAGTGTTGGAAAAATAAAAGACATAAAACGCGTGCCAACCAATGATGGGCTAACTCTTCAAATTACGCCAGAAGAAGGTGAGATTGTTGAAATCAAACTAAATAAGCTCAATGAAATTGTCAGCTATTACAATCCAAATGTTGAAGAGATTGGTAATAGTTTCTTGGAGCAAAACGAATCATTAACAAGCATTAATTTGCCAAATGCTAAAAAGATTGGTGAGTATTTTTTATTGTGTAACAAAGCATTAACAAATATAAATTTACCAAATGTTGAAGAGATTGGTAATAGCTTCTTGGATCAAAACGAATCATTAACAAACATTAATTTGCCAAAAGTAAAAAAGATTGGCTGTCTTTTCTTGAGAAGAAACAAAGCATTGAGAGAAAAAGTTATGTCAGATATTAAAAATTCAGGTCGAGAAATTTAATGGAAGGGTGTCAAATTTAATGAGATTTAAAATATTTTTGATTTGAAAAATGTGAAAAAAATCTAAATCGGAATGGTTTAGATTTTTTTTGAATGTCAAATTGTTAGATGAATGCTAATTGATTTATTTTATTGGTTTTATCACTTCTTTTCCGCCCATATAGGCTTGCAAAACTTTTGGGATTTTGATGCTTCCATCTTCTTGATAATTGTTTTCAAGAAGAGCGATAAGTGCTCTTGGAGAAGCGAGAACGGTGTTGTTCAAGGTGTGAAGGAAATAGTTTCCTTTTTCGCCTTTTGCGCGTATGCCTAGGCGCCTTGCTTGTGCATCGCCAAGAGTGGAACAAGAGCCAACTTCAAAATATTTTTGTTGTCTTGGGCTCCACGCTTCAATATCGCAAGACTTAACTTTCAAATCTGCCAAATCGCCACTGCAACATTCAAGTTGGCGAACTGGGATATCTAAATGGCGGAAGACATCAACGGTGTATTTCCACATTTTGTTGTAATATTCCATACTTTCTTCTGGCTTGCAGATGACAATCATTTCTTGTTTTTCGAATTGATGCACGCGATAAAGTCCACGCTCTTCAAGCCCGTGGGCTCCACCTTCTTTTCGGAAGCACGGTGAGTAGGATGTCATACGAATTGGGAGAGTGTTTTCGTTTATGAGTTGACCTTTGAATTTTCCTATCATTGAGTGTTCGCTTGTGCCAACAAGGAACAAATCTTCACCTTCAATTTTATACATCATTGCTTCCATTTCGGCAAAACTCATAACCCCATTGACAACATCGCTTCGAATCATAAATGGCGGAATGCAATATGTGAAGCCTTGTTCAATCATATAATCTCTGCCATAGGCAATCATCGCTTCGTGCAAGCGAGCAGCATCACCGATAAGATAATAGAAGCCTGTTCCGCTTGTTCTTCCAGCACTTTCTTTGTCAAGCCCACCAATTTTTTCCAGAATGTCAGCGTGATATGGAATTTCGAAGTTTGGCACTTTTGGGTCACCAAATCTTTCCACTTCCACATTTTCGCTGTCATTTTTTCCAATTGGCACACTTTTGTCGATAATGTTTGGAATGGTGAGCATAATTTTTCTCACTTCTTCTTCCGTTTTTTCAATTTCTTTTTCAATTTCTTCAATTCGCTCGTTGTTCGCTCGCACTTGTTCTTTGATTTTGCCTGCCTCTTCCAACTTTTTTTCACGCATAAGTTGTCCAATTTGTCCGCTCAATGTGTTACGCATTGCACGCAAAGAATCGCATTCTTGTTTGAGAGCGCGATTTTTCTTATCTAACTCTTCCACTTTGTCAACAAGTGGCAGTTTTTCATCTTGAAACTTCTTTTTGATGTTTTCTTTGACCAGTTCTTTGTTTGTTCGAATTAAGTTTATATCAATCATTTTTCTAACCTCTTTAGTTTAGTATAGTCCAAAAGAAAGCAAAAAGCAAGTTTTTAAATCAAATTACACTTTTTTCCTTCCAAAATTTTTGAAAAAAACAAGGTTAAAAGACAGGTTTTGCATAATTATTAAAAAAAATAAATTTTTATAAATTTTTCTGCTATTTTGTTTGACTTTTTATATTTTCTTTATTAAAATATAAATATAATAATGTTTTTTGCATAGGTGAAGGAGAGATATGGCACAAAACTGCGTTACGGTTGTGGAAATTGGCTCATCAAAACTTTCGTGCGTTATTGCTGAAAGAGGGCTGAATGGCACATATATTGTCAAAGCGAAGGCGTCCACAGAATATGCCGGATTTTTTGAAGGTGAGTTTATTGAAAGTGGATATCTTTATGACGCCGTCCAATCACTTTTCTCGCAAATTTCGTCCACCTACAAAAAGAAGATAAAAAAGGTCTATGTTGGGATTCCGGCAGAATTTTCCAAAGTTGTGGTTTGTGAAGAACAAATGAATTTCAAATTCAAACATTCAATAAATGAAAAAGATATCAATTTTCTATACAATCAAGCATCTGAAAATCACCGAATGGAAGATATGGAAATTGTTTCTGTCAATCCAATTTCTTTCAAACTTGATGACAGCAAAAACATCCAAAATCCAATAAGACAAAAATCATATTCACTCGCTGGCGAACTTTCTGTCATTATGGTGCAGGCAAACTTTGTCAAAACTTTCAACAAAATTTGGTCAAGAATGGGAATATTCGAGGTGGAATATTTGAGCGAACCACTGTGCGAAAGTATGTTTATTTTAACCAAAGAAGAAAGAGAGCGAACTTGCATCGTGATTGATGTTGGTGCGCGCTCCACTTCGGTTAGTTTTGTCAAAGGCGAAGCACTCACAAATCTTTGTTCTTTTTCAATGGGTGGGTCATACATAACAAGCGACTTGTCAGAAGCGTGTGGCATAAGCTACAACGATGCACGCAATTTGAAAAAAGAAATTGTCTTGTCAGTCAAAGGTGGAAAAAATGACGGCTATGAACTTATGACTTTGGGCGGAAAAATCATCAAAATCCCACTCAATTTTGTCAACGAGGCAGTTTGTTATCGCATTGGTATCATTGCTTCCACAATCAATGAATGCATACGACTTTTTGCCAAAGAGTTTGTGCCGTTCTATCCAATTTATCTTTGCGGTGCTGGCTTGACAAAAATCAAAGGCGGGAAAGATTATCTCGCAAAATGCTTGGGGCGTAATGTTTCCTATGGTGTTCCGCCAGTGCCGAGTATGGACAAACCAGAACTTTCCGCAATGCTGGGTCTTATCAATATGGCACTAAAAAATGAAGAATAATTTGTAAAATAGATAAAAAAAGTTGCAAAATTCAATGGTTTGAGTTAAAATATAAGAAATAAAGGAGTTTTTATGGAAAATCAACAACAGGATTTGAATCCAACTTCAATTGTGAAAATCAAAGTTTTGGGAATCGGTGGTGGCGGAAATAACGCTGTCAACAGAATGATTGAAGCAAATGTTGCTTCTGCTGAATTTGTTGCCATCAACACTGATAAGCAAGCGCTTCTCATCTCAAAAGCGGAAAAGAGATTGCAAATTGGTGAAAGATTGACCGGCGGACGCGGTGCTGGTGCAATTCCAGAAATCGGCAGAAAGGCGGCAGAAGAGAGTAAGTCTTCTTTGACAGAAATTTTGAAAGGCACTGACCTTGTTTTTATCACCGCTGGAATGGGTGGCGGAACTGGAACAGGTGCTGCACCAGTCGTTGCTCAAATTGCCAAAGAACTGGGCATTCTCACAGTTGGTATTGTGACAAAGCCATTCCAATTTGAAAATCCAAAGAGAATGGAAAATGCTGAAAAGGGTATTGCAGAATTGAGAAAATTTGTGGACACGATTGTCATTATTCCAAACGAGCGCTTGCTCACAATTTTGCCAGAAAAAACCACACTTGTTGAAGCGTTCAGATATGCAGATGATGTGTTAAGACAAGGCATCCAAGGAATTTCTGACCTTATTGTTTTTCCGGGAATGATTAACCTTGATTTTGCTGATATTGAAACGGTGATGAAAAACCGTGGTCTTGCTCATATGGGAATTGGTCGTGGCAAAGGTGAAAACAAAACTTTGGAAGCGGTTCGTCAAGCGGTGGCTTCACCACTTATTGAAACCACAATTGAAGGGGCAACTGGTGTTGTTTTGAACATTAAGGGCGGAAGCGATATCACTCTTCGTGAAGTTAATGAAGCAGCAAATATGGTGAAAGAAGTCATTGACCCAAGTTGTAATCTTATTTTTGGCTCAAGTATTGACCCAGATATGCACGATGAAGTGGAAATAACAATCATTGCAACTGGCTTCAAGAGTCAAAATGACCAAGAAGAAAAAGTGGAAGAAAAAGAAGAAGAGAAAGAGCCTGAACAAGAAAAGAAGGAAGAAGAATTCAAGGGCTTCAATCCTTTTGGATACAATCCACAAGCAGACAAAAATGTGAAAGTGGAACAAAATGAAACGACATCTCGTGTTGATGTCAATCCAAGCATATCTTCCATTCCACCTTGGATTGAAAAGATAAGAAATAAAGGTAAAAAATAAAATATTAAGAAAAAACACATCAAACCTAAAAATTGATGTGTTTTATTTTGTTAAAAATTGGCATATTTTTGACAGATATTTATTGAATTTTCAAATGTTTTTTAACTTAAAAATGTGACCAAAGTTTTTTTATTTCACAGCATAACAAACATTTCAAGCAAATTTATACATCATTATTCCTTTTCCTTTTTGTCGCTGTTGCCATTTTTGTTTAAATATTTTTCGTATGGGATGCCCAGTTTTTCGCCAACTGACAAAATGTAGTCAGTATCTTTAATTTTTTTAAAGTATTCATCTTTGCTGACAAAGGTGTCCAAATTTTTTCTGTTTTCTTTTTCGTAAAGTTCATATTTGTTGTCAAGTGGATATCCGCGTTTTAAGGCGATGTATGCGATGGCATAAGGCATTTCCTTGACAAGTTTTGTTGGAAGATATCGATTTTCATTTTTAAACTTTTCACTGTTGAAGACAAGTTTTCGATAATTGATAAGGCTTTTGTCAGTTACAATAAGCAAAAGTTCAATGATATCATTAATTTTTTGTTGATTGGCAATTTTTTGTTTTGGGTCTTTGCTTTTGAGTAATGCATCATCATTGAAAAGCAGTCTAACGGCGTTCAAGTAGTGCACAAAAAGCACTTCATTTGGGTCAAGACGGTCGGTGTTTCTTTGATAAAAAGTTTTTGAATTATAGTATGAATCTTTGATTTTTTCTTCTGGCACCAAAACACCCTGCTCATCGCAACAAAAAGGAATTGAGCTCAAAAGAAGGTCAGGTGTGACAGCACTTTGTTTCAAATAATTGTCGCGATATTTAATATAATTGAATTCCATATCATCCTCACTTTTAATAAATATATTTTACCATAATTTAGGGCAAAAGTCAATATTAAACTTGAATTTGACAAAAAGAGCGATGAAAGTGAAAAATTTTTCCTTTTTTTCTTTTTTATTTTGCTTCTATTTCTAATAAAATGAGAAAAAGGAGAGATATGGAGATTGTTGTTGAGTATGTTCTTCTTCAAAATTTCATAATTGACTTCTTAATTTTGAAAACAACGGCTTTGATTATTAAAGTTAAAGCGAGATTTGTTTTTTTGAATTCTATGTTTGCAAGCATTATTGCTCTTCTTTTGCCACTTTTTCATCTCACGCAAATTGCAGAATTTGTGCTTAAAATTTTTCTTGCCATACTTTTGGTTTCAATAAGTTTTCCCTATCATAAATTTTCCAGTTTTCTGAAAATATATCTAACTTTTTTCTTTTCCACATTTATATATGGCGGAGTTGCTTCCTTTTTTGTTCAAACTTTTGGACAGTTACACACGCTCGTTATTCTCTCCATCGTTTTCTTGACTTATCTTCTTTTTGTCAATTTGTGGAGATATCTTTCAAAGCGGAAGCAAATTGAAAATTTTTGCTTTGAAGTCAAACTGAAAGACGGCGAGAGAGAATGTGAATGTGTGGGATTTCTTGACACTGGCAACCTTCTTTCGGACCCATTGACCAATCGGCCGGTGAATTTGGTGAGTTACACACTTTTTCAAAAGCTTTTCAATATTGACATCAAAGATGTGGTTTCAAGCAATATTGACAAAAAGTCGTTGAAGTTTGCCCATTACATCAATCTAGGCACGGTGACAAGTGGTGGCAGAGTTTTGGCTTTTCAAATTGACAAATTAACAATAGGCGACAAGGAAGTGGAGAAGCCGATTTTGGCACTTTGTTTAAAAAATTTTTCGAATTATGAAATGATTTTAAATCAAAGTTTTGCATTTTAGGAGGTTTTTATGAGTTTTTTTCTTAAAATTAAGCTGATTTTATACAAATTTTTAAATCACAAACTTTTTGGAGAAGCAAAAGACTTTGTCAATTATATATGTTCAAATCAAGCGTTGCCAGAGCCATTAGCACCAGAAGAAGAGCAAATTTTGCTTGAAGAAATAAAGAAGGGAAACAATTTTGCACGCGACAAGCTGATTGAGCATAATATTCGTCTTGTTGTCTATATTGCCAAAAAGTTTGAGTCAAGTGGGATTGAACTTGAAGATTTGATTTCTATTGGGGCAATTGGTCTTATCAAAGCGGTCAAAACTTACAGTTTGGATAAAAACATCAAACTTGCCACATATGCTTCACGATGCATTGAAAACGAGATTTTGATGCAATTGCGAAAAAACACTAGGATTAAGAATGAAGTGAGTTTGGATGAACCATTGTCTAATGACGGCGAAGGAAATGAACTGCTGTTGCAAGACATAATTCCAGTGGATGAAGACAGCGTTTCCAAAGGGTTGGAAAGTGGTTCGGACAGCAAAATTCTTTTTGAAATTTTGAAAAAACTTGATGTCAGAGAACAACAAATAATGGTCTATCGTTTTGGGTTGAATGGGCAGGAAGAAAAAACACAAAAGGAAGTCGCTGACCTTATGGGAATAAGCCAAAGTTATATTTCAAGAATTGAGAAAAAAATATTAAACAAATTAAAAAGAAAATTAGAAAAAACCGATATAATTTAGGAAAAAATATTAATAAATAGTATTTTTTAATATTTTTTTGCCCGATAATATATATTTTTAAGGCTTTTATAATATTTTTATATATTTTTTGCTTGATTTTTAATTAAAATATTAATATTTTCAGAAAAACATTAAAATAAACATTAATTTTTCCGAATTTTTTGTGATTTTTTGACATTTTTTGGCTTTTGTGGGTATTTTTGAATATTTCCTTCTAAAATTGAGAAAAACATTTCTATAATTTAGGAGGCGTTATGGCAAATCGTGTGGTTATCTCGGGTGTTAACACATCACTTCTCCCAAAGCTTAAAAATGAAGAAATTGTGGAATTAATGAAAAAGGTTAAATCTGGAGATGAGTTTGCACGCGACCAATTCGTTGTCGCAAATCTTCGTTTGGTGCTTTCAGTTGTTCAACGCTTTTCCTGCCAATCAGACAAGGCGGACGATATGTTTCAAGTGGGATGTGTTGGATTACTCAAAGCCATTGACAATTTTGATGACAGTTTGAATGTCAAATTTTCCACATATGCCGTTCCGATGATTATTGGTGAAATCAGAAGGTATCTTCGCGACAACAATTCCGTGAGAGTGAGTCGCTCCATTCGCGATGTTGCCTACAAATCTTTGAAAGTGAAAGAAGAGATAATGAAAAATGAAAACCGAGAACCAACGATATCGGAAATTGCACAAATTTTGGAGTTGTCAATTGATGAAGTTACCTTTGCTCTTGATGCCATCAGTGAAACAATTTCTCTTTCTGAACCTGTTTATAATGACGGAAACGAAACCGTGAGAATAATGGACCAAATTTCAAGCGACAAAGATGACGATGAAAATTTGGTGGAAAAAATGACGCTTAATGATGCCATAAAAAATTTGACCGAGCGTGAAAAAGAAATCCTTTTGATGCGCTATTATGTTGGAAAAACACAAATGGAAGTGAGTGAAGAAGTTGGAATCAGTCAAGCGCAAGTTTCGCGTCTTGAAAAAACCGCCCTCAAAACTCTCAAAAAATTTTTCGAGTGACTGTGTCACTCTCTAAATTCTTGCAAACAATGTTCAAGCGACAAAAGTAATTTGCCTATACAAGCACCTACCAAAAACCCACACGCGGTGTGGTGATGTTGTCACTTTCTAGATTCTTGCAAACAAAGTTCAAGCGATAAAGATAATTTGCTTATACAAACCCAACTTAAACCCTAGTCGCGGACTGGTGGCATTTTTTGACAAAATCCAACATATTATCTTCTATGGAAACATCATTTTTGGAATTAAGATGCAAAGAAGTTGTCAATGTGGTTGACGGGAAAAGGTTAGGGCATATTGTGGACATATGCTTCAATCTTCAATCTGGTTGCTTGCAAGGGATTGTTGTGCCGGGTGAAAAAAACTTTTGGAATGTTTTTAAAAGCGGGATGGAACTTTTCATTCCAATAACTCAAATTGTCAAAGTGGGAGAAGATGCCATTTTGGTCGAACTTTATGCTTCTCAAAATCCAACGCCATATATTTTGGGAGCGTCAAACAATAAGAAAAAGTAGTCTTTTTTCCGCAAAAGTAGTGGTATAAAATGATAAAATTAATGTTGAGCAATTTTTGCATACCAATAAAAAAATCACACCTTTAATTACTCTTTCAAGTGTGATTTTTCTTTCATTTCTTCGCCATAGACTTGTAACATTGTTTGCAAAAATCTAGAAAGTGACACGGTCACCACACCGCGTGTGGATTTTTGGTGGGTGTTTGTATAAGCAAATTATCTTTATCGCTTAAACATTAATTGCAAGAATCTAGAAAGTGACAATGTCACCAGTCCGCGACTGGGGTTTTGAGTTAAGTTTGTTTTTTCCTATTTGCTTGTTTTGTAAATTAAATCTGAAAAAATCTAGAAAGTGACACGGTCACATTTCGGTGATAAGTTTGATAAAGTTGGTCACATCTTTAAACTGGCGATAAACGGACGCAAAACGGACATATGCGATTTCATCCACTTTTTTCAAGCGTTCCATAATCATTTCGCCAATTTCGCTTGATTTAACTTCTTGATTTAATGAATTTTGGATGGTTTTTTCGATATCTTCAGCCATTTCATCAATTTGTGCCATACTGACAGGGCGTTTTTCGCACGCCTTAATCATTCCGCACTTGATTTTTTCAATATTGAAAGGCTGACGCGAGCCGTCTTTTTTGATAACCAAAATTGGCACGGTTTCCACTGTTTCATATGTTGTGAAACGCTTGCCACAATTCAAACATTCTCTTCTTCTGCGAATTGAATTCGATTCATCAGTGCTTCGTGAATCCAACACTTTGCTTTCTTCGCAACCACAATAAATACATTTCATAATTTTTCTCCTTAAACAATTTAATGATATCACAAAATATTGTGTCAAGGCAAATATTTTGGCACAATATTTATCGATTTTGCAATTTTTTCATATTTTTTGAAACGACACCATAAATTTTTGTATGATACCTTTAACAAGCGGAAAATTAAACACATCATACAAAATCAAAGAAATTTCAAGGGCAAACGAAAAGGTCTTTCGCCGTTTTTTGGAATTGGGATTGATCAGGGGTCAGACAATCAAAATTCTCAACACTTCAATACTTAAAAAGGTGTTTTTGATTGAATTTCGTGGCTATCTTTTGAGCGTCAAGTCAAGTTTGGCGGATTATATTTTTGTTGAGAAGGTGTAGGGATGGAAGAGATTATTTTGGTGGGCAATCCCAACTCTGGAAAAACCACATTATATAACGCTCTCACAAAGGCGAACGAGCATATTGGCAACTGGCACGGCGTGACAGTGGAAGAAAAGAAAAAAGAGATGAGAATCAATGGTAAGCTTTATCTTTTGGTGGACACGCCCGGGCTTTATTCTCTTTCGCCACTCTCTTTTGAAGAAGAAGTTTCTTTCAAGATTATTGAAGAGAAGAAATATAAAAAAATCATTAATATTTGCGACAGAAATAATCTTCAAAGAAATTTATATCTTTCCTTGTGCCTTATTGAAGAAGGGTTGGATGTTGTTATTGCCATAAATGAAATTGACAAGAAGGTGAAATATAAAGTTGATGAGAAAAAACTCGCATCCATATTGGGTGTGAGTGTGGTTTCCATTAATGCCGAAAAGAAGTTTGGCGTGGAAGAGTTAAGAAATGCCATCAAAAATGAAAGTAAAGAAAAAACACTTCCATATCTTAAAAAAATTGATTTTTCGAGTGTTAAAAAGTATTTTTCCACTTTTTCTTTGAAAGAGCAAGAAATTTTTGCCATTAAAGCATTCGAAAAAAACAAAAACTTTTTCAAATTCAAGGGTTTTAGCGAAAAAGAAATTGAAGAAATTTTTGCTTTGACGCCAGAGGATAGTTTGGAAATTTTGTCCGAATGTCGCTATCAATTTCTCGATGAAGTGATCAGTGAATGTTGCCAAAAAGCTGATTTTGTTTATGGAAAAAACAAGTTCGATAAAATTTTACTCAACAAATATCTCGCCTTTCCAATTTTTATCTTGATTATTGGGTTTATCTTTTTTCTGACCTTTTTCTCTTTGGGTGCTTTTTTGAGTGACATATTAGCCAAGCTCCTTGACCTTGCCACTTCACCACTACTTTCTCTTCTTGAAAATTCGTTGGGTGACAGTTGGATATATTATTTTTTTTCTGATGCCATTTTTGGCGGATTGGGCACAATACTTTCTTTTTTGCCACAAGTTGTTTTGCTGTTTTTCTTTTTGAGCGTTTTGGAAGACAGTGGCTATCTCTCTCGCGTGGCGTTTATCTTTGAAGATATTTTGGTGAAAGTTGGACTTTCTGGCAAGAGTGTATACACATTATTGATGGGTTTTGGCTGTTCAACAACTGCCATAATGACGGCAAGAAATATGGACGACAAGCACAGCAAAATCAAAACCGCTCTTCTTTGCCCATATATGAGTTGTTCGGCGAAAATTCCGATATACACCGTGATTGGTGGAGCGTTTTTTGGAGCAAAAAATATCTTTGTCATTATGCTTCTATATTTTTTGGGCGTTTTGGTGAGTTTGGCAGTGTCATTAATTTTGGATAAAACCATTTTGAAAAGTCAAAATCAGACATTCATTTTGGAATTTCCACCCTATCGTTTAAGTTCGCCAAAAAGACTGGGAAATATTTTGAAAAATAACTTGAGAACCTTTCTTTTAAAAGTGGGAAGTGTGATTATTGCGATGAATATCATCGTTTTTCTGTTGTCGTCTTTCACTTTCAAATTTCAATTTGTTCAAGATGGAAGTGGAAGCATTTTGGAGTCAATAGGCAGATTTTTATCGCCACTTTTTGAGCCACTGGGCTTTAATAACTGGGCGATTGTTTCGGCACTTTTGGCAGGACTTGTGGCAAAAGAAGTTGTGGTGTCTTCAATTGCAATGTTTAATGGTATTGACAGCAGTGCACTTGAACTTGTTTCATCATCCATTTTACTTCCAACAAGCGTTGTCTATTTTTCATCGACCGCTTCCGTTCTTTCATTTTTGGTGTTTTGTCTTCTATACACTCCTTGCCTTGCATCCATTTCAATGATGAACAGTGAAATTGGTGCAAAGTGGACGATTTTTGGTGTTATGGTGGAACTTGTGGTGGCGTATGTTGTGAGTCTTTTGGTGTATAACATTGCACTTGCCTTTGAAATTTTTGGATTTCTTTCCACATTTTTTGTTATTTTAGGCATTCTTTTGGTGGTTTTTTCAGCGATATATATTTTCCATATTGTGAAAAAGAAAAGGTGTCCACATAACTGCCAAGATTGTTCTCGAAATTGTGAAAAATAAAATTTGACAATAAGTAAAAAATTTGGTATAATAAAAATATGGAGAAAGAAGTGAAAAATTCAAATGAAAAACATAGAAAGATAAAGAATTTGTATCGCAAATTGAAAATCGCTGCCTTTTGCGTTTTGGGGGCTGGTATTATTTTGATTGTTCTGGGTGCTGTTTTTATCGCCAAATCCATTATTCCCGCTGGCATTCCTTGCCTTGTGATTGGTTTTATTTCAATGGGGATTTCCTTGATGCTTTTGATGACTGGGTTTATTCCAAATTTTTCTAATTACACGATTAAATCCACACAATATATTCAAGATATCAACAAGGAAGAACTTGAAGAGATGATGTCAACAAGGGCGGAGATTACCAAGGAAGGAGCAAGTGTCCTTTTTGACGCCTTCAATGAGAGTGCCAACAAAGCGAAAGAGCAAAGGAAGAAGGTGTATTGCAAGCATTGTGGACAACAAATTGATGAGGACTCTCGATTTTGCAAGTTTTGTGGAAAAGAACAATAAAACACCGGCTTGGTGTTTTTATTTTTTAAAATTGGTTGCCTAATTGAAGTAAAATATGATATATTGAAAATATGAGTAAACCAGTTGTCGCAGTTGTTGGAAGAGCAAATGTTGGGAAATCCACCTTTTTCAACAAGATATGCGGAAAGAGATTGAGTATTGTGGACGATGTTGCGGGTGTCACTCGCGACAGGCTTTATGCTGACGCTGAATGGTGTGGGCGAAAGTTTACCATTGTCGACACTGGTGGTGTGGAGTTCAAAACAGATGATGTTTTCCAAGACGAAATCAAAGAACAAGTGGATTTGGCTCTTGAAAACGCCAATGTGATTGTTTTTCTTGTGGACGGCAAAGCGGGTGTGACACTTCAAGATATGGAAGTTGCCAAAATGATAAGAAAAAAAAGACTGCCAATTGTTTTGGTGGTGAACAAACTCGATAACTTTGACATTTCCAGCATCTATGATTTTTACACATTGGGTGTGGGCGATCCAATGCCAATTTCTTGCACGCAAGGAAAAGGGATTGGTGATGTTTTGGACAAGGTGGTGTCATATTTTCCAAAAGAAGAGAAAAATGAAGAGTTAGAAGGTGTTAAAATCACTTTGGTTGGACGACCAAATGTTGGAAAATCATCACTTGTCAATCGACTTTTGGGGAAAAAACGAGTGGTGGTGAGCGATATTGAAGGCACAACGCGAGATGCTGTCACGGTGCCGTTTAGGTGCAATAAGAAAGACTACTATCTCATTGACACGGCAGGGTTAAGGCGTCAGCGTGGTGTGGAAAAAGAAAGTGTGGAAGGTTATTCTGTCCTTCGCAGTATGAATGCCATTGAAAGTGCGGATGTTGTTTTGGTGGTGTTTGATGCTTCAAAAGAGATTGCCGAGCAAGATGTTCGCATTGCAGGATATGTTCACGAAGCGGGCAAACCCAGCATTATTCTTGTCAACAAATGGGACTTGAAGACGATGGACAAAAATAAGTATATCGAAAATCTCAAACAAAAACTTGCTTTTATGTCGTATTTTGTTGTGCTGTTTGTTTCTGCCTTGACAGGGAAAGGTTTGAGCGAAATAATGGAAGCGGTGGACAAGGTGTTTGAGAATTCGTCAAGAAGAATAACAACCGGCGTTTTGAATGATATTTTGCAAGATGCGATTTTGAATTTTGAGCCACCGGCAAAAAATGGTAAAAAAGCAAAAATAATGTTTGCGACACAGGTCAGCACAAATCCGCCAAAGTTTGTTTTCTTTTGCAAAGACCCAACACTCATCAACTTTTCATATCAGCGATATCTTGAAAACAGACTGCGAGAGAAGGTGGATTTTTCTGGAACACCGATTGAACTTGTGTTTAAAGGTAAGGAGGACGAATGAGCGGATATATTTTCCTAATAATTTGCATTTTGGTGGGATATTTTATTGGTAGCATCAATTTTGCGAGAATACTTGCGTGGGCGTTTAACAAAAAAGACATAACAAAAGAAGGCAGTCACAATCCTGGCACGATGAATATGTTAAGGACGCAGGGTTTTGGCGAAGCAATTTTGACACTTGTGTTGGATGCCATAAAAAGCGGTCTTCCTTCGCTTGTTGCCTACTTCATTTTTGAACATTTCTTCCAAATTGGGCATTTGGCGTATTTTGTGACAGCCTTTTCAGCAATAATTGGTCACTGTTTCCCAGTTTATTACAATTTTAAAGGCGGAAAAGGGGTGGCATCAACTTTTGGGCTCTTCACTTTTCATCCGACCCTTTGGTGGATATCACTCATTGCGTTTGTGATTTGTTTTTTGCTTCTTCTTTTTGTGATAAAATATGGCTCGGTCATCTCTTTCACATACATTCTTTCGATGTCAATTGTGGCGACTTGCCTTTTTGTCATCAATTCCATTCCAAACTTTATTCCAATCGTTGTGATTATTTGGGTGAATGTGGTGTTGATTTTTGCTCTTCATCACGCCAATTTGAAGCGTATATTCACCGGCAAAGAAAATAAGGTGGATTTGATGGAAAAATTGAAAGGAAAGAAAAAGGAAAGCGTGGAAGAAGAAAAAAAGACGGAAGAAAAGGTGGAAAACAAAGAAGAGAAGAAAGATGACGGAAAAGAAACTCATTGAATATATTGAAGAAGAATATGGTGTCAAGTTCGACAATCCTTTTGAAGATGACGAAGCTAAAGTGTTTCGCCACAAAGGTAATCGCAAATGGTTTGGGATTCTGATGAAGGTGTCACTTCAAAAACTGGGCAAAAAAGAGAGTGAAGTGGTGGATATCTTGGATGTCAAAACCGACCCACTTATTCGTGAGCCAATGTTGAGAAAAAAGGGTGTGTATGTGGCATATCATATGAACAAAGTCCACTGGTTGACCATTGTCTTGAAAGAAATTGCCGATGATGACCTCAAGTTTCTTCTTGATTTAAGTTTTGATTTAACAAAAGAAAAAAGGAGTTTGAAATGAAACTTCTTTTTTTGTTCTATCTTCAAATTTTTTTTCATAAGATAAGTTAAAGCGTGGAGGTCTTATGGAAAAATACCAAATATATGAAGATATAAAGTCACGAACAAATGGAGATATATATGTTGGCGTGGTCGGCCCAGTTCGAGTGGGAAAATCCACTTTCATCACCGAGTTTATGAAAAAACTTGTGATACCAAACATTGAGAATGAAAATTCCAAAGTTCGTGCGATTGATGAACTACCGCAAAGTGCAGACGGCAAGACTGTGATGACAACACAACCTCGGTTTATTCCAAACGAGGCGGTGAAAATCTCGGTGGCGGACAAAATCAACTTGAAAGTGCGAATGATTGATTGTGTGGGGTATATGGTCAGCGGAGCAATGGGGACAAAGGAGAACAACAAACCCAGACTTATCAAAACTCCGTGGTCAGATGAAGAGATGACTTTTGAAAAAGCGGCAGAGTTTGGCACGAGAAAGGTTATGGAAGAGCATTCCACCATTGGCGTTGTGGTGACAACAGACGGCAGTGTGACGGATTTGGAGAGAGCCAACTATCTTGAAGCCGAAGAAGAGATTGTCGGTGATATGAAAGCCACCCAAAAGCCGTTTGTGATTGTTCTTAACACCAAAAATCCACAAAGTGCAGAGAGCAAAAAACTTGTGCAAAGTTTGAGTGAAAAATATTCCGCTCAAGTGGTGGCGATGAATGTGAAAGAGATGAAAGAAAGCGATGTGGACAGAATTTTTGAAAAACTACTTTTGGAATTTCCAGTGACGAGCATCAAGGTGAATATGCCAAAATGGATTTCAGCTCTTCCATTCTCAAGTCCAATCATAAAAGAAATAACAGGCGAAATCAAAAAATTTGGCAACAGCGTCAACAAAATTGGAGATGCAAACAAGGACGCGGTGATATTTTCGGAAAGCGAAAGTTTTGACCCAATCACATTTTCAAATGTGGAAATGGGTGAAGGTGTCATTCGTTTCAGCGTCATTCCAAAGGAAAATCTTTTCTACACCGTTCTTTCAAATGAATGTGGCTTTGAAATCAAAGACGATTTTGAACTTGTGTCATATATAAAAGATTTGGCGACCGCAAAAATTGAATATGACAAACTTAAAACCGCACTCACAGAAGTTGAAGAAAGTGGCTATGGCATTGTTGTGCCAAAACAAGAAGATTTTGTTCTTCAAGAGCCAGAAGTTGTCAAACAAGGCAATCGCTTTGGCGTGAAAATCAAAGCCACCGCTCCAAGTTTGCATATCATCAAGGTTGATGTGGAAACAGAAATGACACCGCTTGTGGGCAGTGAAACACAAAGCCAAGATTTGGTGAACTATCTCAACGAGCAGTTTGAAAATAACAAAGAAAAGATTTGGGAAACAAACTTGTTGGGAAAAAGTTTGTCGAGTATGGTGGGCGAAAACATCTCCTCCAAAATTGTGATGATGCCAACCGATGCTCAAAGAAAAATGCGAAAAACCTTGGGAAGAATCATAAACGAAGGCAAAGGCGGGGTTTTGTGTATTCTTCTTTAAAAAAGATGAGAGTTTTCTTCAAACTCTCTTTTTTTATATTTTTGAAAAAATACGCGAATTTGTTTGGTAATTTGCCCAAAAAGATTTATAATAATTTTATAGAATTTTTCAAGGAGATAATATGAAAAAGTTTTTGATTTCTCTTTTTTCAATACTATTTCTTTTAACCGCAACCGTCACAGGTGGCGTTTTATTATATGAAACCAACTTCGAACAAGCGGGGGGGGGATTTCACAAGATGAAAAAGAAGATGCAAGTGAATTAATAACCGATGATGACACAACTTCATATGTCAAGGTGGACGAGATATATGATGACAACAGCCTAAAATTCAATCGAACAAATTTAACCACACTTTTAAGATACATAACCGGAAACGAAAATGCTGGTGTGAATGATGAAACAATGGCGTCAATAAACTCAATGGCAGAAAACGCGACAACATCGGCAGATATTCGTGAAAAAGTTTTGACAAACACAGAAATTCCGAAATCAAACGGACAAGATGTGATTGTGACACTGGGCGGTCTTGACTGGCAAGTTGTTTATCTTTCGCAAAATGACAGTGGTGACAATGTGCTAACGCTGTGGCTTGCCAACAGCACTGACACTTCTTCTTGGTCAAGCGGGTGGAGTTCTAATACAAATGATGTAAGTTATCCCTGTAATATGTATGGGAGCTCATATATTCGTGCAGTGACGTTAAATAACGGCGGAAAATATGCAATATCAGAAGAAGAATTATCAGAAGAACAATCAAAAGATGCCACAAACAAGTTTGCAAGATTCACAATGGAAGAAGTTGAAGGAAGTTTGACCGATTATATTGTCAAACCAAATGAAATAGGCTGGCAACAGTATCAAAGTGCAGCAGCAACAAATCCAATTTTAATGAATTATTATCCAAATGATAGTTTAAATAATCCAGCAGATATAGGTTTAGAAGGAAGATGGTATACTTCTTTATATAATTATAAAGACAAAGAAGGGTACAATGCTTGGGGAAATGATTATATTTGGCTTCCAAGTATGGCGGAAACGGGATTTAATGACTCAAATGTAGGTCTGTGGAAGATTTCAATATTTCAAAGTGCAAATACTGGCATTTCTTGGCTCCGTTCAGGAGCCTCTAATTATGAGCATAGTGCTGTCTATCTCTACCCGTTCGGTGGTGGTGATCTCGACATTGTCAGCGGTTTTCACGCTGTGCGACCTGCGTTTCATTTGAATTTGGATGAAGTTTATGATAATATAACTCTCACAACAATCACACTGGACTCTCAAAATGAAAGTGAGAACAGATATATCTATCAAAGATATGGTGTTGGGTTCTATTCGGACTCTGAAACAATGGAGATGATAACTTCCGTTGAGATTCCAACCCGCACTGGTCACACTTTCAAAGGCTATTACACTGATGAAGATGGCTCTGGCACAATGGTGATTGACGAAAACGGGAACATTCTTGTTTCCAACACATTTTTCCAAGAAAATCGCACCATATATGCTCTTTGGCAGGTTAACAAGTATCCTTTTGATGTGAATGCGTATGTTAATGATATTGGTGGCGAAAACGGAACGGGTTTTGAAGAATTTACTTTTAATATATACCGAAACGGCGATCTTATTATGAGTAACACAAAAGACTTTTATCTTTATGAAGACTATGGCACAGAAATGACTGTTGAGATAAATTCGTATCCAAATGGTTATTATTTTGACAGAATGAGATATGTGATATGGGATCT
>CALWEM010000004.1 GCA_944377315.1 uncultured Clostridia bacterium
CCTTGCACTTGAACTTGGATTTGGCTTCATACAGTGCCGGCGTGGAGTCGACAATCACTTTGGATTTTGATGATGAGAGCGAAAATGAAGCGATTTATCAAATTTATCGTGACGGTTTCTTTCAAAACCCAAATGCAGTGAACAAAATCACTAGAGTGGAAGTCAAGGACAGAGCGGGCTATCAATTTTTGGGTTTTTATACCGGCAGGGAAGGTGCTGGCACAAAGGTGATTGACGAAAGTGGATATATTCTTGTTTCCAACACATTTTTTAATTCAAACAGCACCATTTTTGCAAGTTGGAAAGCAGAAGCATATGTTGTCATCTTAAATCATCAAAATGGAACGGCAAATTCGACAATTTTTTTGAGATATGAAACTGCTTTCTATTCGGACGAGGCTTGCTCGGCGGAGATAACAAAAATTTCGCCATTGCCAATGCGAGTGGGGTATGAATTTATGGGCTATTACATTGGCGAAAACGGCTCTGGCACAAAAATTATTGACGAAACTGGCACGATTGTCGCGACCACTTCTTTCACCACCACCGACACTGAAATTTTTGCAAATTGGAAAGCGAAAAACTTGGCACAGCAGGACGAGAATGGGAAATGGTATGTCGAAATGGGCTATTTTCCACAAAAAAAGGTGAGTGACGCGTCACGTATCTCTTCACTTGACGCCGAACGGGCGGGTGGTAATGAGATTTCAAAAACATACACAATTGCTGGACACACTTTGAAGGTATACACTTTGGACGGCGAAGAATATGCATATCTTGATCTAACAGGCTGTTATTACAAAGTTGAGCCGGTGCGATATGTTCTTGCTGGTGAACACTCGGCGGGCGATGCGACCGAAAATGGAAGTGTGACAGCGGTTTCGGAAAAAATCGTCTTCGCAAGCGTCTTTCAAACCGGCTGGACAGCAAGCGATTGCTTTGGCAAAGGTTATGCGAACGCCCAAATCAGCACCAATGTCAGCGGATTTATTTCAAACTCGCTTGCAAATGGCGAATATTTGAACACACCGACATACAATGTCACCAACTTCAAAACGGCGACCGGTGGAAAATCTAGTACCAACCTTTCAGTGCAGGCGATAGCGTCCAATCGAAGTGAAATTCAAAGTGTGTTTGGTGACCTTTCAGCCGAGTTCTCCGACCTTGTGGCTGACATCTTGGGTGGTTATCTATTCTATTGGACACGCGATGTTGGCTCGAACTTATTGAATGCTCAAACCATTTCAGCGGGTGGCGTCACCGGCACGCAAATGAAGATGAGTGAACTTTTGGGTGTTCGTGTGACAGTTAATGTTAAAACCATTGCGTGTGAGGGTTCGTAACCCATTCTAAATTCTTTCAAGCGGAGTTTGAGCGACAGAAAGAAACAGGTTTATCTTGTTTCTTTTTTACTTTACTTTTTCTTTTTTGTGGTGTATAATATAGGCGAGGTTATTATGATTTTAGATGTTGAAAAAGAAAAATTAAATGCCATAAAAGACGACTTTGCTTTCATAAAGGAGTGTCTTTGACCCGGCTGGCTTGAAAAACAAACTGGAAGAATTGAAAAAACAACAACTTTCTGACGGTTTTTATTCTGACGCCAAACTTGTTTCCAAAGTGGGTAGAGAGATGAAAACTTGCGAGTATAAACTTGACGAGATTGAAAAATTGTCGAAACAAATCGAAAATGCTGAAACAATTTTGGAACTTTTGGAAGTTGATGATGATAATGGGCTTTTTGAAGAATTGTCAAAAACTTTATCTTCTCTTGAAACCGAAATCGAAAGTGCCAAACTTGAAACGCTACTTTCTGGCAAGTATGACAACTTCAATGCGATTATGACTCTTCACGCCGGCGCTGGCGGAACAGAAGCACAAGATTGGACGGAAATGTTGTTTCGTATGTATTCAATGTATGCTGAAAAAAGTGGCTTCAAAGTCAAGGTGTTGGACATTTTGGACGGCGATGAGGCGGGCATTAAGAGTATCACTTTCTTGGTGAGTGGAGAATATGCCTATGGCTATTTGAAGGCGGAAAAAGGTGTGCACAGATTGGTGAGAATTTCGCCGTTTGATGCTAATGCACGCCGTCACACAAGTTTCGCAAGTGTGGAAGTTATGCCAGAAATTGACGAAACACCGGACATCGTCATTCGTCCTGAAGACCTTAAAATCGACACATATCGAAGCTCTGGTGCGGGTGGACAACACGTCAATAAAACAGAATCAGCAATTCGAATAACGCATATTCCAACTGGAATCATTGTGGCGTGTCAGACCGAACGCTCGCAAATTCAAAATCGTGAAACTGCAATGAAAATGTTATATAGTAAACTTGTTGAAAAGCAGGAACTTGAAGAAATGGAAAAACTTTCCGCTATTCGTGGCGATATCAAAAAAATTGAGTGGGGAAGCCAAATTCGGTCATATGTTTTCTGCCCATACACTCTCGTCAAAGACCACAGAACAAATTTTGAAACAAGCGATGTGCAGGGTGTTATGGACGGCAACATTCAAGAGTTTATTAATGAGTATTTGAAGCGAACAAGTGCGAAAGGAGAAAAAAATGTCTAGGTATTTGGATATCGCCAAAGAAAAATTTGAAAAGTTGAAAGACAAAAAAGATGTCATCATTCTCTCCATTGAAAGTTCGTGTGATGAAACTGCTGTCGCTGTTGTTAAAAATGGGCGGGATGTCCTTGCAAATGTCGTTGCCACACAAATCGAAATTCACAAGCGTTTTGGTGGCGTTGTGCCAGAAGTGGCTTCAAGAAATCATATTCTCGCCATCTCATCTTGCTCCCAAGAAGCCTTGAAAGAAGCAAATTTGGAAACGAAAGATATTGATGCCATTGCTGTGACATATGGCGCTGGTCTTATTGGGGCACTTTTGGTCGGTGTGAATTTTGCCAAAACTTTGGCGTATATGTTGGAACTTCCGCTCATCGCGGTCAGCCACGTTCACGGGCATATCAGTGCAAACTATATTTCTCACAAAGATTTGACTCCACCTTTTGTTTGTCTTATGGTCAGTGGTGGGCACACTGCCATTTTGAAAGTGGAAGACTATTGTCAAATTGACCTTGTTGGCTCAACTGTCGATGATTCGGTGGGCGAGTGTTTTGACAAGGTGGCACGAGTTTTGGGACTTTCTTATCCTGGCGGACCAAATATTGACAAACTTGCCAAAAATGGCAAAAATGTTATCAAATTTAATTATCACGAGCCATTTCGAGATAGTTATAACTTCTCTTTCAGTGGACTTAAAACCGCTGTTGTGAATTTTGTTCATAACGCTGAACAAAAGGGCGAGATAATTGAAAAAGAAAATATCGCTTGCTCTTTCCAAGAAATTGTCACACAAGAACTTGCCGAAAAAGTGATGAGATATTTGAAGGAAACAGGCGAGAAAAAACTTGTGCTTGCCGGTGGTGTGGGTGCAAACTCGAGATTGCGAGAAAAATTGACCACTTTTTGCGAGAAAAATGATGTCAAACTTTATCTTCCAATCCTTAAATATTGCACTGACAATGCGGCGATGATTGGCTCAATGGCGTTTTATTATTTGAAAAATGGAATCGGGCTTGCTGACTTATCATTGACTGGCAAGCCAAATGTGGATATAACTTTGAACACAAAAAAGTCGTGGTGAGATATGGAAAAAATAAAGAAGTTTTTTATGAGTTTGAAATGGTATGAATATTTGATCATTGCCTTTTTCATTCTCTCTCTTCTCACTGTCGGAATTGTTTTTCATTCTGATGTTTTTGCCATTTTGAACGCTGTTTTGGGTGCTGTTGGCATATTTTTTCTTGCAAAAGGGAATATTGCTGGACAATTTATCTTGTTGCCACAAACAATTTTGTATATTGTTGTCGCTTTTTTAAACCGATTTTATGGCGAAGTGATAATAAGTGTTCTCTTCACTTTTCCTTTATATATTGTGGCAATCGTGTCTTGGTTTAAAAACTTAAATAAGAGTGGAAATGTCGGCGAGGTCAAAGTAAACAAAAATCTCTCTTGGAAAGAATGGCTCTCTTTGGCGTTGGTGACGAGTGCCGTGACTGTTGGAATTTATTTCCTTTTGGTGCATTTTGACACAAATTTGCCGATTTTAAGTTCAATTTCCTTCTTTTTGAATGTTATGGGCAGTTATCTCTCGGTTAGACGCTGTGAGTTGAATTTCGTTTTTTATATCATTTGCAATGTTGTCACTTTGGCTATGTGGACATTGGTGGTGTTTAAGGATGGAAACTTGACTCAAATGGTGGTTTTTGCAGAATATATCTTTTTTGTGTGCATCAATATTTTTGGTCTTATTAATTGGATTCGTTTAAAGAAAAAACAAGGAGAAGAAAATGATGGAACTGTTAGCACCAGCAGGTAATTTTGAAAAATTTTTGACGGCACTGCATTTTGGAGCAGATGCTGTCTATCTCGCCGGAAACCGTTTTGGTCTTCGGGCCTATGCCGGCAATTTCACCGATGATGAAATGAAAAAAGCAGTGGAAATAGCTCACGAGAAAGGCAAGAAAGTGTATGTCACACTGAACATTATCGCCAAAGATGAAGATTTTGTGGGGATGGAAGAATATTTGAAATTTTTGGAGAGCATTCATATTGATGCAGTTATTGTGGCAGATATTGGTGTGATGGAATTTGTGCGTAAAACTGCGCCAAAATTGGATATTCACATCAGCACGCAAGCAAATATCATTAATTCTCACACCGCCAAATTTTTTGCTGATTTGGGTGTGAAGCGTTTGATTCTTGCAAGAGAATTATCGCTTAAAGAAATACAAAAATTACGAGAAAATTTGCCAAAAAGTGTCCAAATTGAAGTTTTTGTTCACGGTGCTATGTGTATGGCGTATTCGGGCAGGTGTCTTCTTTCAAACTATCTCACTGGGCGTGACTCGAATCACGGCGAATGCGTGCAGGCGTGCAGGTGGAAATATTTTGTGAGAGAAGTTAGCCGTGATGACGAACTTGAAGTGGAAGAAGATGAAAAAGGCAGTTATATCTTTAATTCCAAGGACCTTAATATGCTTTCTCATCTCAAAGAGTTGGCAGACATTGGAGTTGACAGCATCAAAATTGAAGGCAGAATGAAGTCGGCATATTATGTCGCAACTGTTGTTAACGCTTATCGTATGGCACTTGATATTCTTCCAAACAAACCAACCAAAACTCTTGAAGATGAACTTTTGAAGGCGAGTCATCGAAGATACACCACTGGATTCTATTTTGATGAAGAAAATCGGCAATTTCAGGAAGATAGTATGCCGGTTCAAGAGTCAGAGTTTATGGCAATTGCTGTTGAAGATGCTCAAAATGGTTCTGTGAAAGTGGAAATGCGAAACAAATTCTCTTTGGGGGATACGCTTGAAATTTTAAGCCCAAAAACTGATTGTTTCAATAAAAAAGTGGAGATAAAAAAGATTATTTCTTCAACAGGCGAAGAAGTTGACAGTGCAAAGAAAGTGCAGGAAGTTGTGGAAATAAATATGGAATATCCAATTTTGAAAGGTGATATTTTGAGAAAATAATTTAAAAAATTTTAAATATTTTCTAAATAAATTTGACTTTTCATATAATTTGAATATAAAATATAATTAAGGATTGAAATGGCAAAAGTGAAATTAAGATATATCGAAAATGTGGAAGGAAAACAGCATCTCAATTTTATTGAGGGCAGGAAATTGATGCATAGCGCGAGAACGGATTTGAGAAATTCAATTTTCTCACTGCTTCTTTTTTGTGCCTTGCTTTTTCTTTTCGTGATTATTTCTGGTTTTAATCTTTATTATGTTGCTTTTTTGGTTGCTTTTTTGGTGATTTTTATTGCAATGATTGTTGTTTTTTCCTTGCAAAGCCACAAGGGAAGAAAAAAGTGCGTAAATGCTGTTCTAAATTCCAAAAACACCGATATTGTCAATCGGGTGAGTTTGGCAAAATCTTCAAAAGCAATTGTGGAGAGTATGAGTTCAACGGTCGATAAATATGATGCCAGAGAAAAATTCCCGGGTATTATCAGAAAGGTGATAAGAAAGGGACGACATATTCAAGAAGCCAACAAAATCATTGATTTTGAAGAAGAAAGAGAGAAAAAATAAAAAGAAGATGGCAAAATTTCGCTATCTTCTTTATTTTATTGCTTTATATTGAATTGTGTGGTAAAATAACTCTATGATACGAATAACAAAAGATTGGAAAGAACGACTTGCTGACGAGTTTGACAAGGATTATTTCAAAAAGTTGCAAGGATTTTTGGAAAGTGAATATTCAAAATATGATGTTTATCCAAAAATGGAAAATATTTTCAATGCACTGAATTATTGTCCATATGACAAGGTGAAGGTGGTGATTATCGGTCAAGATCCATATCACGAGCCTCATCAAGCACACGGACTCTCTTTTTCTGTGGAAGAAGGAGTTGTGTTTCCGCCATCGCTTGTCAATATTTTCAAGGAAATTGAAGATGATTTGCATATCAAGGTGCAAAATTCTGGAAATCTTGCACGATGGGCAAAGCAGGGCGTGATGCTTTTAAACACCACATTGACGGTTAGACGCGGTCAAGCAAATTCTCACCGCGGACACGGCTGGGAAAATTTTACCACCGAAGTGATAAAAAAACTTTCCGCAAGAAAAGACCCCATTGTTTTCATTTTGTGGGGAAGTAATGCGCAAAGTTTCGAACCTATCATTGAAAAACAACATCTAATTTTGAAAGCCCCACATCCAAGCCCGCTCTCTGCTTATCGCGGTTTCTTTGGTTGCAAACATTTTTCAAAAACCAATGAGTTTTTAACCAAAATTGGCAAAACGCCGATTGATTGGAGTTAGAGTTTCATATCTTTAATGGCGTATTTTTCGATTTTTTTGCTGAAATCATCAAAATCCAAAATTCTTTCCACTCCACTTGGAGCAGGAAGGTTTTTGTTATAGTCGGTTGTGAAAAGCAAGGAATGTTTGCCGGTCTTTCCAGCAAAATATTCACCCACGCGTTGTGTGATTTTCAAGTCATCATCAAGGAAAAAATCAGCATTTTCTTCTTCACAAATTTTTTCTTTGTCAATTCTGCCAATGTATATTTTGTCATATGCAACTTTCTCTCTTTCAAGCCATTCAAGAGTGACAGCCTTTGGTTCAGTGTGCCAATCGGTTGAGCGTGCTGTTGCAATCACAATTCTATGTCCATTTTTGTGAAGGTTATTTATCACATTGATAGCGTTCTTTTTGGATGGGAAATGTAACATCATTTTGTCGCCGTATGTTTTATACCACTCAAGTGCTGTTTCTTTCGTCCAATCAAATTTTGCTTCAGCAAATCGTACATTTTGGGCAATTTGTTTGTATGGGAGATTGTTATCAACAAAAAACTTGCGAATATAAAATTCGCTGAACATATCTGTGTCGCAAATTGTGTCGTCCAAATCAAAAACAAAAACCATAAACTTCATCCTTTTTTGTTATATAATATCACAATTTACGAATTTGTCAAGGTGAAATTAAAAAAATTAATAAAATGTTGAAAAATGCTTGATTTTTTTAAATTAATCTGCTAAAATAAAAGGGCAGTTGTCAAGAAATCACTTTGGTGAATATATAACAATGAAGTGATTAAACACTTGCGGAAGTGGCTTTTGGCAAAAGCGTTGCCTTGTTTTGAATGGAAGGGAGAGCAAAATCTTCGAAGAAAGTCAAAACCTTTGCATTCACCTTGCCAAGGCAAAGTTATTGAAAATTGAATAGTTTATATTATGCGGAAGTGGCTCAGTGGTAGAGCGTTGCCTTGCCAAGGCAAATGTCGCGAGTTCGAATCTCGTCTTCCGCTCCAACAAAACCTAAAATCCTTGGTTGGCTCTTTGTTTGGTGAGAGAAGAAAACTCTTAAAAATACTTTTGGCGGAGTTTTAATTTGATAACTTCGCCATTTTTGTTAAAATGATATGGTACCATCGCCAAGCGGTAAGGCAAAGGTCTGCAAAACCTTTATTCCCCGGTTCAAATCCGGGTGGTACCTCCAAAGTGGCTTCCACTTCAAAAATTTTAATAAAATTTCCAGGTGTGGCGGAATGGCAGACGCACAGGACTTAAAATCCTGAGAGGGCAACTTCGTGTGGGTTCAAGTCCCACCACCTGGACCAAGAAATTGCTATTTAGTTTATTACTGATTTGTAATAAATTTTTTTTAATGGGAGTTGGGACTTGAACGGGCGGAAATTGAAAAGTTTCCTGTGGAAAGTTTTCTCCGCCCCGGCGTGAAAGCGGGATGACCAGCGAAGACAGACAGACCGCGGAGCAAGTCCCACCACTTGGACCAAGAAATTGTTATTTAATTTATTACTGATTTGTAATAAATTTTTTTTAATGGGAGTTGGGACTTGAACGGGCGGTATAGCAAAGGCAATAGTGCTAAATTATTCAAGGGATCCCGAAAGTGTCTATCACTTTTGGGAAGAAGGAGAAAACAAAAAACACCTTAACTTTTTGGTTAAAGTGTTCAGTTTTGCTGATTTCAAAATTAATAACCTTGCGAATTGTTATTTTGCTTGTTTTGCATTGTCAAGCAATTTTGCAAAATGAGCTTTCTTACGATTTGCAGAGTTTTGATGAATAACATTTTCTCTTGCAGCACTGTCAAGTTTTGAAACAAGAGTTTTGTATATTTCTGATGCTTTTTCAACATCATTTGCAAGAGCATCTTTGAAATTTCTTACATATGTTTTGATTTCAGATTTAACAGAATTGTTTTGAACTCTTCTTTCTTTTTCAATAAGAACTCTTTTCTTTGCTGATTTAATATTTGCCATTTCTTTCTCCTTATTTACTTCTTAAAATTTTACTTAATGATTATAGCACACTAAAAATAAAAAATCAACTTATTTTTTCAAATTTTTTGGCAATATTTTATTTATGTTAGATTTGGTGGATGAATGTGGGAAAGATTTGGCTGATTGTGGCTATGAAACGGTGGAACTTGGAAAGTATAACGCGACTTGTTCCAAACTTTTTATTGACAGTGATGGGAAGAAAAAGAAGTATGGTTTTGACAAGGGTCATTATTATATTCTAAATGCACCACTTATGTTTGGATTGATGGATGAACATTTTGAGTTTTTAAAACGGGAGATTAAAAAAAGAATAAGGTTGTTATTTAAGTTAAACAAGGTCAAAAAAAGCGACCGATTTTTGTTGGTTGGAATCGGAAATCCGCAAATTCTGTGTGATAGTTTTGGCAGTCGCGTGATTGATAAAATTGAAATAAAGCCGTTTTGCGAAGACAATAATATTTTCAAGATTTCGCCAAACACTTTTGCTAACACTGGCATTAACGCCTACGAAATTGTCAAACTTTTGGTGGAAGCATTTGATATTTCTGTGGTTGTTTTGTTTGATTCTTTGATGACAAAAAATTTGGCTCGTCTTTCCACTTCTTTTCAATTTAATGATGCTGGTTTGACGCCGGGGAGTGCAATGAACAAGTTTGGAATGGAAATCAACAAGGAAAGTTTGGGTGTTTCTGCCATTTCGATTGGAATGCCTTTTATGATTTCTGCGGGCGACATTTCCAAAAATTATTCAAAAGATATTATTTTGGCAGAAAAGGACCTTGAAGAAAAAGTTGAATTTTCTTCAAAAATTGTTGCAGAAATTTTCAATGAACTTTTGGAAACTGACAACACTTGATTTCTTCTTTCATATATATTCAATATGAAAAATGTCCTTTTGATTGACAGTGGTTCGGGCGGCATTAACATTTTGAAGGAGTGTGTGAAAGTTTGCCCGCACTGCAACTATCTTCTTTTTTGTGATGTTTTGAATTTGCCATATGGTGAGAAAAACAAGGAAGATTTAACGAGAATAACAATTTCCAATTTGGAGCGAATTCGAACTTTTTTCAATTTTGAAATTGTGATTTTGGCTTGTAACACGCTCACTGCAACGGTTTTGGATGAGATGAGAAAAAGATATGAAAACATAACCTTCATCGGCACAGTTCCAGCAATTAAACCAGCACTTTGTGAGTTCAAAGAAGAAGATGTTTTGGTTTTGGCGACTAAAACAACAATGGAAAACAACATTCTTATCAACAAGCACAAAAAACTGAAGAAAGTTTCATTAAACTCTCTTGCACCGCTTATCGATGAAAATTTGGACAATTTAGAAGTTTTAAAAGAGTATATTCAAAAGAATGTTTTGTGCGATTCAAAGGCAATTATTTTGGGATGCACTCATTATTTTGCCGTCAAAAGTCTTTTGGAAGAATTATATCCAAATGCCAAGATTTTTGATAGTGCAAACGGTGTGGCAAGACGACTTAAATCGTTTGTTGAAAGTGAAAAAGAGAAGTTTCAGGTGCAAATTTTTTGTGATAAACCAGAAAACTTGGCAAAATTTTGGTGGTATTATTTCAAAAATTAATTTTAATATTTTTTGAAGTTTAATTTAATAAAAAAAAGAATGATTTTCATCATTCTTCAAAAAGATTGGCGTTTAAGTATACCGGGTCACTTGTCACATTAATTCCAAGTTTCTTGAGAGTTTGTTCTTCGCCTGCTGGCAGAATATATGTGCTGTGTGCTTCACAACCTTGAAGGTTGGTAAGTTCGCTGATTGTCTTTTTTGCTTTTTCATTTTTTGCCGAGCATATGGACAAGGCAACCAAAATATCGTCAACAGTGAGAAGGGTGCAATGAGATTTGAGTATTTTTGTTCGATATTCAACAATTGGCATCAAAATGTCGTCAGTGATAACATCAAAGTCATCGCCAAGATTGGCAAGAGTTCGAAGAGCGTTCAAAACAACTGCACCGCAAGCGGTGATAATCTTTTTTGATTTTCCTGTCACAATTTCGCCATTTGGAAGTTCAAGTGCAACAGTTGGATAGTTGGACGACTTTGCGACTTCTCTTGAAACGCCAATAACTTTCATTATGTCATCAGTGACTTTAACTTCACTGACAAGGCTTTTGTTTCGTTCGAGATTATCAAAAGTGATTTGTCCTTTTTTATAGTCGCATTCAGCACGATAATAACGCCTTAAAATTTCCTTCTTGGCAGAAATTTGAGCAAGTTTGTCATCAGTTATTGCTTCGGCAATCATATTGACACCCATTTCTGTGGGCGATTTATAGACATCTCTGCCCATAATTTTATGTAATATGTTTTGCAAAACTGGAAAAACGGCGATATCGCGATTATAGTTTATGGCAAGTTTCCCATAGGCGTTGAAATGAAATGGGTCGATTTGATTTATGTCATTAAGGTCAGCAGTTGCTGCTTCATAGGCGATATTGACCGGATGCTTGAGTGGTAAGTTCCAAACTGGGAAAGTTTCAAATTTGGCATAACCGGCTTTGATGCCTTTCTTGTATTCGTGATAGAGTTGACTTAAACAAGTGGCAAGTTTTCCACTTGATGGCCCAGGAGCAGTCACCACAACAAGTGGGCGGGTGGTCTCGATGTATGGATTTGCACCATATCCTTCGTCAGAAACAATGGTTTCAACATCATTTGGATAACCTTTCGTGTAGCGATGAAAATACACTTTTTCACCGCGTTGCTCAAGTTTGTTGGCGAATTTTGTGGCGCTTGATTGTCCTTTATATAAAGTGATGACAAAAGAAGAAACTGTCAAATCAAGTTCTCTTAAATTGTCGACAAGGCGGAGCACTTCATCAGCGTAATTCAGTCCTAAATCAGCACGAATTTTGTTTTTTTCAATGTCATTTGCACTTATGCAAAAGATGATTTCTGTCTTATCTTTAAGTTTTTGCAAGAGTTTGATTTTGATGTTTGGGTCAAAACCTGGCAAAACACGGGCAGCGTGCAAATCGTCAAAGATTTTACCGCCAAATTCAAGATACAGCTTGTTGTTAAATTTTTTTATTCTTTTGTTGATATTTTCGCTTTGAAGTTTGAGATATTTTTCATTATCAAAGCAAATTTTTTTACTTTTTTTCATATTCACTCCTATCTTTTTTATTATAACTCAAAATATTTCAAATTCATAACAATTTTAAAACAAAAATTAAAAATGTGCTGTAATTTTTAAGACGCTTTTGCACAAGATAAAATTATGGAAATTAAAACAGCACTTTGGCTCATCATTCCAGCCTTCATTTTTCTTCTTTTGGTTTTTCCGATATTTTTGGAAGTGCGAGTGTCTTTCAATCCGCTTGTCAATCGCGGGGCACTGGGAGTCTTTATCTTCAACAAAAAAATTGTCTATTATTTCATCGAGATATATGGCAAATATATCGTTCTTAAAAATGATGCAGAAACAAAAAAGGAAGAGATTGAATTTCAAAGCCCCAAGTTTTTGGTGATTGAAGAATTTATTAGGCAGGTGAAAGATAAACTTCGTGTGAAGCATATGTTTATTTACTATAACATTGGAATGAGCGATGCGTTTTTGTCGGGTATGATTTGTGCATTTTTGAATCAAATAATCAACTTGTTTTTTGTCAATTTGAAAAGCAAAAAACCAACTGCATCTCTCTGTCTTTATGACACAGTTTCATATAACAGGGTGATTTGTGAACTTGCAATGAATGCCAAAATTTCAATTTCTTTGTTTGATTTAGTATATTCTTTCATATATTCAAGCATAATAACAAAGAGTAGAGATGTATGATATATGGTGTGATATGCAATATAATACACAATATATGGTGTGGTATGCAAAAGGGGTGACTATGAAAAACTTTTCTAATCATAATGATATTGAAGAACTTATTGTCAGTGCGTTTGACAAAATAAAAACAATTGTGGACGCCAACACAATCATTGGTGAAAAATTGGAAACCAAAGACGGCACTTTCATTATTCCAATTTCAAAAGTAACGGTTGGCTATGTTGTTGGCGGTGGCGAATATGCTGATTTGTCTGCAAGACGAGTTGCCACACATTATCCAATGAGTGGCGGAAGTGGCGGTGGTATGAGTGTGACGCCGGTTGGATTTCTTATTGAAAAGGATGGACAAGTGCAATTTGTTAATGTGGAAAATAAAAGTTTGTATCAAACAGTTCTGAATATGTTTAACGCCTTTTTGACGGAAATTGAAAGAAAGAAGGAAAATGAGAATGAATAATAAAGAAAGAAGATTTTTGATTTCTCTTGTTGCAGTTTTACTTTTGGCGGGAATTTTCTTTTCCGCCTTTTCCACTTTGCTTGTTGGCGTGACGAGAGCAGAAGGAATGTGGACATCGGCGGTGGGCAGTTGTGTGATTGAGAGTTCAACAGGGAGAGTTTTGTTTGAAAAGAACAAAGACAAGAAATTGCCAATGGCAAGCACCACCAAAATTATGACTGCGATAACTGCGATTGAAAATTGCAAAGACCTTGACGAAAGGTTTGAAATTTCTCCAAAAGCGGTGGGCGTGGAAGGAACTTCATTATATTTACGAAAGGGTGATATATACTCCACACGCGACCTTTTGTTTGCACTGATGCTTATCTCTGGAAATGATGCTTCGGTGGCGATTGCCGAACATATTGCAGGTTCAGTGAGTGAATTTGTCACGCTTATGAATGAAAAAGCAAAAGAAATTGGAGCAAAAAATTCACACTTTGCCAACACGCACGGGCTGGACGCTGATGGGCACTACACCACGGCCTATGACCTTGCACTTATCACAGCATATGCACTTAAAAATCCGATTTTCAAAGGAATTGTCACCACAAAAAACACCAAAATAATCAATTCCAAAGATGGACTTGAAGAACCAAGATATTTGAAAAACAAAAACAAACTCTTGTCTTCTCTTGAAGGGTGTGTCGGTGTGAAAACTGGGTATACAGATGATGCTGGACGATGCCTTGTTTCTGCTGTGGAACGCGATGGAACACAATTTGTTTGCGTGGTTTTGAATTGTCGTCCGATGTTTGAAGAAAGTGCAACTCTCTTAAATCAATGTGCGAGCGTTTATCATTTGGTTGATGTGACAACTCTTTATGACTATGATGAAAAAATCAAAGTGATTGATGGCAGAACGAAATGGGCAAAAGTGGGCACAAAGGAAAAATTTGTCTATCCGCTTTCTTCCTTTGAAAAGGAAAATTTGAAATTTGTTTATCATTTGCCGTCTTCTCTTCAAGCACCACTTGAAAAAGGGGAAGAAATTGGAGAAATTCAAATTTTTTTAGGTAATGACTTGCTATTTTCTGAAAAAGTTTATACAATAGAAAATATCAAACCAAAAACCATCATCCAAAGACTGAAGGAGTTTGCTGGGAAATGGTAGGAAAAAGGATTTTTTATGAGATTAAACAAATTTTTGGCAACCGCTGGTGTTGCTTCACGAAGAAAATGTGAAGAAAAAATTTTGAATGGCGAAGTTAAGGTGAACGGCATCGTTGTCACAAATCTTGCAACGAATGTTGATGAGAAAAAGGATAAAGTTGAGTTTGAAGGGAGAGTTCTGTCACTTCCTTCAACTTTTGTTTATCTCAAAATGAACAAACCAAAGGGGTATGCTTCCACTTCTAGCGACGAAAAAGGAAGAAAGACCATTTTTGATTTAGTGGAAGACAAGGGTGTGCGACTTTTTAATATCGGCAGACTTGACTATGACACCGAAGGTCTTATTCTTCTCACAAATGACGGCGACTTTGCGAATCGTGTTATTCATCCATCTTTTGAGATTGAGAAAGAATATCAAGTGACGGTGGAAGGAAAGATGCAAGAAAGCGAATTTGCAGTCCTTCGAAATGGTGCTGTTGTGAATGGCGAGCGTATGCCAAAAGCAAAAGTGAAACCGATTTCTTTTGACGGAAAATTCACAAAACTTTCGGTGGTGATAACCGAAGGACAAAATCATCAGGTGAGAAGAATGTTTGAGGCGATTGGAAGAAGTATTCGCCTTTTGAAACGCGTGCGAATTGGACAAGTTAGACTGGGAAATCTTTATCGCGGAAAAACAAAACCATTGACTGATGAAGAAATCAAAAGTTTTGAGTAGGTAAAAAATGAAAGTTGCGATTATTGGTGCTGGAGCATCTGGACTTATGCTCGGTGGACTTCTCAAAGAAAAAGGATTTGACATCACCATATTTGACGGAAATGAAAAGGCCGGGAAGAAGTTATACATAACCGGCAAGGGCAGATGCAATATCACAAACTTATGTGATACTGATGAATTTTTGAAGAATGTGGTGCGTGGAGAAAAGTTTTTCCGTTCTGCCATATATTCTTTTTCGCCACAAGATACAGTTGATTTTTTTGAAAATCTTGGACTTAAAACAAAAGTGGAACGCGGTAATCGTGTTTTTCCAATGAGTGACAAGTCGAGTGATGTCATCAAAGCACTTATTAAACATTGTTATGGTGTGAAATTTCTTTTTAATTCAAAAGTTACAAAGATTTCAAAAACCGAAAAAGGTTTTGAAATTAAATGCCAAGGTGGCAGTGAAGTTTTCGATAAACTTGTTATTGCAACCGGCGGGAAAAGTTATTCGGCGACTGGAAGTGACGGAAGCGGATATTCTTTTGCCGAAAGTTTTGGTCATAAAATTATTCCGCTTGTGCCAGCACTTTGTCCAATCAAACTTAAAGAAAATGTGAGAGATTTGGAAGGGGTATCGCTCAAAAATGTCACAATCAAAGCGGAATTTGATGGCAAAAAGAAGGAATTTTTTGGCGAAATGCTGTTTACTTCATTTGGCATTTCTGGTCCAATCGTTCTTTCTCTTTCAAGTTACATAAACCGTGCGAAAAATGTGAAAATCTCACTTGATTTGAAGAAAGCTCTTTCATATGAACAACTTGAAAAGCGACTTCTTCGTGATTTTGATGAGAATAAAAACAAGAACATATCATATATATTAAAAGGACTTATGCCAAATTCACTTGTCACTTTTTTTGCGAAAAAATGTCGACTTGATTTGGAGAAGAAAGTGCACGATATTTTGAAAGAAGAAAGGAAAAATATTGTTGAGAAACTCAAAAATCTTCCACTTGAATTTGGCGGACTTTATGACATTGAAGCGGGAATTATTACAAGCGGTGGAGTGAGTTTGGAGGAAATAAATCCAAAAACGCTTGAAAGTAAGTTGGTGAAAAACTTGTATTTTGTTGGAGAAATTCTCGACATTGACGCTTTGACTGGTGGATTCAATCTTCAAATTGCCTTTGCAACGGCGTTTTCGTGTGCGAAAAATATGGTTAAAAGTTAAAACTTAAGTTAACTTAAAGTTGTTGACAAAAATTTTTCAAATTTATATAATCAAAACAAGGAGAAAAATATGTTACTTTGGTTTTTGAGAATAATTCTTTGGCTTCCGCTTTCCATTTTGCATCCAACTTTTATTTATGGCAGAAAATATAGACCAAAAGGAAAAGCAATTTTGTGTTCCAACCATCGCTCAAATTGGGATATTGTTCTCTATCTTCTCCACACAACTGAAAGAGTGAAGATTTTGGCGAAGAAAGAACTTAAAAACAACAAATTTTTTGGGTTTATCTTGAAACATTTGGGAGCAATTTTCATTGATCGTGAAGGAAATGATATAAATGCGATTAAGGAATGTATGAAAGCACTCAAAGACGGCAAAAAACTCTATATTTTCCCAGAAGGCACGCGTCTTAAAGATGAAAGCAAAGTTTTGGGTGAAGTTAAAAGTGGGCTTGCAATGATTGCGGTGAAAACAAAAACACCAATTTTGACAGTTTGGCACGAGAGAAAACCAAAGGCGTTTAGACGGTCAAATATATATATTGGCAAGCCTTATGAACTCACCGAATTTTATGGCAAAAAACTCGATGAAGAAACTTTGAATGAAGCAAACAATGTCGTTCGAGAAAAAATGCTGGAAGTGTATAGAGAAGTTGAAGAAAAAAAGAAAAGATGAAAGAAAAATTCATCTTTTTTCTTTTTTGGAAGAACTTTTTTCTTTCACCTTTAATGTTGTCCACAAGAATAAAAATTGTGCCAAAATTTTATTTTGAAAATCTTTTGACTTTTTGCTTTCAATTTGGTATTATTTATTAGAAAAAATTACTAGGAGAAAATATGAGCGAAGAATTTAACTTGGACTTAATTGACAAAACTTTTACTTCATACAAAAAAGGACAAACTTTTGACGGCGTGGTGGTTCTGAAAAGAAATGATGGTGTGATTTTTAATATTGGTGGCAAGAATGACGCTTTCATTCCAGCAACTGATTTTGAAGATTTTTCTGCTGTGAAAATTGGTGACAGATTTCCTGTTATCATCACAAAACAAAAAAATGACGAAGGACTGATTGAATGTTCAATGCGTCTTGCGCGTGACCTTAAAATTGCCAATCAGAACGCTCAAACGCTTCGCCTTGGCAGTAAGTTCACTTTTGTTGTGACAGATGTCAACAATGGTGGCGCTCATTCAAATATGGGCGACTATTCGATTTTTGTGCCAGCAGGTGATATTTCTCTTCGATATGTCAAGGATTTGAAAAGTTTTGTCGGAAAACAACTTGAAGTGGTGGTGACAGAAATTAACCACGAGAAAAAGGAAATTGTGGCAAGTGCCAAACTTTTGCAAGAACAAATCAAAGTGGCAACTGAAAACAATTTTTGGAACAGTATTTTTGTTAATAAGGTTGTGAATGGCAGAGTGAAGAAAATTATGCCGTATGGCGCATTTGTGGAAGTTGATGGCGTGGATGCTTTTGTGCATATTTCGAATCTTTCATATGACAAAATTGAAAATGTTGGCGAAGTTTTGAAAGAAGGTGAAGAATACACATTCCGCGTGGTTAATCTTGACAGAGAGAATAGGAAAGTGGAATTGTCACTCAAAGCACTTTTGGAAGACCCGAAAATTTCACGCATAAAAGAACTTCAAGTGGGTGGAGTCTACAAAGCAAAAGTGGTCAAACTTCTTCGCTTTGGAGCGATTGTTAAAGTAGAAAATGGCGCAACTGGACTTCTTCATATTCAAAATTGCACAGAAAACAAGACCAAAAATATATACGAACTTGTCAAGGTTGATGATGAAGTTGAAGTGGAAGTTTTAAGCAAAGACGAAGATGAAGGCAAGGTGTCTTTCAAACTCACAAAATTTATTGACTAACCATATTGAAAAACCCTTTTGTTTATGTTATAATATTAAGGATTGGAGGATATATATGAAAATAACCAGATTTGAAATGATTGGAAAATTTGACGAAGATTTTGAGAGAAAGTTGGCTGGACTTGCTCGTAACACCGAGAACTCAAACATTGCACTTGCCAAAGCAAAAAAGAATCCACAAACTCAAAAAAGAAGAGAAGAACATCTTTTGCTTAAACAACAAAAAGAAAAAGAGATAAGAAAACGCCAAGAAGAGCGCGCAGAAGAAGAAAAAAGAAAGAAAAAGGCGAATGAGCAAATAAGACAAGAGAAAGAAGAAAAAGCAAAGGCACAAGAAAACGCTTTGCTTCAAAGAAAAATGGAATTTGCTTCACTTATTGGTGATGGTGTGGATTTAAGTAAAGTGAAAAATCTTTTTGAAGAAGATTTGAAAAACCCAGAATTTTTGAAATTTGCTGTTGCAACTTCCAGCGATATTGTGCCATATCTTGATGCAAAACAAGTGTTAACCTTGTCATTTGCAAAAGAACAATCTGGTGTCTTTATGGAAAAATTGGCTGATATTCGTGCGTCTTTTGGCACAATTCCAACCATCAAATTTTTGAGATATATGTATAACAGTAAAGACGGCTATTTCACTTTCCAAGCATTTTTGGACAAATCAAAAGAGATAAATAAAAGTGATTATCCATATCTTGTTTGGGCGATGGTTGCTGATGCTTCCACCGGAATTGTCAGATTGAAAGATTTTGATGTTTTGGAAGATGAAGAAAAAATGGCTCTTCTCAAAAATGATGAATTTATGAAGACAAACTATGAAAGATTCAGAAACAACAACAAACGCTTCGCAAGAGCATTGCCTTGTCAAAGTGTGGAATTAAAATCGGTTAAGGGTTATTTTGAAGATGTCTTCACTTCGACTGACCTTTCAAGTGATGTTAAATCGGAAATGAAAGGAATATATCAAAACCTTGTTAAGAGAAATGAAAAAGCAAAAGGAAAATCAATGTAAGGCCTATTAATTTAGGTCTTTTTTATTGCCATAAAATTTTGTGAATTTTTCTATCTCTGTCAAAATCAAAGAAAATTTGTTTGGATTTATGGTAAATAAATAGTTAAAAAATTTTAAGTATTAGGTGTTTTTGCAATCTCTTATTATTCTTGAAAATTGACACTATTTTTGTTTTCTTTATCGAGAAAAATGAGAAAATAGTTAAAAAAATTTAAGTATTTTTTCTATTAAAATTTTTTAAAAAAATATATAAATTTATTTGGAATTTTCATAAAAATGATGTATAATCAATTTTGACTTGAAAAATAGGAGTGTTTTATGAAAAAGATTGCAGTTGTTGTTGACACAAACAGTGGAATAACAAAAGAAGAAGCAAAGAAACTTGGAATTTATCTTGTGCCAATGCCTTTCATTATTGGTGACGAAGTGCTCTATGAAGGAGAAAATTTGAGTCAAGAAGATTTCTACACTCTTCAAAAGAACGATGTCAAAATCACAACTTCTCAACCAAATATCAATGATATTGTGGAACTTTGGGAAGAACTCTTGAAAAAATATGACCAAGTTTTGCATATTCCAATGTCGAGTGCTTTGAGTAAGTCTTTTGAAACCGCAGAGAATTTCAGCAAGAATTATCCAAACAAGGTTTTTGTGATTGACAACAAGCGTATTTCCATAACCTTGAAAGCCTCTGTCGTTGATGCGTTAAAACTTATTGAAAAAGGTTATGACGGAAAAGAAATCAAAGATTATCTTGAAAAAGACGGCTTGGAATCTTCCATATATCTTATGGTGGACACTTTGAAATATTTGAAACGCGGTGGGAGAGTGACACCAGCGGCTGCTGCAATCGGCACAATTTTGAATATCAAACCAATTTTGACAATTCAAGGTGGAAAACTCGACAAATTTTCCAAGGTAACAAATCTTCGTTCGGCAAAGAAAAAAATGATTGAAGCAATAAGAAACGACATTGAAACAAGATTTAAGAAGTATGTTGAAAATGGCGAATTCGAACTTGCTATTGCTCACACAACAAACGATGAAAATGCGGAAATCTTTAAGCAAGAATTATTGAAAGAATTTCCAAATATTCCGTTTTCATATTGTGATCCACTTGCTCTTTCAATTGCCACTCACACTGGTCCAAAAGTTTTGGCTGTCGGCGGGTATCATATTGTGAAATAACAGGCGTTGTCTGTTATTTTTTATCGATGTTTATTTTGTTAATTAGAGATTATTTACTTTACAAAAATTATTTTTATTGATATACTCTATGTTGTAAGTGTGGGAGGGGAAAAAATTTTATGAAAGATTGTTTATTTTGTAAGATTATTAAGGGAGAAATTCCGTCATATAAAGTTTTTGAAGATGAAAATGTCTATGCCTTTTTGGATATTGCAAATGATGTTTATGGTCATACTCTGGTCGTGCCAAAAAAGCATTATGAAAATTTGATGGACTGTCCAGAAAGAACCCTTGGCAAAATTATGGCGTCTGTTAAAAAAATTGGCAACCACTTTGTGAAAGATTGTGGCTTTGACGGCTATAATGTTTTTAACAATAACGGCAAAAGTGCAGAACAGGCGATTATGCATCTTCATTTTCACATCTATCCAAGGAAAGAAAATGATGGCATAAAGTTTTCGCAAGATTTTGGAAAGCAAGAAAAGAGTTTGGAAGAAATTGTCAAGGATTTTTATTTTGAAGATGAAAAAGTGAAAAACGATGATTTTTCTGCATATCGCGAAGATTGTGATGTGTTATACACTGATGGTGCTTGTTCTTGCAATCCAGGAAAAGGTGGCTATGGCGGTGTGTTTTTGCCAAAGATTTCAAGCGAATTGCAGATTGAAGAATTTTCTGGTGGTGATGAAAACACAACCAACAATCGTATGGAAATTATGGCGGTGATTGAAGGGCTTAAACTTATTGAAGAAAAAGAAGAGAGTGGGAAAAAAGAAAAAGGTGAGAAGGTGAAAGTTTATTCAGACAGTGCTTATGTTGTCAATGCTTTCAACCAAAACTGGCTTAAAAGTTGGCAACAAAATGGCTGGCGTTCTTCAAGTGGTGGAGAAGTTTTGAACATTGATTTATGGAAAGAACTTTTGTCGCTCACGAAAAACAGAGAAGTGGAATTTGTGAAAGTCAAAGGTCACAGTGACAACATTTTGAACAATCGATGCGATGCTATTGCCACAAGTTATTACAAAAATTAAGTGAATTTACCTAACCAAATATTGAATAATATTTCAATTTTTATTGCATATCACAACAACATATTGTGTGGTATGCAACTTTTTTATATTATTAAAATTTGACAAAAAGAAGGATTATATTTTGAAAAAAATCAACAAAATTATTGTGACAAGAGTGGAAAAAATGGCGTGAGTGAATTTTTGAAGAGCAAAGAGTTTTGTCGGCATTTCAACTTTTTGTAGCATTGTGAGTGATTGAAGAAGGGTGGAGATTCCGCCAAAACTTATGACAAAACTTGCAAGGACTGTGGCAAGGTTAATGTTGGAGAGTTTGGAAAGCGAAAGTGAGCCTTTCGTGATTTCAACCACACCTTGAAGAAAACTTGAAAGTGATGGTGGAAGGAGATTGAAAACAGGTGAAAAGCATTCAATCACAAGAAAGAAAATGGCAATAATTCCGCCAACTGCGATGATTGATATTGATGAAGAAGTGATGATTTCTCCGATATCAAACTTTTTGTTTGTTGTTTCGGCGATTTTTTCTTTTTCATCAATATTTTTGAGTTTTATGTTGCGATATATTATTCCATTTAAAAATGCACCTATTATGTGAGAAACAAAAAGAATATAACCCACCATCACATTTTGAAACATCATTGCTCCAACGGCACCGATAATAAACATTGGACCCGATGTTGAACAAAATGCTGACATTTTATATGCATCCGTTTTTGAAATTTTGCCTTGTTCATATAAGTCGGCAATCATTTTTGAGCCGACTGGATAACCCGAGAGTATTGCCATAAGAAAGGTGTATATTGAAATGGGCGGTGTTTTGAAAAGGAAGTTAGAAAATTTTTGAAAGGGCTTTGTCATTTTTTCCACTTGTCCAAGAGTTGACAAACATCGTGTGAAAAAGATGAAGGGGAAAACACTGGGCAGGACATTTGTTGCCCACGCTTCAATCCCATCAAGTGTGGTTAAAATATATTTTTGTGGCGACAAAATGAGATTGATTAAGAAGAAGATTATCAACATTGAAAACAGCAAATTTATGGTGTTATTTTTTTCTTTCCTAATTTTTTTCAAAATTAACTCCTATTTTGTTTGACTTTATTCGTGCTTTTTTCTATAATAAAAACATCAAATGGCTCGTCCGTTTTTCTTTAATATTTTATTTTGAATTTAAGGAAAAAAGAATAAAAGAGGGTATATTATGTTTAAAATTAAAAACTTAATTAATGAAGCAAAACAAAAACAAAAAACAATCGTCTTCCCAGAAGTAAGTTTTTCCGACAGAACTCTTGAAGCAGTCAAAATTTTGCAGAAAAAAGGTATTTGCAAGGTGCTTTTGGTGGGAGATGCAAGTGCTCTTATCATTCGCGATAAAAGTTTGGAAAAGTTTGAAATTGTGAATCCAGTGACTTTTCCAGACAGAGCAAAACTTGTCAAAACCCTTTACGAAAAAAGAAAGGACAAAGGCTTGACACAAGAGCAAGCTGAAGAACTTGAAAAAGACCCATATTATTTTGCCACTCTTTTGGTGGAATGCGGTTATGCAGATGGTATGGTGGCAGGTGCGGAAGCGTCCACTGCAACAACAATCAAACCTGCACTTCAAATCATCAAAAGCAAAAACAAAAAGCCGATTTCAAGTTGCTTTTTGGTTTATGGCAAAAACAAATTCCTTGATGGGAAAGCGCTTATTTTGTCCGATTGTGGCGTGATTGAAAAGCCTGATGCTGACACCTTGTGTGCAATTGCAGAAGCAAGTTTGAAAAGTGCAAGGCAGTTCAAGATTGGAACTCCAAAGGTGGCATTTTTGTCATATTCGTCCAAGGGTAGTGCCAAAAGCGATGATGTGACCAAAGTCAGAGAAGCATATGAAAAATTCCACAAGAAAGAAAAAGATGTGCTTTGTGATGGCGAACTTCAATTTGATGCTTCAATGGTGAAAAGTGTGGCTGACCATAAAGCACCAAATTCACCAATCAAAGGTGATGCCAATGTTTTGATTTTCCCAGATATAAACGCTGGAAATATTTGCTATAAGGTGATGCAATATGTTGGCGGGTTGAACGCAATTGGTCCAATCCTTCAAAATCTCAAAAAACCAGTCAATGATTTGTCACGCGGTTGCAATGTGAATGATATCGTTGTTTTGAGTGCGATAACAGCACTTCAATGTGAAGATAAAGAAGACAAAAAAGGAGATAAATAATGAATATTTTGATTATTAATGCAGGCAGTTCTTCACTTAAATATCAACTTCTTGATATGTCAAATGAAAAACTTATTGCCAAAGGAAATTGTGAAAAAATTGGATTGAACGAACCTTTTATTTCATATAAACACGATGGAAAAGAAGAAATTTTCGAAGGAGCAAAAAATCACGAAGAAGCCATCAAAAAAGTTTTAAACATTTTGGTGGACAAAGAAATTGGCGTCATTAAAAGTTTTGATGAAATCGGTGCAGTTGGACATCGCGTGGTTATGGGTGGCTGGCTCTTTAATGAAAGCGTTTTGATAACAGAAGATGTGACAAAAAAGGTGGAAGCACTCTCTGACCTTGCTCCTCTTCACAATCCAGCAAATGCAATGGGAATTCGTGCGTGCGAAAAAGTTATGCCAAACACACCTCAAGTTGTGATTTTCGACACCGCTTTTCACACCACAATGCCAGAAAAAGCATTTATGTATGCCATCAAGCTTGAAGATTATGAAAAATATCATATAAGAAAATATGGTGCACACGGCACAAGCCACAGATTTGTCACTCAAGAACTTGCAAAAGTGCTTGGGAAAAATATTGATGAAGTCAAAGCGATAACTTGCCACCTTGGCAATGGTTCGTCAATCACAGCAATTGAAAACGGCAAAAGTGTGGACACTTCAATGGGGCTTACTCCACTTCAAGGACTTGTGATGGGAACACGCTCGGGAGACCTTGACCCAACTGTTGTGCAATTTTTGTGCTCACACAAAAAGCAATCTGTTGACGAAGTTTTGAACTATTTGAACAAAGAATGCGGGCTTTTGGGTGTTTCTGGAGTGACCAGTGACCACAGAGAAGTGACCAAAGAAGCAGAAAATGGCAACAAGCGTTGTCAACTTGCGCTTGACCTTCTTGCATATTCTGCCAAAAAGTATGTCGGAATCTATCTTGCAATCTTGAATGGTGCTGACGCCATTGTCTTCACGGGTGGTATTGGTGAAAACAGTGCTGAAACGCGTGAGCAGATTGTGGAAAATATGGAAAATCTTGGCGTTGTGTTAGACAAGGAGAAAAACAAAAACTTCAAACGTGGTCAAGTGGAACTTATCTCTGCACCTTCTTCAAAGGTTAAAATTTATGTTATTCCAACAAATGAAGAACTTATGATGGCAAGAGACACTTTAAATATTGTAAAAAATTTGAAAAAATCCAAATAAAACTTGACAAATGTTTTTCAATAGTGTAGAATATTGAAGCAAAACGATTAAATTTACTAAAAGGAGAAAGAAAATGGCTGTTCCAAAGGGTAAGGTTTCAAAACAGAGAAAACATAAAAGAAATTCCGCAAACTTCAAGGCAGAAGGTGTGACACTTGTTGAATGTCCAAAATGCCACGAACTTAAAGAACCACACAAGGTTTGCAAAAATTGTGGAACTTATAATGCAAGAACTGTTGTTGAAGATAAAAACGAAACAAAGAAAAAGTAATTTTTGAAATTGAAGCACATCGAAAGTTTTTCACTTTTGGTGTGCTTTTGTTTTTTGTGTTTACCAAAAATTTCTCGCTTTCTCATAAAATGCTTTGACTTATTTTTTCCTTTTTGATATCATTACAAGGAGTGGGATTTTCCGCTTTGTTTAATAACAAAATAATAACGAAAATGAGTGTTATTGTGTGAATTATTAAGGAGTTTATTATGAAAGTTGTTGTTGATGCTTTTGGTGGAGATAATGCTCCAAAGGAAGTTGTTGAAGGGGCTGTCCTTGCCATTAAAGAAAACAAGGATTTGCAGATTATTTTGTGTGGCGATGAAAAGAAAATCAGTGAAATTTTGAATGGCAGAACGGAAAGAATTGAAATCGTGAACGCCAGTGAGATTATCACGAACGATGACTCGCCAACGGTGGCAATAAGACAAAAGAAGGATTCATCTTTGGTGAAAGCGTTTGATATTTTGAAAGAAGATGAAAGTGTCTGGGGACTGGTTTCTGCAGGCTCAACAGGAGCGATACTTTCTGGTGCGATAATGAAAATTGGCAGAATCAAAGGGATTTCGCGTCCGGCTCTTGCTCCAATCCTTCCAACAAAAAAAGGTAGTGATGTGATTATCATCGACAGCGGTGCAAATGTGGACTGCAAAAGCATTAATCTTCTTCATTTCGCCATTATGGGCAGTGCATATTATTCTATTATCGAAAATGTTGAAAATCCGCGTGTGGCTCTTCTCAACAATGGGAGCGAAGAACACAAAGGAAATGAACTTGTCAAAGAAACCTATCCACTTATGAAAAAATTGCCAATAAATTTCGTTGGAAATTGCGAAGGCAAAGAAGTTATGAGTGGTGATATTGATGTCATTGTCACAGATGGCTTCGCTGGAAATGTTCTTCTCAAAGGCGTTGAAGGCACGGCAAGTGGTATCATATCCGTTTTGAAAAAAGAAATAAAAAGCCGTCCGATGTCAATGATTGGAGCACTCTTTATGAAAAAAACTTTCAAAGCGTTGAAAAGTAAACTTGATGCAAACAAACACGGCGGAGCACCTTTCTTGGGTTGCAAAAAACTTGTGGTTAAAAATCACGGCTCTTGCGGAAGAGAAAATATTTGTGCTTCCATTATGCAAGTTGTCAAACTTTATGAAAATAATCTTATTGAAAAAATCGAGAGTAAACTGGCAAAAATGACAGAAAAAATTGAGGTCGAAAATGATTGATGAAAAACTGGGCTTTCATTTCAAAAATCGCCAATTAATTGAAGAAGCTTTAACTCATCCTTCAAAATCAAAGAAAAATTATCAGAGATTGGAATTTTTGGGTGATAGTGTTTTGGATTTTTTGGTGGGCGAATTTCTTTTTAAAAATTCCAAAAAAAGTGAGGGCGAATTGACCGTTCTTCGTGCGCATTTTGTGTCAGAAGAATATTTGGCATCTTGTTTTGATAAGTTGGATATTGAAAATGAACTTTTTTTGGGTAAAAGTCTGAAAAATCACATTACGCGTGCCATCAAAGGTGATGTTTTTGAGGCTATTGTTGGTGCCGTCTATCTTGAATTTGGCATCGAAAAAGTGAGAGAGTTTATTGTTGAAAAACTCAATCTGTCCGATTTTGATAATGTCGAAGACACGAACTATAAAACTCAACTTCAAGAACTTGTGCAGGCAAATTTTAAGTGCACAATGAAATATGAAACAGAAAAAGATGGTGATATGTTTGTGGCAAATTTTTTTATGGATGAAGATTTGATTTCGACTGGATATGGCAAAGACAAACTTTCAGCTGAACAAAATTGTGCTTTTGTGGCGTTAAAAAAATTGTTTAAAGACTGACAAGAAGCCCTTGAAAGCGTGTGGCATCGCCACACAGCGTCCGTTGGACGCGAAAATTTTGCAAATTTTTTGCAAAATTTTGCTTTCAAGGGCGTTTTTGTTTTTTTATTTTGGCAATTTATGATAAAATAGAAATGGTAAATTACAAAATTGGGAAAAAGTTATGTATTTTAAGAAAATTGAAATGATTGGATTTAAGTCGTTTGCGGACAAAACCACCATTGAGTTTAATGGTGGATTTACTGCTATTGTTGGACCAAACGGCTGTGGAAAAAGTAATGTTTCCGATGCTATTCGTTGGGTTTTGGGTGAGCAAAGTGCGAAATCTCTTCGTGGCGACAATATGCAAGATGTCATCTTTAAAGGGACGGAAAAAAGACGCAGTTTGTCATATTGTGAAGTGACATTGACATTTGACAACACTGACCGATTTTTTGATATATCATATGACGAACTTTCCATCACGAGAAAGTTATATCGTTCCGGTGAGAGTGAATATCAAATAAACAAAAACACCTGTCGACTTAAGGATATTATTGACCTTCTTTTTGACAGTGGTATCGGCAAAAATGGTTACTCTGTTATTGGTCAAGGAAAAGTCAGCGAAATTGTTGACGAAAAGCCAGAAGAACGCCGTTCGATGTTTGAAGAAGCAGCGGGAATTGCCAAATTCAAGAGTCGAAAAGATGAAGCAGAGAGAAAATTGGAAAGGACGAGAGATAATCTTGTTCGTATTGACGACATTATTGCCGAGATTGAAAGACAAATGGGACCGCTTAAAAAACAAGCGGAAGATGCCAAAAAATATTTGGAATATAAGGGGCAACTTAAAGATTTGGAAGTTAATGCCTATATTTTTCAATATGAAAACGCTCACAATGTCAAAGCGGAAATAAACAACCGTTTGAAAGCGTTGTCGGAAGAACTTAATGTTCGCCAATCTGAACTTGACGACACAACTTCAAAATATGACGCCGAACTTGAAAAACTTTCCACTTTTGACAAGGAAATTTCAAGGTTAAATGATGAACTTTTGAAAGTCACTGTCGAACTTGAAAAGCAAGAAGGTGAGGTTAAGGTTGTTCGCGAAAAGATAAATTACACACAAAGAGAAAATGACCGTTTGCATTTGGATTTGTCAAATGCCACAACAATTCTTGAAAGTTGCGAAGAAGCACGAGTTGAAAAAAGTAAGGAATTAAACGACCTTGAAAAGAGATTGGAAACTTTGAAGCAAACTTATGCAGGGCTATCAAACAAGCATCTTGAAATTGTTGATGAAATGACGGCAAGCGAAAATGAAGCTGGACTTTCACAACAAAAATTTATCGACACCTTGGGTTCGTTGTCCGATGTCAAAAGTAATGCTTCAAGATATGAAGCAGAGCGTAACATTTTGGTGCAAAATCTTGAGAATTTGGAGAAAAATCTTCAAGAAGCAGTGACCAAAATTGAAAGCCTTAAAAAACTTGAAGAAACAATTAAGCATAATGTTGAAAATTTGTCAAAGTCGTTTGAAGAAACAAAAAATCTTTGCTCTGATGTTGCTGGCAAAAATTTTGTTGCCACAAAGCGTCTTCGTGAACTTGAAACTGAAAAACAAAATTTGAGCACGCAAATAAAAGTCTATGAAAACAGGCGTAAACTTTTGACTGAAATGCAAGCGGAGTTTGAAGGCTATGCATACAGTGTTAAGAAAATTTTGAAAGAAAGTGAAAGAAATTCAGCAATTTCTTCAAAAATGGTGGGCGTTTTGGCGTCATTAATCAAAGTGCCAGCCAAATTTGAAACTGCGATTGAAGTTGCTCTTGGAAATGCTGTGCAAAATATTGTTACTTTCAATGAAAATGGTGCAAAAGATTTGATTGAATATTTGAAAGAAAACAAGTTTGGTCGAGCAACATTTTTGCCTATTTCTTCAATGAAAAGACGCGACCTTGACGAACGAACTGTCCAAGGGAAGTCAGGTGTTTTTGGTGTTGCCAGCAGATTGATTGAATATGACAAGCGAATTGACAATGTAATAAGTAATTTGTTGGGTGCAACAGTCATTGTTGACACTTTGGCAACTGCTGTTAATCTTGCAAAAGACAATCGTTTTTCATTCAAGATTGTCACATTGGAAGGTGATGTTGTCAGCACACAAGGTTCGCTTACTGGTGGAAGCAAGAAGAGCGAAGCGGTTAATCTTATTTCTCGTCAAAGAGAAATTGAAACGCTTGCAACAGAAATTGTTAAACTGCAAAAACAAGAGCAAGAAATGACGCTTGAAATCGAGAAGTTAAAGAGTGACACAAGCGAGTATTCCAGAAAAGAAAGTGAACTTAACACCAAGAGAAATGATTTTGAAGTTCAACTTGCAAAAGAACAAGAAAAACTTGATGCTTGCAAGAAGGATTTGGAAGAAGCGGAAGAAGAAAACAAAGTTTATGGAATGGAAAAAACTTCTGTCAACAACAAAATCAAACTTATTGATGGTGAATTAAGTGAGATTAATCTTGTCAAAAATGCTTTGAGTGGTAACAAGGAAGATGCCGACATTTTAATCAAACAAAAACAAGAAAAATCTTCAAAACTTCGTGCCGAGCGTGACGAACTTGTGGCTCAAATGACCACAATCAAAGTGGAAATTGCTTCTTGTGAAGAAAAAGTGAAAAATGTCAGCGATGAACTTGACAGAATTGTGCTTGAAATAGACAAGCAAAACACCAATTCTGTTAATTTGAAAAAATCGATTGAAGACAACGAAAAATTTATTGCTCAACAGGAAGAAATGATAAAAATTCAAATCGAAAATGCTGGACCTTCGACTGCGAAAGATAATATGAACAGAATTCGTGCAAAACGCGAGAAGATGGAAAATGAAAGAGGAGATATTTCGTCAACATTAAAAAAATATGATGAAGACAAAACGCGTATTTTGGAAAGTATTTCCACCATTAATGACAGAAAATATCGCGAAGAAATGAATCTCTCAAAGGTGGATAGTGAACTCGAAGCAATGCAAGAGCGAATTTATGAAGAGTATGATTTGACATACTCAACCTGTCTTGAACATCGCCGTCCAGACTTTAATTTCAAAGAAGCAATGATTGAAATTGGCAGACTCAAAAAAGATATTTCAGCACTGGGCTATGTCAATGTCCACGCGATTGAAGATGTTTCCACGCTTTTGGAAAGATATAATGATATGTCAACTCAATCTTCAGACCTTAAAAAAGCGGAAGAAGATTTGGTGAAAATCATTAAAGATTTGTCGACTGAAATGTTGACCAAATTTAATGAAGAATTTGAGAAAATCAATTCAAGTTTCAAAGTTGTTTTCAGGGAACTTTTCGGTGGCGGAAATGCCAAACTTGAACTTACTGAAAGTGAAGACCCGCTTCTTGCAGGAGTGGAAATTATGGTTCAACTTCCAGGTAAAGCACCAAACAAACTTTCACTTTTGAGTGGTGGTGAAAAAACTTTAACCGCAATTGCACTCTTGTTTGCAATTTTGAGATTAAAACCACTTCCATTCTCACTTCTTGACGAAATTGAAGCGGCTCTTGATGATGCAAACATTGAAAGATTTGCGTTATATCTTAAAAAACTTTCTGAAACCACTCAATTCATTGTTATCACTCACAGAAAACCAACAATGGAACTGGCTGACAGTTTGTATGGTGTGACAATGGAAGAAAAGGGCGTTTCAAAGATTGTTTCTGTTAAACTTGCAGATGCAATCAAACAAGCAGAGCAAGCAAATTAAAGGAGAAAAATATGGGCTTATTCAAAAAAATTGGGCAGGCATTGAAAAAAACAAAGGACGCTTTTATTCGTAAACTTGACGAATTGTTAAGTCACGGTGAACTCAACGATGATTTTTTTGATGAACTAACGGACATTTTAATTTCTTGTGATGTGGGCGTTCGGTCTTCGATGGAAATTGTTGATGAATTGCGAGATGAATGTCACAAAAGAAAAGTTCGTTCGGGTGATAAAGTCAAAGAAGTTTTGAAGGAAATTTTGAAGAACTATTTTGAAGATGCTCCGAAAATTGAAATTGAATATCCGGCAATCATCACAATTGTGGGAGTTAATGGTGTTGGAAAAACCACGACCATTGGAAAACTTGCACAATATTTTAGGAACATCAAAAAAGATGTGACTTTGGTTGCTGGTGACACATTCCGAGCTGCTGCATCAATGCAACTTACCGAATGGGCAGATCGCACAAAAACGAGAATAATTAAACACGCAGAAGGTGCTGATGCCGCCGCAGTTGTTTTTGATGGTATTCAAAGTGCAAAAGCGAAAAAAACAGATGTGTTAATTGTGGACACGGCTGGAAGATTGCACACGAAAACAAATTTGATGGAAGAACTCAAAAAAATCGACAAAATCATAAACAGAGAATATTCTGATGCTCACAAATACACTTTCATTGTTTTGGATTCAACCACTGGTCAGAATGCTCTTTCTCAAATCAAGGCATTTGATGAGTTTGTGGAAATTGATGGTATCATTTTGACAAAACTTGATGGCACAGCAAAAGGTGGAGTTATCATTGCCATTGAAAAAGAATATAAACTGCCAGTTGTTTTTGTGGGAACTGGTGAGGGAGTGAACGACCTTCAACCATTTGACAAAGATGAATTTGTTGATGAATTGTTCTAGAAGAAAAAATTAACAACTCAAAATGCGTTGCATACCACTTTGCATATCACACAACATATTGTGTGGTATGCAATTTTTCTTTTTTTACACTTTTTTTCAATTTTTATTAAAAATTTAGTTATTTTTTTTTGATTTTTCAAAATCTGACAAAATATATTATGGTCAAGCAAAATTTGACAACTTTCAACATATAAATTCAAAAAGGGGAATTTATGATTTTTGAAAGTTTTGTTTATTTTTTTAGTCGCATCAATCTTTTCACAAACTTTATTAACACTGTGCAAGGTTTTCCAAAACCGCTTACCATTGAAGAAGAAAAGTTGGAATTTGAAAAAATGAAAAAAGGTGACAAGAAAGCACGCGAAAAACTCATCAATCATAATTTGCGTTTGGTGGCACACGTGGTGAAAAAATATACCAATTCGTTGGAAGTTGACGATTTACTTTCGGTTGGAACGATTGGACTTATCAAGGCGATAGACACATTCGACTATGACAAGAAGGTTCAACTTTCGACATATGCCGCGCGTTGCATCAACAATGAAATCCTTATGCTTATCCGTGCCAACAAAAAACACAAAAATGTGGTTTCAATCAACAGTTTGACTTCTAACAATGAAGAAGATAATGATTTGGAACTTAAAGATGTTTTGTCGTCCAGTGAAGAAGAAGTTTTTGTGCAGGTGGAAAACAATTTGACAATTCAGAAAATAAAAAACATCATTGCAACCAAACTTGACAAGCGTGAGCAAGAGATAATTGTGTTGCGTTATGGTTTATGTGACAAAAAAGCATTGACGCAAAAAGAAGTGGCGGACAGACTTGGTATTTCGCGTTCATATATTTCAAGAATTGAAAATAAAGCACTTTCCACAATAAAAGAAAATTTTGAAAAAAGTGAAAAAGATGAAAAAATCAAAGAAAAACGGCAAAAAAGTTGAAAAAATCGCGATTTTTTTGATGTTTTTTGAAAAATTAAAAAATTTTTATAAATTTTATGTTAAATTACTTGACAAACTTTTTATGCCAAAATTAATATAATTATATATGATATAATATCTAAAAGGCAAAAATATGGATAAAATTCGATTTTATAACTTCATTAACAAGCTGATAATTCCGCTTTTCACCGGCTCCTATATTGCTGGCGAAATTGAATCTTCGTCAAGAGATTTGGAAGTTGCGTTGGGAAAAAAGAATTCTATCCTTCTTAAACCGCACAAAACTGATGAATACAGAGTTATTTTGAAACGCGGACAACCTTTCAAATCTTTTGAAGTCAATCTTATTCGTGCAATTCTTGAAGATACAACTCTTGTGATGAATAACGAAATTACCAATCCAATCTATCTTCAAAAACTGCAACATTTCATCATTGAGAAGGCGTTGGTGGAGAGTATCACTGAAACAGGTTCGGACACGATTATGGGGATTATTACCTGTCTTGAGAAGTGGTCGGCACGAACATATGAAGGTTTCAATGTCGCAATGGGAATTTTCGTCAATCTTTCCTCTTCACCAGAAAATGAGAATGCGGTGACTTATAATGATATCATTGAAAAAGACTTTTTCGCGCGTTTAACCGATGGAGTTTCTTCTTTTGTGGAATTTGACAAAAAAGGACATCTTGTTTCATATGTAAACTTGAAGAATGCAAAATCTGCACCAACTGTTTCTCCTTATGTGTATGACAGAGTGGCAAGAAGTTGTAATGACAAGCGGGTGGGTATTGTTTTAACCGCAAGTGGTGATATTTTGATTTTCTATGCAAGACAACTTATGTTTGCCAAGAGAAATGGTAGGTGGTGTGTTTATTCGCACGATGAAGTTATTCGACTTCTATATAATAATGTTTCATACACTGCAAAACAGATTAGGCGGGCGATTTATAACACGGCTTTGGATTGTTCATTTGGCTATAAAGGTGCGTGCATTGTTTATTTGAATAAGGACAAAACTCGCGAGGCACTTGTTCATATTGACGGCGCAGATATTTTGTCGGAAGAACATTTCAATATCAAGAAAGAAATTGAACTTGAAGAAGCAGGAAAGCTTTATAATATTCAATACGCAAAAAGAATTAAGAATGATTATGATTGTTCATATGAAGAGTTTTTGGAGAGAAATAATTGCATAAAAACGAAGGCAATTTCAAAGATTATTTCGGGGAAGAAGTTTTTTGAACTTGACCGAACACTTTTGGAAGAACTTGTCGCAATTGACGGTGCTATTATTGTTGATTTTGATGGCACAATCATTGCTGTTGGTGCGATTATTAAAATTGAAGCAGGAAGTTTGGGTGGTGGCCGGCTTGCTGCCACAAAATGTATGGCGAAATATGGCGTTGCCATCAAGGTCTCTCAAGACGGAGTTATGCAAGGTTTCAGTTCTGACAAACACGGGAAAGTGAAACAAATTTTCAATTTGGGTTGAAATTTTGCAAAAAATCACTCTTTTTTCAAGTTTTTATTGATTTTTTGAGTAAAATGTGATATAATTTTCTTGTCAGTCAAACAAATGGTCGCTGTGTGTTCGTGAAGGACACAGAGAGGAAAGTCCGAGCATTAAAAGAACAGAGTGCAAGTTAACGACTTGTGGAGGCGACTCCAAGGATAGTGCAACAGAAATAGACTGCCGTAAGGCGATGGTGGAAAGGTGGAGTAAGAGCCCACCGGGAACTTGGTGACAAGTTTTGCTCTGTAAACCCCACTCGATGCAAGGTTAAGTTTAGTCGATACGCGTTCTTTCGTGGCTAACAAAAATACCGCTTGATGTTGCTGGTGACGGCAACACTAGATAGATGACCATTTGAAACAGAACTCGGCTTACAGTTTGGCTGATTTAACGAAGATAGGAAATCCTATCTTTTTTATTTTATAAAATTAAATATTTTTTCTCCAAAAATATTTTTAAAATCAAAATTACTAAAATTTTTATTAAAAACACTTTAAAAAGTTGATTTTTATGGAAAATTTAGCTTTTTATGATATCTTTGTTTAAAGTAATTTGTTTTTGAAATAATTTATGTATATGAAAAATGATGAAATTGAGAAACTTAAAAATATAATTTTAAACCGAGTTAGATTTCACGCACCGGTTGTCTACGATGATAAAATTGACAAACGTGTGTTGTTTGAAAATGGTGTGGACACACGATACCCAATCTTTAAGTTTGATGGGAAATTGGATAAGAAAATTATAAGGGCGGTTTGTTTAGCAAATCTGGAAGAAAATTTTAATTTTCTTGTACAGATTGAAAAAGTGGAAAAAAAGTTTGAAAAAATGCTTAAAAAGTTAAAAAATTGCGTTTTTTATAGCCAAAATTCGAATTTTTCATTTTTGACAATGATTAATAAACTTAACATAAACTATTTTTCTTCATCAAATTATGATTTGAAATATAAAGATAAATTTGTCAAGATTAATGATGAAATTATCAATCCAAAATATGAAGATTTTGCACTTGTTGCCAAGGGGGAAAATGGTGTTTTATATGACTTTGCGGAATTTGTCTTGAATGGCTCAAATATTTTACTTAATTTGAAAAATGATGGAAAAATTGCTCAAAAAGTCAAAATTTCTTTGAATTTCCCATTAAAAAATGGTTATTACTACTTTAAAAAGCAAAATAATTTTGTCAAGATTCTTAATCTTTCATCAAAAGGAAAGTTATTTTTTAACTTCCGTTGTCCAAAACAAAAATTGAGTTTTTCAATGGTGGACGGGTTGGAAAATTCACTTTTTGCCACAATATATTTTGAAACCACATTGACTGTTAAACCAAAAGAAAAAAAGAGTTTTTTCTTTTCGCTGTCGCCAAGAAAATTGCCTTTAAAAAATGGAGAAGATTTTTTAAAACTTTTGAATATTGCAAAAGTTAAATGTTGCGAAACTTTTGACATTCGAGTTAAAACCAAGAATCCGAAGTTTGACCAATTTTTCAATAATGATTTGCCCAAGAAAATTTGGCTTTGTTGGTGCAATAATATTCGTGAAGAAAATTTGTCACAAAAATATCTTACCTTAAGGCGACTTTTTGTGAAAGGAAAAGAAAAAATCAATTTTCAACCTTTCAAGGAAATTGGACTTAAAGAACTTGGAATTTTCAATGGAGAGTATTTCAAAAAAATTCTTGTTTCATTTGGAAGTGAAGAATTTTTGCAAGTTGGAAAAACAAGGTTTTCAAATATTTCAAACATCACGCGGTTTAGTCTGAAAAAGAAAGAACCGATTTTTCTTTCCTTTGATGTTTAACTTTCTTCATTCTTGATTTTATCTAAAAATTTTTAAGTATTTTATTTTTTTGGATTATTTTATTTGCTTTTTCTTTCTTTTTTGTTATAATAAGTATATGATTAACTTTAATATTCCTCTTGCCGAGCGTATGCGTGCAAAAACGCTGGAAGATTTTGTTGGACAAGAGCATATTGTTGGAAAGAATAAGTTGTTGACGCGTGCAATTGCCACTGGAAATGTTGGCAGTTTGATTTTTTATGGTCCACCCGGGACTGGCAAAACCACTCTTGCAAACATTATTGCCAAACTTATGAATGCAAACATTGAAAAACTGAATGCAGTTTCAAGCGGTGTGGCTGATGCCAAGGCAGTGATTGAAAGAGCAAGGTCCAATAAGCAAATGTTCAACAAAGACACCTATCTTCTTTTGGACGAGTGTCACAGGTGGAGTAAATCACAAAGCGATTGTGTTTTGCAAGCCATTGAAGACGGCAGTATCTTTTTCATTGGCTCGACAACAGAAAATCCATACACGAGTATGACAAGGGCGATTGTTTCAAGATGTTCGGTTTTTGAGTTTAAAAAGATATCAGAAAAAGATGTTGTGAAAGTGATTAATCGTGCTTTGTCTGACAAAGAAAACGGGCTGGGAGAAATTAAAGTCAAAATGGATGAAGAAGCAAAAAGACATTTGGCGTTTCTTTGTAATGGTGACATTCGCACCGCACTCAATGCTTTGGAACTTGCTGTTAAGTCCACAAAAATGGTGAAAGGATACATTGAAATTACCAAAGATGTTGTTGCCGAGTGTTTGAATAGGCGTCCGTTGTCACTTGATGAGAGTTCCTATTATGATTATCTTTCCGCTTTTTGCAAAAGTTTGCGTGGAAGCGATGCTGACGCTGCTTTATATTATAGTCAGCGTCTTATTAAGGCAGGAATTGACCCACTCATCATTGCAAGGCGTATGATTGCGCACGCTTCAGAAGATATTGGTATGGCAGATTCAAACGCACTTTTGATGGCGTGTTGTGCGATGTATGCGGTGGAAAAAATTGGACCGCCAGAGTGTTATTTGAACCTTTCGCACGCGATTATCTATCTTTGTGAAGCGGAAAAATCAAACAGTGTCTATATGGCGATGAGTAGAGCTCAAAAGGACGCAGAAAATGAAAGAGAAGACAATGTGCCAAATCACTTAAAAAATCATCCAAGCACCAACAAAGACGGACACGGGGCATATAAATATCCGCACGATTTTGGTGGTTATGTGGAACAACAATATTTGCCAGACAAGTTGAAAGACCGAGTGTATTACATACCAAGTCAAAATGGCAAAGAGAAAAATATGGCAAGAAAAAAGTTTATTAAAAATCATAGAAAATAGGAGAGAATTATGTTTGGAAGAAGAGCAGATGGAAAAAGAGTGAAGGATTTGATGATTATTGAAAAGGCAATCCCATTTTTTATGCCAATGAGAATTGATGGTGTGAATTTGTATAAGCAAGACATCAAGTGTAAGACTCTTGATGAATTCATTTTGAAAGAAAGAAAAGAAAATGGTGTGCATTTCAATTACACAGAGATTTTGATTGCGGCTTGTGTTCGAATGATTTATGAAAGACCCAAAATCAATCGTTTCATTGTCAATTGCCAAATTTTTCAAAGAAAAGAAATCACAGTTTCGATGAGCGTTAAGCCAAAATTGACAGATGATGCTGATGAAATCACTTTGAAATTCCGCTTTACTGGAAGAGAAAATATCTATGAAGTCAAAAAGATTGTTGATGATGAAATTGCAAAAAATATCGGACCGAAGGCAACAGAAGTGCATAAAACCACAAAGGCTGCTGGTATTCTTGGGAAAATGCCTTATTGGATGTTTAAAGTTGCCATCAAATTCATTAGATTTTTGGATAGATATGGACTTCTTCCAAAGTCGCTTATTGATGTGAGTCCTTTCCACACTTCCATTTTCGTGACCGACCTTAAAAGTATTAAACTGGGCAAGGTTTATCATCATTTATATAACTTTGGAACGACCACAATGTTTGGAGCGCTTGGCAAGGTGCAATATGTGCCAGTCAGCGACAGAGATGGTAACATCAGAACGGAAAAAATAATGGAACTTGGACTTTCTCTTGATGAGAGAATCGCCGATGGTTTATATTATGGAAACAGCGTTCGTCTTTTGACTAAATATCTTGAAAATCCAGAAGTTTTGAAGCAGTCGATTGCCGAAGAAGAGGTGAAAGGTAAAGGAAAAAAACTTTCAAAGAAAAAATTGGAAAAAAGAGAAAGACGCCTTCAAAAGAAAAAAGAGAGAATGGAGAAAAAAGGAAGAGTGTGAAAAGTTGCATAAACCTATGCAACTTTTTTAATAAAATAAATCTATGAAAACTTTTTTACTTTTAATATAAATGCAAAATTTATCAAATTTTATCAAAATATTTCAAGCCATCATCTTAAAGTTTTACAAAATTATTTCTTTTTTTGTAAAATCAAAATTCGCTAAAATTCGCTATTTTACGATATATTTGCCGTCAAAAATATGTCAAAGTGACGGCATATTTTTGTAAATTGTAAAATATTGTAAACCTTTATTAAAAAAAGTTGGCAGTAATGTTTGACTATCATTTTTTTTGTTTTTATAATCACTTATGTTTGCAAAGGAGATTTGTTTTATGAAAGAAAATTGTTGGTCAAAAACTTTATTGGGCGTTTACAATTATTTGGAAACTATTGCTGGGGCGATGGATAAAATCATTTTAAAATCTGCTTTAAATTCCTTCAATTTCTCAAAACTAAATTATGAGAAAAACAATGTGCTGAACATTTCCAACAGGCTTATTGATTTGTCGGAAAGAAAGATAACTTTGATTAATTTGAAACTTGTGATTGAAGAAGGGCTTAAAAATATTCCGCAAAAGGATGCTCTTTTGTTGGTCGCAAAATATATTAACAGAATGAAAATTCAAGAAATCAGTGAGAAATATTCCATCTCAACTCGTTCAATCTTCAGAAAGTTGACTGACGCAGAAGCGAAGTTTCTTTATGCTTTGTCGACAAAAGGTTTCACCAGCCATAAATTGAAAGAAATGCTCAAAAATGAGTATTGGATAATGAATTATTACAATGAGTTGACAATGAAAAACAACACTGATTTTTCACTTTCGATGAGAGCAATTGAGCGTGTTGCGGGAATATGATTACAAATCTTTTTCGTCATATTCAAAATAGTCACCGTGCTGAATTTTTCGCACACCTTTTTTCTCCACTTTTTGTTTTTTCATCTTTGTTGGTTTGATGAGAAAATATAATATGAAAACACTCGGAACGGCAATTGAGATGATTAATAATATTTTTGTGCCGGTTGACAGCGCAGAAAACTCTTCACCATTTGTTGTGGCGGTGAAAACTTCTTCGCTTATCTCTTCAAACATTTCTGTGTTCAAGCTTAAATCGGGCTTGTTCTCCACAACGCCGGCGTAAATATAGCCTTTCAGCGTCTGCTCATTAATTTTCGTGGAGCAATAAAACCACTCATCAGTTAGTTCGCTCATTGCTTCGCCAACTATTGTGCCATAATAATCAAAACTTTGATTTTCACTGAAACTTTCAAGAATACTGGAACTGCTGTTTGGTTTTTCATATAGGTCAAAAGTCGCATAATTGACAAAATTGCCGTCAAAAAATGGCGTGTTTGGATTTCCGTCCATCAAAGTCACATCTTCTTTTTTGACATAGCCTTCAAGGTCTTTGTAATTGACTTTATAGAACTCATCTTCCACATCAAAAACCTGGACAAAATATGAATATGGCAACAGGAAGAGTTGAGTTTTTTGTTCGTCATAAAAATAGACGCTTTCACTTTTAATTTTCCCATAATATAAACTTTCTGCCTTGGCAGTTTGTGGGAAATTTGAAATCAGGATTAATCCAACCATAATCAAAATCATCTTTTTCATAGCTTAATTTTAAATTGTTGGCTTTCTTTTTTCATAAAAGAATATTGTCATATAATTTCCTTATTTATACTTTTTTGTTTTTTAGGAGTTTTCAAATGAAAGATATCATTTTAAAGGTAAAAGAAATCGAAAATATGCTTGAAGAAAGAAAAAATTTGCCGATTTTTTTGTATAATAAAGGCAAAATCGTTCACAAAAAACAACTTTTGTTTCATATGTGTCAAAAAAGAAATCGCTGGGTTTTTGGCGGTAATCGTTCAGGAAAAACAGAGTGCGGAGCAGTGGAAGTTGTCTTTCTTGCTCTCGGTGTTCATCCACACAAGAAAAACAAATTGACTGAAGGCTGGGTGGTTTCTCTTTCAACGCGTGTTCAGCGTGATGTTGCACAAAAAAAGATTTTGCATTATCTTCCTGAATACGCCATTGAAAAGGTGGTGATGCTCTCTGGTGGGCAAGGAAATTTGGAAAGTGGAGTTATTGATTTTATCTTGGTTAAAAGTGAACTTGGCGGGTTAAGTAAAATTGGTTTTCGAACTTGTGACCAAGGCAGAGAGAAATTTCAAGGTGCATCACTTGATTATGTTTGGTTTGATGAAGAACCGCCGTTTGATATCTATCAAGAGTGCCGTATGAGAGTTTTGGACAAGAAAGGAGAAATTTTTGGCACAATGACACCACTCAAAGGTTTGACTTGGGTTTATAACCAAATCTATCTTAATGAAAATAACGATGATGAAGTTTGGTGTGAAGAGATGGAGTGGGCAGATAATCCATATCTTGACAAGGAAGAAATTGAAAATATGACCAAAAATATGTCAAGTGATGAAATTGAGTCACGGCGATATGGCAAATTCCGCTCTTCCACTGGGCTTGTTTATCCAGAATTTGATGAAAGTGTCAATGTGATTGAGCCTTTTGATGTGCCAAAAGAATGGCAGGACACAATTTCCATTGACCCGGGGCTTCACAATCCGCTTTCTGCACATTTTTATTGTGTGGATTTTGATGACAATGTTTATGTGGTTGCCGAGCATTACGAAAAAGAGAGAGATGTTATGTATCACGCACAAAAAATCAAAGAGATTGCCGACAAACTTGACTGGAAGAGAAATAGTGCTGGCAAACTCACCGCACTTATTGACTCGGCAGCGAGTCAGCGAACTTTGGCAAGTGAAAAAAGTGTCGTGGAACTTTTTGCTGACAATGGGATTATTGTCAACACAAGAGTGAACAAAGATATGTTCAGTGGAATTGCCACAGTCAAATCATATTTGAAATCTGCTGACGGAAGAGTGCGACTTTTCATTTTCAAAAATTGTGTCAACTTGATTCGCGAGATAAAATCATATTGGTGGGGTGACGGCGATAATCCTGTCAAAAAGGATGACCACGCACTTGATGAGATGAGATATTATCTTATGACAAAACCAAAAAACACTTTTCAAACCAAAAAATCGTTTATTCAAAAGGACAAAGAAAGATTGGCAAAAAGATTAAAATATGGGAAATAAATATTATTTTATAAATAATTTGTAAATCTATTTGGAAAAATAAGTATGATTGTGCTAAATTAATAAATAGAAGGAGAAAATATGAAAAAATCTTTTTCTTTTTTAAGTTTACTTCTTTGTCTTCCACTTGTTTTTTGTGGAATGATGTTTATATCAAATTTTTCCACTTTCTCTTCAAAAGCGGAAGGTGAAATAATATATCTTGCAAATGAAACAAACAACTTGAAGGGGACACAATCTTTCAGTCATTTTGTTGAAAATTATGACTCTTCATCGCAAAACGCTTCCATTGTTTTGGCGGAAGATATTGATTTGTCTGGTGTGGTTTTGACAAACACAATCGGAACAGAAAGTGTGCCGTTCTCTGGCACTTTTGATGGTAAAGGATATTCCATTTCCAATTTCACTTTTGCTGACAGTCTTGTTGATGAGAATGTTAAAATCAGCACAAACATTGGCATTTTTGGATACACATCAGGTGCAACAATCAAAAATTTGCAAATTTCTGGAACCTATGGAATCACATTATACAACTCTTCATCAGTGAATATTGGTATGCTTGTGGGGTATGGCGTTGATACCACAATTGACAAGGTGCTTATCAATGCAAATTTCAATCAACTTAATGTTCAAGCAAAAGACGGAAGTGCATCAAATTTCAAAAATATTAATTTTGGAGGTATTGCTGGCTTTCTTCAATCATCAAGCATTAAAAACACGATAATTCGCAATCAAGCAGAGAGATATCCATTGCCAGAAATAATCCTTAACAACAGCGTTTCAGTTGATATTGCCAAGATTGGTGGAATGGTTGGAAATTTGGACAATTCTTCAATTATTTTCTCGGTGGGACAAAGCAAAGTTGTTGTGAGCGTTGATGAAGTTTATTCTGGAAATGTGTATGTTGGTGGTGTGGCTGGATATATCAGCGGAGCAAACTCCAAACTTATTAATTTGGTGAGCGAAACCACTTTGAGTGTTGAAGGAAAAGCATATGCTGGCCGAATTGGGGGATATATATCTAATCCAGCACCAGCCAAAAACAATATTTCATATATCTATTATTTTGATGACGCACAAGCAATTTCCACTTTTGGCGAAAAAGGGAATTATTCTTTGACAGACGCCGAAGCAAATCTTTCTTCTCAAACAAGAAAGATAACTTCATATGCGAATGATGAGGGAATTGAAAACTATTTTAAAACCAAATTTTGGAATGTTGCCTATGGCGACCACTGGGACTTCACAAACACTTGGCGATATTCCGAGCAGAATATCAATCTTCAGCCATTTATCGATTCTTTCAATTTGACGGCGGAAGTTAACGATGTGCTTGAAATAACCACGGATTTTGTCAGCCCATATAAATATGAAGATGTCGCTTCATTCACTTTCAAATTCAAAAATCAAGAAGCAGAAGGAGTTTCCGCAAATTATTATCATCTTTCAAACTTAACGCTTGCTGGAAACACTGTTGCCAATTTCAAGTATGACGAAGAAAATGATGTCTATTCTCTTGTCGCTGTCAAAGGGTATGAAAGAATTTCAATGGCAGAACCAGAAGTTAAAAGTGACGGCACATACTACACAATCACCATCGAAGGAGTGACCAGCAATTATCGCGGTCACTATGCTGTCAATATCAAACCAGAAACCTTTGTTGGAGTTTTCAATTATCGCTTATATAACGAGAAGAACGAAGTTGTCAATGAAAGTATTTTGTCCGAGTGCTATGTTTATCACACGGATGGGCAAAACAAGAATTCAAGATATGTCATCATTGATGATTTGACTTTTGATTACACTTGCTCAATCTCCACCACTTCCAATTCAACTTCGCTGTATGCTTTCCGTGGTTGGTATCTTGTGGGTGCTGGTGAAAATGGAGAAGATTTGTTGCTTTCAGAAGACAATCTCAATCCTTCTCGTGAGATTACCATAAAGTTTGGGCACGGAAATTTCACGGAAAATTTTGAAGTGTATGCCAAATATGTTTCCGATGCTTGCAATTTGACTTTTGAAATTATGGACGATGGTGTCAGCCATATCATTTTGGGGAATGACCAATATAATATTCAAGAAACGCAAACCATTCCAATTTTCAAACAACTGACGGAATTGAGAATGGAAGTCTATATCAAACCAAACTACACATTTGATGTTGAAAGATTTATGGATGTTTTAAACACATACAAAATCCAAGATGACGGCGTTGATTTCTGCACTTTGGTGGGTGATGGTGGTCAGATTTTGGAAGATGGCACAATTCGTTACCAATTCTATCTTAATTTGGCAAATCTAAATGACGCTGACTTTGAAGATGGCTTTCCAATGACCTTCACAACTGTCTTTGAAGGTGGCGGAAATAATAATCTTGTTTGGATTATTGTTGGCTCTGTTTTGGGTGGTTTGTTGCTCATCGGACTTGTCATTCTCATTGTGTTTTTGGTAAGACGCCGTGGCGGTGGAAGCGGTGGTGGCGGAAAAATCCGTTCGTCATTCAAAAAAGGTGCATATTATTAATAAAACATAAGGGTTTTCAAAATTTTGGAAGCCCTTTTTCTTTTGTTTGTTGATGATTCTTGCGTTTTTCTTTTTGAAATATTTGACAAATCATATAAATATAGATATAATGTTTATTGGTGTTAAGTTTTGAAAAAAATGCTTGAGTTTTTTATGATACCAAAGAAGTTTTTCAATAAAATATTTTGCTAACGTGGCTCAGTCGGTAGAGCAACTGATTCGTAATCGGTAGGTCGCGGGTTCGATTCCCGCCGTTAGCTCCAAAAAGCTTGCAAAAAGTGGCAAGTTTTTTTTATTACAGAAAGCGACCTACCGATTACGAATGTTATAATAACTTTTAAATGAAGAACTTCCGAAAATGACTTGTCATTTTTGGAAAAAGGAACGCGTTTTCGCAAGATGAAAATTCAAACGAAGAGCGAATTGAAATCGGAAGAAAACAAAGTGACGCCGTCGCGGGTTCGATTCCCGCCGTTAGCTCCAAAAAGCTTGCAAATTTTGGCAAGTTTTTTTATTATATAAAGCGACCTACCGATTACGAATCTCGAAAATAAAAAGAATTTTATTTTGACATATTAGCTATTTATGAAAATTTTTATTTCAAAAACACTTGGGCGTAATTTTGAAAAAAGATAGTTAAAAAATTTTAATATTTTTCCAATTTTGTTTGGAATATTTTTCTTGTTGTGATAAACTTATTAATGAAATTATTTTCAAAGAAGGAAATCAATTTTTTGGAGGGGTTATGATTGTTGCAGTGACTGGTATTACTGGAAATATGGGACAGGCGACACTTAATGAAATTGTTAAGTTGAACGAAATCGACAAATTTAAGTTTTTGGTTTTGGAAGACGACAAAAGAATCAAAAAACTTTTGAAAAAGCACAAGGATTCCAAGGCAAAGTTTGAAATTATATATGGCAATTTGAAAGACTTTGAAACTTGTCAAAAATTGGTTCAAGATTGTGACTATGTTGTCAATCTTGCAGCGGTGATTCCGCCACATTCAGACAAATTTCCATTGAAAGCGATTGAATGCAATGAAAAAGGCGTCAAAAATCTCATAAAAGCAATTGAAGGGTTGAAAAAACAGCCAAAATATATACATATTTCCACTGTGGCACTCTATGGCAACAGGAATTTCAAGCATCCTTGGGGGAGAGTTGGAGACCCGCTTCTTGTCAGTCCGTTTGATATTTATTCTGCCACAAAACTTCGCGGTGAATTTGCAGTTTTGGAAAGTGATATCAAAAACTGGGCGGTTATTCGTCAAACTGCAATGCTTCACAACAATATGCTTGCAGATAACCTTAATGACGGACTTATGTTTCACACCGCTTTCAACTCACCGCTTGAATGGGCAACAGCGGAAGACAGTGGACTTTTGATTGCTAACATTTTGAAAAGTGACATCAAAAAAGATTTGGGTGACAAATTTTGGAAAAAGGTCTTCAATTTGGGCGGTGGAGCAATCAATTGTTTGACAGGATATGACACTTTGAACGATGGTTTCAAACTTATTGGCGGAAGTGCCAAAGATTTCTTCAAGCCAAACTATAACGCCACCAGAAACTTTCACGGAATGTGGTTTTCTGACGGAAAAGTTTTGGACGAAATGTTCCACTATCAAAGACAGACAGTTGAAGAATTTTGGCAAAAGATTTTGAAAAATCATTCATATTACAAAATGGGAAAAATTGTGCCAAAATCTTTGATTTCCACCTTTGCCATTAAGCGACTTTTCAAAGATGACAACTCACCAAAATATTGGCTTAAACATAATGACGAAGCCAAAATGCTTGCTTATTTTGGTGGCAAGGAAAAATATGATGAAATTGGTGAAGATTGGTCAAAGTTTCCGCTTTTGGTGGAAAATCGATGTGATGACGGCAAAATTGATTACGAAAAATTGCGAAATGTCAAAAACGCAGTTTTAATCGATTATCATATTGATATCAACAAAGAGAAATATTCGCTTGCCGATTTGCAAAATTATGCCAAAGAGCACGGCGGAAAACTTTTGTCAAAAGAATTTTCTGGCGACTTATATCAAAAACTTGATTGGGAAACACAAGATGGTGAAAAATTTTCTGCCACTCCTTTCACTGTCATCAAAGCAGGTCATTGGTTTAATCTAATATACAAAGAAAATGTGTGGGATTTTGACCGACTTGCCAAAAAAGACAAGGTGTTTGGTGAAATTTGGTATGACTCGCACGATGAGAATGAAAACAACAAGTATTTTTACGATGAAGAGTTTAATGCTCATTATTTAAAAATTAAAGATTAGGGAATGAAATGAAAATTTTGATTTGTTATTTTTCGGGAACTGGGAACACAAAAAAGGTGGTGGACAAATACGCTCAATCTTTCAAGGAAAAAGGTTGTTTGGTGGACACCTTTCGTGTGGAAAATCCTGATTTTACATATAATGTTGAAGATTATGATATGGTTGGTTTTGGTTATCCAGTCCACGCTTTTAACGCACCAGCCATCATTTTGAATTTTGCAAAACGCTTGCCAAAACTCGCCAAAACAATGCCATTGTTTATTGTCAAAACATCTGGCGAGCCTTTGAAACTCAACAATATCTCTTCCATTAAACTTGTGGAAATTTTGAAGAAGAAAAATTTTGTTTTGAAGAATGAATATCACTATTGTATGCCATACAACATAATTTTCAGACACACTGACTCAATGGCTTACAAAATGTGGGAAACTGCCAAAAAACTTGTTCCAATTGACTGTCAAGAGATTTTGGATGGCAAGGAAAGCAAACTTGAAAAGGTTTTTATGGGAAAGCCACTTGCATACCTTTTCCGCGTGGAACATTGGGGTGGAAGGTTTAATGGAAAAAGATATAAGGTGAGAGATAATTGCGTGCATTGCAATGCGTGTGTGAAGATTTGTCCAACTCACAACATAAAATATGAAAATGGTGAATTTCATTTTGGTAAAAATTGCATAATGTGTATGCGATGTGCCTTCCTTTGTCAGCAGAATGCCATCAAAATTGGTTTGTTTGAAAAATGGAAAGTTAATGGTCCATACAATTTCCAAAAGCCAGAAAAAGAAGAAGTTGACAACCACAAAAAATATTGCAAAAAGTCCTATCAAAAATATTTCGAAAAAGCGGAAAAGAAGATTCGTGAAAATGAAAAAATGGAGTCAAATGAAACTCCAAATGAAAAAATTGACAGCAAAATTGAGTAAATTGTGACAAGAAAGTCGCAAATTAGAGAAAAACCGCGAATTTTTATGATATTTTATGTATTTTAGTTGTAAAAAAAGTTAAAATTTGTTAAAATATAAATATGAGAGATTTTAGAGATATAAGTTTATTCAAAAAAATTATGTTTTTAATATTTTCTGTCTTGGTTTTGGCAGGAATTATTATCGTTGTCGCTGATGTGAAATTTGATGTCAGTGATGAAGTGTCAAAATGGCTTAACCTTGATATGATTGGATATGTCACAATTTGCCTGTCACTTCTTATGAGTTTGATTTTTGTTAGACTCAACAAAAAAAGCATTCTTTTGACTTTGTCTTTGATTGCAATTGTTATTGGTTATTCATTTTATATGTTCACACCTTTTGAAGGGGCAAAAAACAATGAAGCAATTTTGTATTGTCTTTGTGCGTTTCAAGGTGTCATTTTGATATACACAATTTCACTCGACAGGGGAACAGGTTTGAAAGTGCTGGATATCGCTATTCGTGTGGCTTTGAGTTTGCTTGCTTTCTTTTTGCTTCCAGAATACTTGCCAGAATACTTTAACACAACAAACACGATTTTCACCATATATCTCATCAACAGTTTGGTTTCGCTCTTCACTTTGCTTTTCTATTTCAAAAAGAATTATCTTCTTTGGTGCGGGCTGTTCTTGATTTTGGCAGGTTCAATTTTCTATATGTTTATGTTTGGCGGTCTTGAACTTTTCAATCTTTCCGCTTCTTCACTTGCCGATTTCTTGAATTCGTTTGATATTGCCTTCCTTTTGACCTCGCTTGGCTGTTTCTTGGTTTCAACTTCGGCAACTTTTTCAAGCAATATGCTCACAAAGCCAGACCAAAATATGTGATGAAAAGATGACTTTTTTGAAAAAATAAAATCAAAGACAGCCGGTTGGCTGTTTTTTGTTATTCTTTGTTGACAAATGAAAGTGTGTTTTGATAAAATAATAAAGATGAAAATTGCAAAATATTTTGCGTTTTGTTAACTTTTGGAGGCAAAAAATGAATTATACTGAAATTGAAAAGAAATGGAATAAAATTTGGGCAGACACCCAGTTATATAAATTTGATGACAAAAATCTTGACAAGAAATTTTATCTTCTTGAAATGTTTTCCTATCCAAGTGGGGCAAGTTTGCATCTTGGTCATTGGTGGAATTTTGGTCTTTCTGACAGTTTTGGCAGGTTTAAACGCCTTCAAGGATACAATGTTTTTCAACCAATGGGTTTTGATGCTTTTGGTCTTCCAGCGGAGAATTATGCCATCAGAACTGGTATTCATCCAGAAGACAGCACTCGCCACAACATCAAGGTTATGGAAGAGCAGTTGAAAGCAATGGGCGCAACATTCAACTGGGAATATGAACTCATCACTTGCAATCCAGATTACTATAAATGGACGCAATGGCTGTTTATTCAACTATATAAAAATGGACTTGCATATCAAAAAGAAGCGCCAGTGAACTTCTGTCCGTCTTGCAACACAATCATTGCCAATGAGCAAGTTGTGGATGGCGTTTGTGAAAGATGTGGTTCAACCATTGTCAGAAAAAATATGAAACAATGGTTCTTCAAAATCACCAAATATGCTGAAGAACTCTTGTCAGGTCTTGACACGATTGATTGGCCGGAAAAAACAAAGGCTCTTCAACGAAATTGGATTGGTAAAAGTGTGGGCGCAGAAGTTGACTTCAAAGTGGAAGGAACAAACGAGAAACTCACTGTTTTCACTTCGCGTGCTGACACTCTCTTTGGCGTGACATTTTTGGTTATTGCACCAGAACATAAACTTCTCAAAAAACTCATTAAGCCAGAGTGCAAAAAACAAGTGGAAGAATATATTTTGGTTTCTTCAAAAAAAGATGAAATCACAAGAACCAGCACAACTTCGCCAAAAACCGGTGTTTTCACTGGAACATATGTCATCAATCCACTCACAAATGAAAGAGTGCCACTTTTTGTTGCGGACTATGTCATTTCAACCTATGCAACTGGAATTGTTATGGGTGTTGCTTGCCACGATTCTCGCGACTTTGATTTTGCCAAGAAATATAACTTGAAAACAAAGCAAGTCATTGAAAATAAAAACGGCGAAACTGTTTTGCCGTTCACTGAATATGGCAAACTTGTCAATTCTGGTGAATTTTCAGGTATGACAAGTGAAGAAGCAAAAACAAAAATCGTTGAAAAACTTGAAAAAATGGGTGAAGGGAGATTTAAAACAAACTATAAACTTCACGATTGGTCGGTGGCTCGTCAAAGATATTGGGGTTGTCCAATTCCAATCATATATTGCGACCACTGCGGAACTGTTCCAGTTCCAGAAAAAGATTTGCCAGTCAAATTGCCTCATATAACCGACTATAAGCCAGATGGCTCTGGACCATTGGGTAAATGTGAAGAATATATGAACACCACCTGTCCAATTTGCGGGCGTCCAGCAAGACGCGAAGCGGACACTCTTGACACTTTTGTTTGCTCGTCATTCTATCAACTTCGCTATCCAGAGTCACTTCATAACGACAAAGAGATTTTCAATCGTGAATATGTCGACAAGATGCTTCCAGTTGATTGCTATGTCGGCGGTGTGGAACACGCAACGGGACACCTTCTCTATTCGCGTTTCATAACCAAATTCTTGCGAGATATTGGCAAACTTGATTTTGACGAACCTTTCAAGCGTCTTTTCCACCAAGGTATGGTGCTTGGACCAGACGGCAAAAAAATGAGCAAGCGTAACACTTCGAAAACTGCTGATGAATATGTGAAAGAATATGGCAGTGACGCTCTTCGTCTTCATATGATGTTTTCACTTAAGTATGTTGACGGCGGAATTTGGAATGACGAAGGCATCAAACATATCAAGTCATTTATGGAAAGAGTGGAAAGAATTGTTCTCAAATGGCATAAGGAAAAGGGGACAAGCAAAAACTATGGCGAAAGCGAAAAAGAACTTGATTTTGTCCTTCACAGAACAATCAAAGAAGTTGCTGAAAATTTCGAAACCTTTTCATTTAACTCCGCGGTCGCAAGAATTATGGAACTTGTGAATGCGATGTATAAATATGACACTTTGAAAGAAAAAAACGGCGAACTTATGGAAAAAACTTTGAAAGACCTTCTTGTGATTCTCTCTCCATCTGCTCCACATTTTGCTGAAGAACTTTGGGAACAAATTGGTGAGAAATATTCTGTTTTCAACCAAAGATATCCAAAGTTTGATGAAAAGAAAATTGTCCTTGACACTGTGGAAATTGCTGTTCAAATCAACAGTAAAATTGTGACAAGAATGAATATTGACACTTCGCTTTCAAATGAAGACCTTTTGAAGGTTGTTAAAGAAGATGAGAAAATTGCCTCACTCCTTGCTGGAAAAACGATTGTGAAGGAGATTGTTGTTCCAAAAAGAATTGTGAATTTGATTGTTAAGTAAATTCACTTTGATGTCAAATAAATAATTAAAATTGCAACAAAAAAACACGGAACTTTCCGTGTTTTTTGATGTTATTTGTTGTTTTTATCGTCATCTTCATCAGTGATTTCTTGAATGTCATCAGCATTTTCTTCATCAGTTGTTTCTTCTTTAACTTCTTCTTGTTCTTCAACTTTTTCGTCTGCCACATCCGAAGATTTTTCATCATTTTCTTCACTTAATTCTTCAGTTGTGTTTTCAGTCATATCTTCAATTTCTTCAACTTGTTCTTCTTGTGCGTCTTCAACTTTGTTTTCTTCTTCGTTTTCATCGCTGACTTCGATTTCTTTTTCAACTTCAACTTCGTTTATATCATCATTTTCATCAGCGTTTTCACTCACAACCACATTTTCAGATTCTTTTTCATTCAAAGTTTTTTCAAGGTCCTCAACTTCTGTTTCCAAACTCTTAACATATGCAAGGTCGCTTTCTTTTTTCTTTTTGATGAGTGTGATGGTCAAGTAATAAATTCCAATTGTGATGGCAAAGAAGCCAAGTGTGATTAAGAATGAAGAATACAAGCAGGTGATTGCTTCAAGAGTTGAGCAGGTGTCCATAATCATATAGAGCCAGCAGAAAATGGCAACGAATGGAAAGACAATGGTTGTGATGACTTTGATTAATGTTGATGCTTTGAAACTTCTTCTCAAAAGCACGATTGCACCAGCAAGTGTGATAACCGTGAACACGATTGCCAAAATGAATGCTGCGTAACTTTCAGTTGACAAATTTGATAAATCTAACATAATTAACCTCCAATTTATGTTATAATTTTACCACACTTTTTATTCATTGTCAATATTCATTTTGCAAATTTATAATATTTTTGATTTTTATTTGCAAATTTCCTTTGTTTTTTATTATAATATTTATATGAAAAGTAGGAAATCACTTTATTATTCCATTTTTTCTGTCGCAATTTTTTGTGCATTGGCAGTTGTCGTTGGACTGCTCATTTTTTATCTTGCTTCTCCAAATATCAAAGAAACGCCAAAAAATCTTGAAGTGCAGGTGATTGAAGGTGACTACTTTTTGATTACCGATATTAACCTCAATTATCAATATCAATTTGTCATTGAAGAGAAAATTGACGGAGAATTTGTTGAAGTTTCGACAGTTTTGGAAGAAAAAAATATGACAAATTTGTCCAAAAACAAGGATATAATTTTGACCGCGGGCAGTGTTTTTCGTTTTAAAGCGTGCTATGTGAGCGAAAATGGTTCAACCGGCTCATATAGTGATTTTGAAGAGTGGACAATCAAATATTCGCTGGATTTGGAGAATTTGAATTTATCGTTTAGTGAGAATATCCTTTCTTGGAACAGCGTTTTGAATGCAACTTCATATTCTCTCAAAATTTTGAAGCCAAGTGGTGAAGAAGAGAATATATCAAATCTTGGAGTGACACAGTTTGATTTTTCTTCATATGAAAAAGGAGAATACGGCGTTTTTGTCACAGCAAATGGTGATGAAAATTATCTTTCAGCAACTTCTTTAATATACTACTTCACACTTTCATAAACTTTGCACATATTTTTAAAATCTTAATTCATACTACTTCTATGAGCAGTATGAATTTTTTTAATATTGAAAATGAAATTAAAAAAATCAAAAAAGAACTCCATTATTCTTTTGATGTTTGTGACAGAATGTTGAAAAAAGAAAATGTCACAATCGGTTTTGTTTATCTCAAAAGTTTCACAGATAATCTCATTTTTTCCACTGCAATTTATGAGCCAATTTGTGCTTTGAAGGAAAATATTTCTTTTGAAAGTGTCAAAAGTGCGGTCTTTTCAAATGATGTGAAAGAGATAAAAAAAGATGAGATGGTGGAAAATATTTTGAAAGGTGCTGTGGTTGTTTTGATGAATAATGCCACTAAAATTTTGGCGGTGGATATTCAAAAATTCAATGCTCGCTCACCAAGTGAACCGCCAACCACGCCAGTTATTCAAGGTCCACGAGAAGGATTCACCGAAGATATCAAAACAAACATTGGACTTTTGAGAAAACGCTTTTACTCTGCTGATTTGGTTTTGAAAAATATGTCGGTTGGCAGGCGAACCAAAACGCAAGTGGTTATTTGCTTTCTTGACAGTGTTGTGGACAAAAAAATTGTTAGAGAAGTGGAAAAAAAGTTGAAAAAAATTGATATTGACGGCGTTGTGGACAGTTATTATCTCATTCCTTTTCTTTCTTCGCGTCCAAATTCAATTTTTAAGCAGATTGGAAACACAGAAAAGCCGGATATCGTTTCTGCAAAGCTCTTGGAAGGGCGGGTGGCTATTATGGTTGACAATTCACCAATGGTTTTGACAGTGCCGTTTGTGGTTTTGGAAGAGTTGCAAAACACAAATGATTACTACACCAATTATTTTTATGCCACTCTTCTTCGTTTCATTCGGCTTGTTGGTGTTTTGATTGCTGTGCTTGGACCGGGTGTTTATATCGCAATGCAACTTTTTCATTACAATGTTATGCCACTCAAATATCTCATCACAATCGCCGACAGCACACAACAAATTCCATTCACGCCTTTTATTGAAATCCTTTTCATCTCATTGTTGTTCCAAATTTTGTATGAAGTCAGTTTGCGTCTGCCAAGTTATTTGGGGCTTGCCACATCCATTGTGGGCGCACTCATCTTGGGAGATACGGGCGTCAAAGCCGGCTTGATTTCTCCGCCGTCTGTTATTGTTGTCGCCATTGCCAAAATCGCATTATACACTGTGCCAGAGCAATCGGCACAAATAACCATTCTTCAATTCATCTTCCTTCTTGTGGGAGCGTCTGTGGGACTTTTAGGGGTTGTGGGTGGTCTTATTTACATTATTTCTTACCTTAACTCCATTGAAAATTTTGGAGCACCATATCTTGCGCCATTTTCACCTTTCATTTTGAAAGACAACAAGGACGGGCTTTTGCGTGTGCCGATAACATCAATGCGAGAACGCCCCTATTCTTTCAATGTGAAAAACAACAGGAGGTTGAAATCGTGAAAAATGACAGCATAAACATATGGCAAACGGGAATAATTTTGTTTATTTTGATTTTTGCCAACAAAATACTTTTGCTTCCATCGCTTTTTTATAACGAAGCCAAGGTGGAAGGCGTTTTTTGCTATCTTTTTCTCTTTCTGTTGGAGTTGTTTTTAATAACACTTTTTGTTTTTTTGAAAAGAAAATACCCAAATTCCTCTTTTTCCAGCCTTATTCGTGAAAAATTGGGGGTGGTAACACTTAAAATTTTCTATGTTTTGTTTCTTTTATACTTTTTTTGCAAACTTGTTTTGATATATAACATAACCTATATTTTCTTTAAAGATTTAATATACAAAGACAATGACGCTTTTTTGTATGTTATTTGCATCTTTCCAATCATAAACTTCCTTGCAGTGTCAAAAATGAGAGTTTTTGGAAGAACTGCACAAATTTTCTTTCCGCTTATTTTCATCATTCTCCTTATTTCTATTGTCTTATCTTTTATCGGCACAAAATCCACTCCGTTGCTTTTTCAAGGCAGTTTTTCAAGCATCTTTATTGGTTCTTTCAAGCATATTTCTTCTTTTGGTGACAGCGTTTTTTTGATCATATTTTTCGACAAGATTGATTACAAGAAAAAAGACGGCAAAAAATTGTTCTTTATGAGTGTTTTTGCGATGATTTTGACACTTTTGATTGTGATTTCTTTTTATCTCTCCTACACATACACTTCCTTTATGCATCCATATGCCATTTTTGAAGTTCTTGGGAACATCAAGGACTATGGTGGGCTTGGAAGAGTCGATGTCATTTCTGTCATTTTGGTGATTTTTTTGACCTATCTTCAAATGGGATTATATTTAAAATGCTTCACGGAGAGCTTTTTGGTGGTTTTTCCAAAACTTTCCAATGTCTATGCGCTCGTCTCTTTTGATATTGCCTTTTTCTTTGTTGTTGAACTTGTCATCAGAAATTTGGAGAAGACGGTGCTGTATGGACAGAGTGTTTTGCCATATTTTTCGCTTGTTTCTTTTGGTCTTGTTCCAATTTTTTCCATTTTGTTTCTTCTGATGAAAAAAAAGGAGAAAAGTGATGGAAAAACTTAAAAACAGCTTGAAATTATTTTTCAAAACGCCGATGCTTCTTGTTTTTGTCTTTATCACAATTTTCTATGGCGGTATGGCACTGGGCAAAGACGCCGAAGTGGACACATATGCTGTTGTGACGGCGATTGGTCTTGACAAAACCGAAGACGGCAAAATTTCGCTTTCACTGTTAACTTTTGTGCCAATTGTGACACAGAATTTTGCCGAGCAATATGAAGTTGTGGTGGCAGAAGGGCAAAGTTTGGCAGAAACTTTCGATTTTGCTGGACTTCATCTTGGACGGGAAATTGGTTTGTCGCACGCAAAACTTGTCGTTGTGAATGATGACTATTTTGAAAGCGATGTTTCAGTGGAACTTGACTTCCTTGTCCGAAACAAAAATCTTGCAATGTCCACTTCAATAATCGCCACTGACGCCAAAGCAAACGAGTTTTTGAATGTCATCAAGAGTTTTGACAGTGGAACATCAATAAAAGCCGATGATTTACTCAAATTTAATGAAGACTATATATATTCGTTTGAAAGCACATTTGAAAGTTTTTATAAGGGCTTGTATAGTCCGACCAAAAGTGCAATGGTAACTTTTTTATCCTTGGTGGGTGAGAATGAAGAAGGAATTGCCATTCAAACATCGCAAGGAGAGCAAGGTGGAGAGAGTGGTTCTCAACAAGGACAGACAAAGAGAAAGATATTGAACGATGGACAGGCGATTTTGTGTCGAGAAGGTAAAAAGGTCGCACAAATTGACAAAGAGATGATGAAAAAAATCAATCTTATTAAGGGTAATTATAACTATGGCTCAATTGTGATTGAAAATTTCACTGATGAACTTTTCCAAAATGCACGGCTGACTTTTGAAATTTTTGACAATGTAACCACAATTAAAGCGGGGTTTTCAAATGGTGTTCCTGTTATATATCTGGATGTCAAACTGCTTGTGAAACTCAGCGAAGCGCGAGAGTATGATTTGGAAATCAAGGAAAATGTCGATTTCAAAAACATTTCCAAAAAGGCGATTAAAGAACTTGAATTCAAGGTGAAAAATGCGATAAGTGATGGCGTGCAACTGATGCGAGAACATAAATGCGACCTTGCAGAAATCTACACAAAACTCAACAACACAAATCCTTCAAAGTGGCAGGAATTTCAAGAAAATCTTTCCGACAAGGATGAATTTTTGAACTTTGTTGTTTTCAAAGTCAGTCCACAAATCTTTTCAAACTGAAAAGAGAAATAAAATTTGACAAAATTTTTAAATTAATCCCTTTGTTTTGTTGTTTTTATTTTTCTTTTGTGATAAAATAACATAAGTATTGTTATATTCAGTATATCAATATATCCAAAAAGAAAGAAGATTGCTTTTGAATAAGTGATATTATTTTGAAATATTATATCTTATATGAGCAATTTTGATATTCACTTAATAAAGGAGATTTTATGAACGAAAAGAAACAAGGTGGTTTCAAACTTTCCTATCTTATTGTTTTTTTGGTGGTTGTCCTTCTTTTGTGCCTTCTCTTTATTGATTTTGGTAATAATGGAAAGAAAATTGAATGGACACAAGCATATGATATGGTGCAAAACGCAGTCGACCCAGAAGCCACTGATGAAGAAAAAGCAAGTTTTATCTATTTCCAAAATGGAACAGGTTACATCTTGGTTGTTGGCAGTAAATATGCTGAAAATCAAGTTCCAAATTATTCTGACTATTATTTTAGTTATGATGCAAACATCAAAGCCGAATTTGATGCTTTGTTTGCTGACGAAAATTCAGCAATAAGAGACAGCGTGGGAATGGGTTACGCTCCTGCTGGTATAAGTTTTTGGGATATTCTCATTCCAATTCTCTATATTTGCTTTGCCGTGTTTGTTATTTGGATGATATACAGAATGATTGCTGGCACAAACAAGAGTGCTTTCAATTTTGGCAAAACAAAAGTTAAATCATACTCAATGAGCAAGGTGAAATTTGATGATATTGCTGGAATGGAAGAAGAAAAAGCCGAACTTCAAGAAATTGTGGAGTTTTTGAAAAATCCAAAAAAATTCACCGACCTTGGCGCAAGAATCCCAAAAGGTGTGCTTTTGGTTGGGCAACCGGGAACGGGTAAAACACTTTTGGCAAGAGCGGTTGCTGGCGAAAGTAAGGTGCCATTTATTTCAATAAGTGGTTCGGACTTTGTGGAAATGTTTGTCGGCGTTGGTGCTTCTCGTGTCAGAGATTTGTTTGACCAAGCAAAGAAAAACAAACCTTGCATCGTTTTTATTGATGAAATCGATGCCGTTGGTCGTCAACGCGGTGCTGGTCTGGGTGGTGGAAATGATGAAAGAGAACAAACCTTGAACCAACTTCTTGTTGAAATGGACGGCTTTGAACCAAACGAAGGTATCATTGTGCTGGCTGCAACAAACCGTAGTGATGTTTTGGACCCGGCTCTTATGCGTCCGGGGCGTTTCGACCGACAAATTTATGTTCATATTCCAGATGTGAAAGGAAGAGAAGGAATCCTTCGCATTCACGCAAGAAACAAACCAATTGATGAGAGCGTAGATTTTTCAGTGCTTGCTCGCATAACAAGCGGTTTCACTGGTGCTGACATTGAAAATATGCTTAACGAAAGTGCCATTCTTGCTGCTCGTGCCGGCAGACCAAAAATTATTATGGAAGACATCACGGAAGGCATCAACAAAGTCATTATGGGACCACAAAAGAAAAGTCACGTGATAACCGAAAAAGAAAGAAAACTCACTGCTTATCACGAAGCTGGGCACACAATTTTGGCAAAATCTTTGAAACATTGTGATGATGTCCAAGAAGTTTCCATCATTCCGCGTGGAGGTGCTGGTGGTTACACAATGAGCAGACCTGAAAATGATGACCTTTTGATTAGTGTTGGTAAGGCAAATGACACAATTGCAATGAGTATGGGCGGAAGAATCGCCGAAGAAATTATCTTCAAAGATATCACAAGCGGTGCTTCAAGCGATATTCAACAAGCCACAAAACTTGCTCACGCAATGGTGTATGAATGGGGTATGAGCAAAAAAATCGGTTTCCTTGCACTTTCTTCAAATGGTGAAGTTTTCATCGGCAGAGATTATCAACAAAGAAATGCCTTCTCTGAAAAACTTGCTGGAATTGCTGATGATGAAATTATGGCAATTTTGAATTCGAATTATAAGCGTGCAAAAGAAATTTTGACTGACAAGATTGACATTTTGCACGAAATGGCAAAACTTTTGATGGAGAGAGAAACAATATATAAAGAAGAAGTTGATATGGTGATGGCTGGCAAGAAGACGGATGAAATTGTCAAATTTATGGAAAAGAAAGAAAAAGAACAAAAAGTAAAGGAAGAAAAGATAAGACAAGAAAAAGCACGCCTTGACAAGATTCGTGCATACGAAAATAAGATTAAGGAAGGTGAGCGTCTTGTGAATGCAGGTGTTTTGTCGAAAGAAGAACTCACACAAATCAAGAAGGAATATGAAAACTTCAAAAAAGAATTCGACAAAAACTTGAAAGATGACAAAGATGAAGTTGTTTCTGCTGAAAAAAGTGATGACAAGAGTGCAGAAAAGAAAGATGAAGAAGTGAAAGAAATTGAAAAAGTTGAACAAGACAACAAAGTGAATGACGAAAAGAAAACTGATAAGAAAGAGGACTAGGATAGATGGAAGAAAAAGAAGTAATGAAAGAAATTGAAGAAAAAGAAGTGGTTTCAACAGTTGAGAATCAAGAAGATGGCAAAAAAGTCAATGAAACCGAAACTCGGGAAGTAAAGAATGAAAAAGTGACTGATGAAGAACTTTATGCAAAAATTCAAACTGAAAAAATGCTTAAAAATCAAAAAATCAAAAAGATATCAATAATTTCAGTTTTGTCTGTTGTTTTTGCTCTTGCTGTTGTCATCATTTGCTTGGCTTCAATTCCACTCAATTTGAAACCGGTGTTTTTGAACCAAGATTATGTGGCAAAGGTGTTTATCGGTGGCGAGTCATATGCTGGCACACTTTCAAATGACACCAATCAAGAAGAGTATAACAAACTCCGAGAACTTGTGGACAGTGCTTTCAACCAAACATATTTTTCTGGGCTTTTCAATGGAAGTTTGTCAAACTATAACTTTACAGAATCCAGAACGCCATATTCAACTTTCCTTGACACTCTCAAAAATGACAAAGAAAGCAACTATGTGACATTTGAATTTAGCCAAGAGCAAACTCTCAAAAATCGTGACGGAAGTGTCTACGAGTCAACAAGAAGCACAAGAGTCAAATCTTTCAAATTCACAAATGTTTATATGCAACTTTCTGACAAGGAAGGTGACAATAATGTGACTTTCTATGTTGTGGTGCAATATATTAACACTTCAACTGGTGAAAGCATTGACGAAAAAACAAAAGATTATGTCATCAAAATGACGACTGTTGGTCAAACTTATCCAATTTTTGAACATTTTAATCCAAATGATGATGCTGAATAATGCTGTTTTGAAAAAGATTGCTTGAAAACTTTTGAGCAGTCTTTTTTCTCTTTCATATTCCAATTTATGATATATTTTGTGTATTATTCCATCAAATTCACAGCATACCACCACAATATGTTGTGTGATATGCAAATTTAAGTTAATTGAAATTTTCGTCTTTGAAAATAAAATTTGTGGCTCTTTAAAAATTTTTGGATAAATCTTTGAAAAATCCTTGACTTTTAGTTTCCTATGTGATAAAATGTCAAAGTAAAAAATCTTCCAAAGACCGCAAGTGCCATTTGGTGGCGTAAACGAATTTCGTGCTTGCCGAGGAAAAGAAACTTTGATGAATTTTTATCTCTGTGCCTTTTCCGTGGTTACAGAGATTTTTTATTAGAAACACAAAATTTGTTTAAAAGGAGGTATAGAAAATGAGTGCTAATTTTGAGGCAAAGAAACAACTTGTTGAAGAAATTAAAGAAAAATTTTCTAAGGCAAAAACAATCGCTTTTGTTGACTACCGTGGTCTCACTGTTGACGAAGACACAAAAATGCGTCGCGAATTTCGTGAAAACGGTTGTGAATATAAAGTTTACAAAAACCGCTTGATGTTTAAAGCACTTTCTGACCTTGGTATTGAGTGTTCTGCAAATAACTTTGAAGGCACCACCGCTGTTGCTCTTGGCTATACTGATGAAGTTGCTCCGGCAAAAATCCTTTGCAACACAATCACAAAAACCAAGAAAATGGCTATCAAATTTGGAATTTTAAATGGTGTTTGCGTTGAAGCAAAAGACATCGAAGCACTTGCAAAACTTCCATCAAAGGAAGAACTTATTGCAAAACTTCTTGGAACTTTGAACAATCCTATCACAGGACTATGCAGAGTTCTTCAAGCTCCAACTCGTGGGCTTGTGGTTGCTTTGAATGCGATTGCAACCAAATAAAACTTATCGCATAAAAGAAAATTTATCATTTAATTAAAAGGAGATTATTAAAATGGCTGATATTAAAAATCTTGTTGAAGAAATCAAAAAATTAACTATCGTTGAAGTTTCTGATCTTGTTAAAGCATTGGAAGAAGAATTTGGTGTTTCTGCTGCTGCTCCTGTTGCAGTTGCTGCTGCTCCAGCTGGTGCTCCAGCTGCCGCTGCTGCTGAAGAAAAAAGCGAATTCAACGTTTTCTTGAAAGAAGTTGGTGCAAACAAAATTGCTGTTATCAAAGTTGTTAGAGAAGTTACAGGTCTTGGACTTTCTGAAGCAAAAGCTGTTGTTGACGGCGCACCAAAAATGGTTAAAGAAAATGTTGCAACTGCTGAAGCAAAAGAAATCGAAGCTAAATTCAAAGAAGCAGGCGCTGTTGTTGAATTACAATAATTTAATCGTTGTTTAAAAAGTTTTGTGTTTCAAAAAAAATACACTTGGTTTACAAGTGTATTTTTTTATGCAAAGTGGCAATCACTTAAAATAAAGGTTCTTCGTAGGTTTTTGGTGCTTCAATATTCAAAAGTTTCAAAACTGTTGGGGCTATGTTTGCAAGAGTTTTACCTTTCTTTAATTTGGCTTTACGATTTTTTTTGCTCACCAAAATGAATGGCACTGGGTTTGTGGTGTGAGTGGTGATTTTGTTTCCATTTTTGTCTATCATCTCTTCTGCATTCCCGTGGTCAGCTGTTATTATGCACTCACCACCGACCATAAGTGTGGCAAGGGCGACAGCGTAGGCACATTTGTCGACACATTTGATGGCTTCTTTTGTGCTTTCAAAGTTTCCAGTGTGACCAATCATATCAGGATTGGAGAAGTTGACCAAGATGTAGTCATATTTCAAACTTTCAATTGCTTCCACCACTGCTTCCATAATTTCCATTGCTCGCATTTTTGGAAATTTGGAAAAATCTTTGACATTGATGCTGTCAATGAGTTTTCTGTCTTCACCTTCATATGGTTTTTCGATTCCGCCGTTGACAAAAAAGGTTACGTGTGCATATTTTGTCGTTTCGGATGTGTGAAATTGTTTTAAGCCATTTTCGGAAATCACGCTGGCAAGATTGTCAGTGATTATTGTTGGCGGATAAAGAATGTTGAGATTTTTTAGGTCGGTAGAATATTCAGTCATTGTGGTGAACAAAAGATTTTTGAAATTCACTCTCTTAAATTCCTTGAATTCTTCCTTCGTTATTGCAGTGGAAAGCTCAATCGCGCGGTCGGTTCGATAGTTGAAGAAAATGACACTGTCATTATCTTTCAGTGTGCCGTTTTCGTTAATAAGGCAAGGGGTTATGAACTCGTCTGTCAAACCATTTTCATACATTGCAAGCATCGCGCTTTCTGAATTGTCAAACTTTTCGCCCTCGCCATTCACATAGAGTCTGTATGCTTTTTCCAGTCGGTCAAAACGCTTCTCTCTGTCCATTGCATACACTCTGCCAATTATGGTGGCGATTTTGACATTTGTGCCTTTCATTTTCTCTTCCGCTTCTCTTATGAACTTGATGCCATCTTTGATGCCGGTGTCGCGTCCGTCCATTATGGCGTGAATATATATGTTTTTGATGTTGAAATTCTTTGCCATATCAATAATGGCATACATATGGCTTAATTCCGAGTGAACTCCACCATTTGAGAATAAACCCAAAAGATGAAGCGATGAATTGTTCTTCTCGGCGTGAGTTAGTGCTTTGACAAGGGCAGGGTTTTCATAAAATTTCCCTGTTTCAATATCGTTGTTTATCCGCATCAAATCTTGAAGTATGCGTCTGCCTGCTCCAATTGTTAAGTGTCCGACTTCACTGTTACCCATTTGCCCGTCAGGAAGTCCAACCGCCAATCCGCTCGCTTTTAAAAGTGTGTGTGGATATTCTTTTTTGAGTTTGTCAAGATATGGCGTGCCTTGGCTTTTGATGGCATTGCCAAATTTTTGTTTTTTTTCGCCAAATCCGTCTAAAATAACTAATGTGACCATATTTTTTCTCCTATTTATTAGGATAGTGTTTTCTTTTTAAAAAGTCAAATAATTTGAGTGGGTTTGGGCGAGAAGGAAGAAAAATTTGAGCCGTGCGTGCTCAAATTTTGGAAAAACCTGCGGTTTTTCAGCGTGCTTTGGCACGCACTTCCTTCTCGCATCACTTTTTGTCATCAACATTTTCTTTTCCAGCTTCAATGTTTGCCACTTCTTTTTCTTCCACCTTTTTCTTTTTTCTTTCAAAAACTCTCAAATTCCCTTTGTTGACGATTATGCGAATAATAAGATAAAGACAACCAGTGCCAATCAAAATATAGCAAAGACGCGAAAAAATGCTTGCTTGAAACCCAAAAAAGCCAGCAATGAAGTCGTATTGAAGAAGTCCAACCATCAGCCAATCAATAGAGCCAATGATAGTCAACAGAAAAGCGATAAATGTTATCATAAACCACCTCATAGTTATTTTGCATAATAAAAAAATTAATTATACTTTGAAAAAAAGAACTTTTCTCACAATTTTTGCATAATTTTAATATGTTAATTGAAAACTAGTAAAATTACTTGACATTTATTTTTGATTTGAGTATAATATGCTCGTTGTCTAAACAAAAGGTTTAGAATTTTGCTTTTTTAAGGAGGGCTAAAATGGAAAAACATTATCTCACACCGGAAGGGAAAATACAACTTGAAGAGAAGTTGAACTTTTATAAAACTGTGAAAAGACCAAATGTTGTCAAGAGAATCGGAATTGCACGCGAATTTGGTGACTTGTCAGAGAATTCAGAATATGATGCAGCAAAGGATGAACAAGCACAAATTGAAGCAGAAATCTCTGAAATGGAAAACATCCTTTTGAACGCTGAAATCATCGACACAAAAAATATTGATTTAAACACGGTGAGTGTTGGAACAAAAGTGAAACTTTATGACGAAGAATTTGATGAAGAAGTGGAATACAAAATCTCTGGTTCTTCTGAAAGCGACCCAAAAAATGGTGTTATCAGCAATGTTTCGCCAGTTGGCAAAGCACTTATCGGACATAAGAAAGGCGAAACAGTGGAAGTTAAGACACCAGGCGGGACAATAACATACAAAATCATTGATATTCAAATTTAATTTTGAATATCATTTGCTTTTTTATTGGCAGTTTGCTATAATAATATTAGCGAAGATATATTTTAAAGGAAGTATATGACATTTTTTAATTCAATGAAACTTTTTGGTTCAAACTGGGACAAAGTATGGAAACTTTTTCTTTACTATCTTTTTGTTTGGGGAATTACTGCTTGTCTTCTTCTTCCTTGCTTTTTTGAATTTGGTTCAATCATCAAAGCCGACATTCAAGACACCAATGTGGTTGCGTCCTACACCACAGTTTTTCATCCGTCATTCGGTTCATATCTTAACAGTATGCTTGTTCTTGTCTACACAATTTTCTTGGATTGTGTGGCATCAAATCTTGGGCTTTTGATTTATGGTTTCATTGTTTTGTTTGTCTTTTTGCCTTTCCTTTTGAACATTGGAAAGTATGCTGTTTGCGAAATGCTTTATGGCTATATGGCAAGCAAAACCAAACTTGGATTTTTCAGTTCTCTTTTCAAAACATTGAACAAATCAACACTTTATTCACTTTGCAAAACTTTGTATAGTTTATTGTTTTATGCTCTCATAATATATCTCGTTTTCCTTTTGGGAATGGTGGAAAACACCTTTTTCCAAACATATTTTCTTGGAATTTGCGAAATCTTGGTTTTGGCAATTTTGTTCACATTGAACAAAGTGACAACGGCGTGCTGGGCTCCGGCAAGCATTGTTTTTGGTTGCTCTGTTGCATCTGCGTATAACCGCGGAATCAAGGTTGTTTTCCGTCACTTTGGGAAAATTCTTTTGGTGGCTCTTCTCATTTTCTTACTCTTCTTCATTGTCACATTCATCGCAGGAGTGTATAGTTTTGTTTTGACCATTCCTCTTGTTGCTGTCACTCTTTGTATGTTTGATATGACAACCTTTTTCACCAGTCAAGGTATGCGATTTTATGTCAATGAAACCACAATTATGACACCAAAAAAATTGGAAGAAGTGGATAATATTAATAAAGCAAGATATATTATCTAGTTTTATTCTTTTGATATCTTAATTTTATTTTATAATAGTTATTTTTACATAATTAGATTTTTTCTAATATGTTTATTTTTAAAGGAGATTATATGAACACTAACAAACTTAAAATCACATTTTTGGGCGGAGTCGGCGAAATTGGAAAAAATATGACTGCTTTTGAATATGGGAATGAAATCATTGTTGTTGACGCTGGCTTGACATTTCCTGATGACGACTTGCCGGGTATTGATGTTGTTGTGCCAGATATTTCTTATCTTGTGGCGAACAAAGACAGAGTCAAGGCTTTCATTTTGACTCACGGTCACGAAGACCATATCGGTGGACTTCCTTTTGTTCTTGACCAAATCAAAGCACCAATTTATGGCAGTCGATTGACTCTGGCACTTGTTGAAAACAAGATGAAAGAATATCCGAAAGTGCAATACAAAGCAATCACTGTGAAACCGAAAAACATCTTGAAAATTGGACCTTTCTCGGTGGAATTTATCAAGGTTTCTCACTCAATTGCTGGCTCACTTGCTCTTTGCATTTCAACTCCTGCTGGCAATGTCATTCACACGGGTGACTTCAAAATCGATTTTGAACCTATTGATGGCGTGATGACTGACCTTCAAAGATTTGGTGAACTTGGCAAGAAGGGAGTTAATCTTCTTCTTTGCGAAAGCACAAATGTTTGCAGAAAAGGTTATTCAATGAGTGAAAAATCTGTTGGCAGAGCTCTTGAAGAGATTTTTGAAAAGCACACAAAAAATCGTATTTTTGTTGCCACATTCGCTTCAAATATTCATCGCTTGCAACAAATTTTGAATCTTGCAGAAAAGTTTGGAAGAAAGGTTGCCTTCACTGGAAGGAGTATGATAAATATTTCCGAAGTCGGTTTGAAAATTGGTGAAATCAGTTTTGACAGAAAAAATATTATTGATATCGACAAAATCGACAAGTATGCTGACAGCGAACTTTTGATTGTCACCACCGGCAGTCAAGGTGAGCCGATGAGTGCCTTGACAAGAATGGCAGCAGATGATTTCAAAGGTATCAAAATTGGCGAAAATGACCTTATTGTTATGTCATCATCACCAATTCCTGGAAATGAAAAGGGGGTGTATAATGTCATCAACGCTCTTTATCAAAAGGGTGCTGATGTCATCTATGATGAACTTTCTGATGTTCACGCTTCAGGACACGCGTGTCAAGAAGAAATCAAAATCATTCATTCGCTTTGCAAACCGAAATTCTTTATGCCAATCCACGGTGAATACCGTCATCTTCGTATGCATAAGCAATTGGCGATGAATTTGGGTATGGAAGAGAGAAATATCATTTTGCCAACTTTGGGTATGCAAGTGGAATTATCTCCAAATGGGATGAAAAAATCCGGTGTGGTCACAGCAGGTCAACGCCTTATTGACGGATATGGCATTGGTGATATGGACAGCAATGTTCTTCGAGAAAGAAAACAGCTTTCAGAAGACGGAATTTGCGTTGTTATTGTCAATATCAATAATGTTTCCGGCAGTGTGGCGAGCGACCCATTCATTATCACTCGTGGTGTGGTTTATCAAGACGAGGCGGAAGCGTTCGTGCAAGATGCAAAAAATATGATTATTGCTTCTTTGAAAGAGCAAGATTTGCGTGGAGCGGATGCCACTGTTATTCGTAACACATTGAGACGCAATGTTTCAAACTTTATTTTCAAAAGAACAAAACGCCGTCCAATGGTTTTGTCAATTGTGCTTTTGAATTAGAAGAAAATTATGGAAAAGAAGGAAAATTTTGTTGGGTTTAATAAAGATGAGTATGTTCCCATTCTTCGCGATGAGAGCATATCTTTTCTCTATGAAATAATAAAGAAAAACCAACCAAAAAAAGGTTTGGAAATTGGAACATATATCGGCTATTCTGCGTCAATCTTTCTCTCGACTTCACAAAACGCTTCACTTGAAACGGTGGAAATTAATGAAGAAAATGCTAAATTGGCGCGTGAAAATTTGAAAGAATTTGGTGACAGAGTGACAGTCTTTTGCAAAGATGCCAAGGATTTTATTGAAGAAAGGTTGGAAGAAAAGGAAAAATATGACTTCATCTTTTTGGATGGTCCAAAGGGGCAATATATCAGATATTTGCCAATTCTGAAGCAACTTCTTTCTGTTGAAGGGATTTTGGTCGCTGACAATGTCTATTTTCACGGAATGGTTAAAATGGAAGGAAAAATTCCACACAAACATCGCTCAATTGTCAATAATTTGCGTAAATTTATTTCCGAAATTCAGTCCGACCCGGATTTTGAAACCCAAATTTATGATATTGGTGATGGAATAAGTGTGAGCAAAAAATTGGCGTAAGATTTAAGATTGTGTTGGTGTGATATTAAAAAATGATGTTATAAAATTGCCTTATGGGCTATTATAACATCACTTTTTTTATATTTTTTATTCTAAATTTCTGGAATGAAATCTTCAAAAATTATATTGTCGCAATGTTTGACAACCTTCAAATACTCTTCCTTGCTTCCAACTGTCCAAGCAAGAAGGGGAATATCTTTGAATTTTTTGACATATCGATTTGGAAGCATTGAGTATTCATATGAAATGAAGTTTGGGTTACTTGCTGATTTGTTGAATGCCATTCTCTTCAACAAGAATTTTTTATACCACGCAAGTTTTTCGCCTTTGAAAGAACCTGAAAGTTGACCACGCAAAATGTTTGGTGCGTGATTTTTGAAATATTGCAAAGAAAATGGATTGAAAGATTGCACTGCAAATTCGCCGTCATAGTTTTTGAGAAGGTCAATCACTTTTTGTTCCAAAACTCCAACTTTTGTTGAAGAATTTTTGATTTCAATAAGGAGTGGAGTTCTGCCGTCCACCAATTTCAAAACTTCTTCCAAAGTTGGAATATGTTCCTTTGTTCCTTTGAGTTTCAAAACTTTCAAATCGTTTTTGTTGAGAAATTTGATGTAACCATCATTTCCGGTCATTCTTGACAAAGAATTATCGTGAAAAACCGCAACAGTTCCGTCTGACAAAAGTTGGACATCAAGTTCAATGGCATATCCCTTTTCGATTGCCTTTGCAAATGCGCCAAGTGAATTTTCAGGTATATTTTTGTCGTGAAGCCCACGATGAGCGATTGGTGTTTCAACAAGCCAAGACTTAAAAATATCTTCCATAACTTTTTCCTTTCAAAATTTATCTATTTGTGATAGTTTAATAACAATATATTTTGATTTTACAATATTTATTCAAAATTGTCAATCAGTTTGTTGAATTAACAAAATTTCTTTACTTTTCTTCATTGTTGAAGGCTTTAAGAGTGTTAATTCTTGTGATTGCGTCATTCCTACTCTTTTCAATAATCTCTTCGGCTTCATCTTTTTTCAACTCTTTTATGGCTGAAAATCTTGTTTCGCCGTCAAGATAATTTTCATATTTTGAAAAATCAGAAGTGGAATCAATGTGGACCTTGTTTTCAAGTGGGTTATATCGAACAAGTGACCAATAACCGCACTCAACCGCCTTTTTCATCTCTTCCATTGTTTTGGACATATCAAAACCGTGATTAACGCAAGGACAATAGCAAACAATGATGCTTGGACCATTGTAGGCTTCCGCTTCCTTGAATGCTTTTATGCATTGAACCATATTTGCACCCAAACTCACTTGGGCGACATAGCAGTTTTTGGAAGCAATGGCAATGGAAACCAAATCTTTTTTCTTGGTTTTCTTTCCAGCACTTGCAAATTTCACCATTGCACCGCGTGGTGTGGACTTGCTTGCTTGACCGCCAGTGTTGGAATATACTTCTGTGTCCAGCACCAAAATATTGACATTCTCGTTGCTGTTCAAAACGTGGTCGAGTCCGCCATAGCCAATATCGTATGCCCAGCCGTCACCACCGATAATCCAAACACTTTGGTTAGGATTTGTGAAATATGTGCCCAGTTTCATTCCCAGACCAAATTCAGCATTGTCTTCAAACAAACTGTTTGCCCACGCTGGACCTTTGCCGTTTTCATCTTTGAAGTATGGACAAGAAGGATAAGAACCACCATAGATACTTGAACAGCCAGTGGCGTTTGCAATCAGCATTTTTTCACCAAAAAGCATTGTGGCAAGTTTGATATATGGTGTTTCGCCACAGCCACCACAAGCACCAGAAAAACCAAAATAACAATCCTTGAATTGTAAGCCTTTTGGCATATCAGTGGAAAATGGAGTGTTTTTCTCGGTTTTAAGGTTACGGCAGAAATAATAATTTTTCTTTTCTTCTTCCATAATTTCGTTCGCCATCCGCATTTCAAGGGCTTTGTTTGGTGCAGGACAAACATTGGCACAAACGCCACAGCCAGTGCAATCTTCTGGCGACACTTGGACGCGATATAGATAGCCATTCATTCCCAGTGCCTTGGAAAATTCCACTTCTTCCATTGTTTCCGCCTTCACAAGAACGACCTTGATGGCGTTATGCGGGCAGGAGAGAATGCATTGACCGCATTGTATGCAGTTTTTTGGGAGATATTTTGGCAAATGGCTGGCAAAACCGCGTTTTTCAAAATCGGCTGTTCCTTGTGGGACTTTGCCACTTTTGTCAAATTTGGAAACTTCAATTTCATCGCCCTTCAATCTTTCAATTTTTTTCATAATATTTTGATAGAAGGTGTCATTGAAATTCTTTTCTTGCAATTTTTCTTCTTTGAAAGTGAATTTTGAAATATTGACTTCTTCAATTTTGTTTTTGGCGTTTTCCATTGCCTTGAAGTTTTTGTTAACAACTTTTTGCCCTTTCTTGCCGTAGGTTAGTTTGACATATTTTTTGATTTCTTCATATGCTGTTTCAAAATCGATGATTTTGGACGCTTTGAAGAGTGCAGTTTGCATAATGATGTTGATTTTATTGCCCAACCCAACTTCTTCACTGATTTTTTGTGCATTGATGACATAGAGTTTGGCTTTCTTTTCTTGCAAAGTTTTCTTGTATGAATTTGGTAAAACTTTGTCAATTTCGTCAGCACTAAAAATGGAGTTTATCAAAACCACACCCTTATCTTTCAATCCGTCAAGGCAATCATATCTGTGAACAAAGGAGAAGTTGTTGATGGTTATTATGTCGGCATTTTTAACAAGATATGTGCTGTGAATTGGCTTGTCGCTCACACGAATATGTGATTTTGTCAAACTGCCAGACTTTTTACTGTCATATTCAAAATATCCTTGCACATATTTGTCGAGTTCTTCACCCAAAATTTTGATGGTGCTTTTGCTTGCTGAAACCGTGCCGTCCGAGCCTAGACCATAGAACTTCATTTCAAAATTTTTGGTTTTTGGCAAATAATTTGAAATTTCCAATGAAGAATTTGAAACATTATCGCATATTCCAACAGTGAAAGAATTTTTCTTTTTGTTGAAATTTTCAATAACAGAAACCACCATTTCTGTTGTGAAATCTTTTCCGCCAAGTCCATATCTTCCGCCGATAACCTCAATGTTTGTTCCTTTCAGTGCGGTTGAAACATCAAGATAGAGCGGGTCATAGGCACCAAATTCGCGTGTTCTGTCCAGCGTGGTGACAATTTTTGTGGTTTTTGGCAACACTTTTTTGAATTCTTCATATTCGAATGGGCGATATAAATGAACCTTGACAAGTCCAACATCCTTGAATTTTTTGTCCATCAAAACTTCTTCCACTGTTTCGCAAGATGAACCCATACTCACAATGATTTTCTCGGCATCTTTACTGCCAAAATATTCAAATGGAGAATATGACCTTCCAACCACTTTTTTGAACTCATTAAGAATTTCTTTCAGAGTTTTATAAACTTTCAAATATGTTGGAGCGCTCAATTCGCGATTTTGGAAAAAGACATCTGGATTTTGTGCAGAACCTTTTTGATATGGAGAAAGTGAACTCATTGCTTGTTTTTTGAATTCTTCAATTTCTTTGACTGGCAAAAGTTGTTTAATCATTTCATCGTCAATAATTTCAATTTTTTGAATCTCGTGTGATGTTCGAAATCCGTCAAAGAAATGCACGACTGGGAGAGAAGTTTTGAGTGCCAAAATGTGTGCAATGAGAGCAAAATCGTGTGCTTCTTGAACGGAGTTGGACGACAAAAGTATGGCACCAGTTTGGCGTATTGCCATAACATCACTGTGGTCGCCAAAAATGGACAGAGCGTGAGTTGCAACTGTTCTTGCTGCCACGTGAAAAACAGCTGGCAGATGTTCGCCGGCAAGTTTATACAAATTTGGTATCATCAAAAGAAGTCCTTGACTTGAAGTGAAAGTTGTGGAAAGAGCACCAGTCGACAAGCTTCCGTGAAGTGCACCAGAAGCACCACCTTCTGACTGCATTTCCACCAAAATTGGTTGTTTGCCAAAAATATTTAATTTGCCTTTGCTTAACTCGCCATCGCAATATTCAGCCATTGGCGAAGAAGGTGTGATTGGATAGATTGGTATCACTTCCGAAAGTTTGTATGCCACCATGCTTGTGGCGGTGTTTCCGTCAATAGTTTTTTTCATAAGAACTCCTTAAAATTAATTTTTTAATATATAAAATATATTAAACTCATAAAATAATTTTAGTGTTTTAGAAAATTTTTGTCAACAAATATCATTCTTTTTTCCTTTTATTTTGAATTTTTCTGATTTTGAAGAAAATTAAACCTTGAATTATTGTTATTTTTTTTGAAATTTTGAAATTTTATTGTATAATCAAACTATGAAAAGAAAAATTTTGATGGTGATTGAATATAATGGTGCAGAGTTCTATGGCTGGCAAAAGCAGAAAGGAAAGCGCACCATTCAAGGTGAAATTGAAGAGAAAATATGGCAACTTCTTGGCGAAAAATGCATTGTTGAAGGAAGTGGGCGAACAGACAAAGGCGTGCACGCATTAAATCAGGTGGCAACTGTGGAGATTGAAAGTCGAATTCCGCTTCAGAACTTTAAAGTTGCCTTAAACAAACTTTTGAGTGATGATGTGGTGATAAAAAAAGTGAAAATTGTTCCAGCTTCTTTCCATCCAAGATTTCAAGCCAAGCGAAAAACATATCTCTATCGCGTGGACTTGTCAAAAACGCGAAAAGCGTTAAACCACCAACTTGTCACGCATTATCCATTTGAAATTAATTTTGAGCGAATGAAAAAGGCGTCCGCTTTGCTTCTTGGAAGACATAATTTCAAAGGTTTTTGTTCTTCGCACACAAATGTGACAAACTTTGAAAGAGAGATATATGCGATTGCGATAAAAAAAGCGGGAAATTCTCTCACTTTTGAAATTACTGGAAATGGATTTTTGTATAATATGGTGAGAATTATTGTTGGCACGCTTTTGGAGATTCAAAAGGTGACAGAAGAAGGAATTGTGAAAGCACTTGAAAGTGGCGAGCGAAAATATCTTGGCAAAACGATGCCACCGAATGGCTTGTATCTCAAAAAAGTCGAATATATATTGTTGTAGTATGCAGAATTTTTGTTGCATACCACACAATATATGGAAAAATAGAAAAGAAAAAGAATGGTGAAAACAACCATTCTTTTTTGTCCAATATTTTTTGAAATTGTTTTTTCTTTAAATCACTTCTTCAACTTTTTCAACATAGGAAATTGGTGAAAAGGTGATAACCAAAGAAATTTCTTCAACAACTTGTTCTTCTTCCACTGTTTCGATTATTTCAAAGGTGTATATTAAGTCAAGCGTTTTATCTTTATTAAATTTCACTTCCACGCCATTTTCAACATTATTTTCACCAAGCGTCACTTTCACAGTTTTGAGTTGTGCTTGACCGCTTCCTGAAGAAAGATTGAAACGAACATAGTAGTTTGATGTGTATGACAAATGCATAACTTGCGACACACTTTCAATCGGCATTTTCACTCTATCGCGGAAATCGTTTGTGATTTGTGCAACATCTCGAAATGCAGTTTGATTTTCTCCAATCATAATTTGGAGAGAACCGCCAGTTATCAATGTTCTTGTTGCTTCTTCTGGGAGAGCGTCAGGACTTGCCAAGTCGGTGGTGAATTTGTAGGAAGAAAGTGTGTAGAATTGTTGTGAATCATCTTCAAAGACCGCAGTGTATTTGTCACAAGTTTCTTTTGTTGCTGTGAAAGTGAGAGTGCTGTGAAGTCCGTCTTCACTCATATAAACATTATAAGTCGAGTCGGAGTTTATGATAAATTTGTCTTGATAAACCCAAGCGATGAACCTTTTTCCGTTAAAACCTCTTGCTTCCAAGGTGACAGTGTCGTTTTCAGTGTATGTTCCGTCACCATAGACAGTGCCATATTTGCCGTCATTAACCACCAAATCAATACGAAATGTGGCAAGTTCATCACAACCAAAAAGGAGAAAGATTGGGACGAGTAATATTATCAACAAAAAAAATATTGCTTTTGATTTGGATTTTGTTTTCATCACGCACTCCTTTTTTTCTTTTATTTTATCTTAATTTTGCAAATAAAGTCAAATATTTAAAAAGAAATATTAAAATTCGCAAACATTTTTAGAGTATTTTTGTTTTGCTTGCATAAAATAGTTTGGTAAGGAGTTTTGTATGTGGGAATTTATGCTTGCCACAAGGAAAAAAGATATCGCAAAATTTGTCTACCAAACTGTGAAGGCGGAAACAAAGGAGCTGGGCACTGTTGTGACTTGTTATGAAGAGTTTGGAAATTTTTATATTATTCTTGCTTGCCCTTTGATTGAAAAAGTGCGTTTTTCTCGCCTTTTGGAAAGTTGTATCATCAAAGCAATTTCAAATTTCTATAAAGAACAATACCTTGAAAGGCATTTGATTTTACCGATGCACGAAAAAATAAGCTTGACCGCTTTCAAACGGGCACTTATTAATTTTGACAAGGAAACTGATTTCTATATTATTTCAAAAAATTTGCAACTTGAAAAAACGCTATATCTTGACAGTTTCTATGAATTTCGCCTGTCTGCATTGAGAAACAAGTGGGACGAACTTATCACGCTGGCAAATGACAACAGCGAATATCTCATCGGCGAAGAACCTTTTTTCGATTTACTCAAATTTTTGATTGATAATCTTGAAATTTGCGAGAATGAGATTTCTGTTTTTGAGAACGAAAAGGGTTATGAAATCAAACTTCCAGAAAATGAGATTAGTTGCAAAAATTTGACGAAAGAAGGACTTGTTTCCACACTCATTGAACTTTCGCCAAAGAAAATCAATATGTTTTGCGACAAAGAAGACCCAACCGTGAACTTTTTGTCAAAAATATTTGAAAAACGAATCAATGTTTCATATATAAAAAACATTGAAAAAGTCGACAAATTTGGCGTGTGAAAACAAAAGGTGCTGACTTTTGCAAATAAAAAAAGCCCAATTGACATTTGGACTTTTCTTACATTTCTCTTGCTTTCTCTTCGTTTTTCTTAACGAATTTTCCAAGGAATTTTGCAAAACAATTTTTACCAGTTTTATTAAGATAATTGATTAATTCATTGCCATCTTTTTCAACAAGAACTGAAATAAGGTCGGTTTTTCTTTGAGTTGCCAAAACTTTCAATGCACTGATGGTGTGTTCGTAATCTTTGTTTATCTCAACTTCGTTTTTTGTTGTTTCCTTTTCAAATTTGAAATCTTCAAAAACTGCTTCTTTTTCCATTTTTTTTCCTCCTTTTAAGATTTTAAAAATAAAATGCAGTGCTTATTATATCATATATATATTATTTGTCAATAGGTAATTTGTTATTTTTTGTCGTTTTTGTAAATTTTTTTTAAATTTTAATAAATTGTTGACAAAAAGAGTTTTTGGGTGATATAATATTATTGCATTTAGTGGAAGACAAGTAGGTTCAAAAGACTGCGCACAGAGAAAAGTTGGTTGGTGAAAAACTTTGGCATATTTTGAAAGGAAACCACTTCTATGTTTGAAAATGCTTTTTGAAAGTGGCACAAATATAATGTTTGTTGCAATTAAGGTGGAACCGCGGTTTTCAAATCGTCCTTAAAGTTTGTTTAAGGATTTTTTTATTTCAATTTTTCCTTAAACGAACCTTAAAAATCTATTTTAAGAAGGAGATAATTATGGAAAAGAACAAAGAACAAGAAATTGAAAAAGCAAGACACTCGCTTGCTCACATTTTGGCAAAAGCGCTCACATCGTTGTATCCAAAAACCAAACTCACAATCGGGCCTGCGATTGATGACGGCTTTTATTATGACATTGACCTTGACGAGAACTTGACACCAGACCATTTTCCTGCCATTGAAAAGAAAATGAAGGAGATAATAAATAAAGGCGAAGATTTCAAAAGAAAAGTTGTTTCAAAGGAAGAAGCATTAAAACTTTTCAAAGACAATGAGTATAAAACAGAAATCATCAACGAACTCCCAGAAGGAGAAGAAGTGTCGTTATACTATACAGGTGATGACTTTTTTGACCTTTGCCGTGGTCCTCACGTGGAAAGTTCCAGAAATCTTCAAAATTATGCATACAAAATTCACGCAGTTAATGGTGCATACTGGCGTGGAAATGAAAAAAACAAGATGCTCCAACGTGTGTATGCCTATGCCTATCCAGACAAAAAACAACTTAATGAACATATACAAATGATAGAAGAAGCCAAAAAGCGTGACCATAACAAACTTGGTAGAGAATTAGGATTTTTCACAACCGTTGACTATATCGGTCAAGGACTTCCTATTCTTCTTCCTAAAGGTGCTCGTGTGA
>CALWEM010000005.1 GCA_944377315.1 uncultured Clostridia bacterium
TCACGATAAATTTGATAAATCGCTTCATTTTCGCTCTCATCATCAAAATCCAAAGTGATTGTCGACTCCACGCCGGCACTGTATGAAGCCAAATCCAAGTTCAAGTGCAAGGCTGGTTTAACCGCAATAGATTTGTTTGTGTCAATATTATGATTCCATCTTCCTAGAAACGCATCAATATAATACACGTGCGTAAGATTAGTATAAGCACTTTCACGCGACCAAGTGGAGTTGTTCACATATTCGTTAAAATTTTGATTGCTATTTCCAACTCCCAAATTGACAATTTCGGTTGAAGAAACATTCTTTCTTTGCGTTTCTTGCGTTTCCCAAATACCAGGCATTTGTTGATGATAACCACTTTCTGCAACGCTTGGAATCCAAAGATTGTCATTCCCCCAAAGCGGAATATAACTTTTGTCAGTTCTCTCGTGCAACCCCACAGTTTTTTCTGCCCACTCGCCTGCCAATCCCACTTCTGCGGGGTCAAAAATACTTTCGTTTGGATAATACCAATCCTTTGGTCCAAGGTTATCAACCTCTGCCCAACTTTGATATTGTTGCCAACTCATTTCAATCGGCTTGACAATGAAATTTGCCACACTTCCTTCCACTTCTTCCATTGTGAAAATGGCAAAAACATTGTTTTCGTCTTGCTCGGCATTTTCAAGTGTTTCGCGTGAAGTGGAAAATTCTCCGCCGTTATTAAGTGTCACCGCACGAATATATGAAGTGCTATAGAAATTGCTGGGATATGAACCTCCGTTTTGATCTGCCCAGTCTGCCGACCAGTCGGAATATAATGAGCCGTCAATGAAACCATAATAATCGCCTTCCGTTGCCGACCTTGAAATCCACGCTTCTTGATAACTTGACGAAAGCCACAATGTTAGCACATTGTCACCGCTGTCATTTTGCGATAGATAAACAACTTGCCAGTCAAGACCGCCAAAACGCACAATGATATCTTGTGATGAAGTTTTGCCATCCACCACGTTTGCTCGTATGTCTGCCGATGTCGTTTTTTCTTCCGCCATTTCGGTTATTTTATTTAAAGTTGTGGTGTCAACACCAGCATTTTCATTTCCAGTTATGTATTTATATAATTTTGAAAGTGTGTTTCGATTGAAAGTGGAAGTGTTTGCATCCCAAATTTCATCCACTTTGACATATGAGGTTGTGTCGTCCTTGAAAATTAATTCGCCGGCATCATCATTTTGCGAATTCCCCCCCCCGCTTGTTCGAAGTTGGTTTCATATAATAAAACGCCACCAGTGACGGTTGCGGTTAAAAGAAATAGCATTGAAAAAAGAGAAATCAAAAACTTTTTCATATTATCTCCTTGAAAAATCCTATAAAATTATTATAAATCTTTTTGAGTAAATTACCAAACAAATTCGCATAAATTTTTTGAAAAAATATAAATTTCCTTGCTTTTTCAAAAAATATAATTGGAATATTTATCTTCAATTTAAACATCCTAAAAATATGCAAAGAAAAATGGTTGTCTATCTTTTTATTTTCCTTTTTTCAATGGGAATTTTTGCTGGGCTGTTCCCCTACCCAATTTTTTCATCATACACAAATGTGACAAGCAAGAATATATATGACATCAACAACACTTTTGAAACGGAATTGCTCGTTCAAAAAAATGCAGAACCAAAAATTTTGAGTGTCGACTGGAAAATTATGGATTCCTTGATGGAAATTGGAAAAGAATACAAACTTGTCGACCTTGAAAGCGGAATTGAAATTTTGGTGCAAAGAACTGGCGGGATTGGACACGCCGAAATTGAAACTGTTGACAAAAACAACACACTTCTTCTCAAAGAAGTTTTTGGTGAGTTGTCTTGGGAAAGACGCCCAGTCTTTTTGCTTCTCAATGACAACACTTTTGTGTGTGCAAGTTTGAGTGGCTATCCGCACGGTGAAAACATTTTGAAAAATGATTTGGGTGGACATCTATGTTTACATTTCAAAAACTCCAAAATGCACGGCACTAACCTTGTCGACCCAAGTCACCAAAAAGCAATCAAGAAAGCGGAAAAAGGCAGATTGCCACAAGAATAGACATCAAAAAAAAGCATATTGAGTCAATATGCTTTTTCAAAATTACTTACTCTTTTTTGCTTTTTTTGTTTCTTTGGAAGGTTCTTTCTCGTCTTTTTGTTCTTCCTTCTTTTCTTCCTTCACTTCAACTTCAGCGGTTTTTTCTTCTTTTTTCTCTTTTTCTTTCTTTTCCGCTTCAAGTTTGGCTTGTTCTTCTTTTCTTAATTCTTCTTCACTTTTGAAAACTGTGTAGATTGCATAAGCGTCAATTGTCATATAACTTTTCTCTTTTCCGCCTGTTTCAATCACAACAAGTTTTTGAGCGTCATCAAATTTGAGTTCGGTGATTGTGCCATAAACTCCGCTTGTTGTCAAAATTTTGTCGCCCACTTTAAGTGAATTTGTTTGCTCTTGAATTTTTTGTGTTTCACGCTTGTTTTTTTGATTCATCATAATTGGAAGCGCAATAAGCATCAAAACAACCACTGCAATCAAAATATAATTCACAATGTTTTCAGTTGTGGCAAGCAATAAACTTTCCATTTCATTCTCCTTTTATTTTAAATAAAATCCCAAAAACAGTGTCATAAAAATGACAAGTATTGGCATTGCAAGTTCTCCTATTGACATTTGAACCTCCTATATCTTAACATAATTTTTTATTTTCGCCAAACGAAATCAGCACAAAATTCTCAAAATTTGAAGAATTTTTACACTGTCGACATTTTTCTCTTTTTTATTCTTCTTTGCTTATATATAAATTATAATATATCTTCTTTTATATGTCAAGATGGAAGGTGAAAGATTGTTGGTTTGCGGGCGGACAAGACGCGACTTCTGTCGCCCGTTTTGTGCCTTCGCACAAAACAAGATTTTTCGCTCAAAGTGCGAAAAATCTGTCTTGTCCGCCCACCCAACCATTCTTTATATAAACCTAATAAAAATCAAAATTCAAAAATCACACGATGTGTGTCAAATTTTCTTGGTTTCAATTTCATTTTTAAGTCGTATGATGAAATCGTCCAAATTAAGCCCACTCTTGCTTTCAAATCCGCGTCCACGAATAGAGATTGTTCCATTCTTTTCTTCATCGTCACCAACAATGATAAGATATGGCACTTTTTCGTTTAATGCTTCACGAATTTTGTAACCAATTTTCTCATTGCGGTTATCCGCTTCCACTCTTAAACCTTCTTGTTTTAATTTTGCCACAATTTTATCAACATAATCAGTGTTTCTTTCAGTTAGCGACATAACTCTCACTTGTTCAGGCGAAAGCCAAAGTGGAAATGCCCCAGCATATTTTTCAATTAAATATGCAAGAGTTCTTTCATAGCAACCAATGCTAGTTCTATGAATAATGTAAGGGTTCTTTTTGTTTCCGTCTTTGTCAGTATAAACCATACCAAATTTTTCAGCTAACATTTGGTCAATTTGAATTGTGATTAAAGTGTCTTCTTTTCCAAACACATTTTTTATTTGAATATCAAGTTTTGGACCATAGAAAGCGGCTTCTCCAATACCTATTTCATAAGGAACATTTAAATCCTTTAAAATTTTTTCCATTGCACTTTGTGCTTCGTCCCATTGTTCTTTTGTTCCAATATATTTTTCTTTATCATTAGGATCCCACTGAGAAAATCTATATGATGCATCTTCGTAAAGCCCTAAAGTCTTAAGCATATAAGTTGCAAGTTCCAAACAACCTTTAAATTCACTTTCAAGTTGTTCTGGTGTGCACATTAAATGCCCTTCACTTATAGTAAATTGTCTAACACGAATAAGTCCGTGCATTTCGCCACTTGCTTCATTTCTAAAAAGAGTGGAAGTTTCATTATATCTCAATGGCAAATCTTTGTATGAACGAGCCTTGTTTAAATATGCTTGATATTGGAACGGACAAGTCATAGGACGAAGAGCATAAACTTCTTTATCCTTTTT
>CALWEM010000006.1 GCA_944377315.1 uncultured Clostridia bacterium
TTACACGCAAAATACAGAATTTCAATTAAAGAATTTCAAGAATGCAAATGGTTCTGGCGGAAACACAACTTCTCAACTTTCTCGGGGAGTTTCAAGCGAAAGCGAAATTCAAAGTGTGTTTGGCGACTTGTCAGCCGAGTTTTCTGACCTTGTTGCTGATATCTTGGGTGGCTATCTATTCTATTGGACACGCGATGTTGGTTCGAATCTAAACAATGCTCAAACCATTTCAGCGGGTGGCGTTACCGGCACACAAATGAAGATGAGTGAAATCTTGGGTGTTCGTGTGACAGTCAATGTCAAAACTCTCGCGTGCTTGTAGCACTCTCTAAATTCTTCCAAGTGGAGTTTAAGCGATAAGAAAGAATAAATATTTACAAACAATCCAATAAAAACCACACGCGGTGTGAGGGTTCGTAACCCTTTCTAAATTCTTTCAAGTGGAGTTTAAGCGAGAGAAAAATAAATGCTCGCAAACAATCCAATAAAAGTCCAGTCGCGGACTGGGTGACCGTGTCACTCTCTAGATTTTGGCAAGCGGAGTTTGAGCGAGAGAAAAACACTCTAATTAATTTGTATAAATATACAAAATTTAGTTGATTTATTCATTTTTTCTATGCTATACTTTTCATAGGAGAGGATTATGAACTTTTTGTATCTTTATGATTTGGTGGATTTTGACGAAAATGGCAAGATTAAGGTAACAAGAAGATATAATGATGAAAACATTGTGGCTTCAAACTTTTTGTATTTGATTTGCAAGTATAATCAACTCATCTTGCAAGATGAAAAAAAGAAAAAGGATGAAAAATTGGAATTACCACTCTTTTTCAAAGAAAAACTTTCGTCACTTTTAGCGAATGTCGAAAAAGGCGAAACTTCAAAAGAGTATGCCGAGCGTCTTATTTTGAAAGAGTGTCATCCAAAAGTTCGCAAAGTGTGTGAAGAAGCAAAAAGCGACAAAGAAATTGTGGAAAAATTAAACCAACTGATGAGCCTTGACAGCACAAGTTTTGCCAAGAAAGTTAAAGGCGTGACCAACAAAAAAGAACAGGAATACATTATGACCAAAATTTCAGGCGATATGATGGACCAAATCACCAATTTGCTCGCTGGCAGTGGCGTTGAAGAAGACCCAGCAAAAGCGAAAAGTTTGTTATACAAAAAAGTTATCTCATATAATGGGCTTGTTTCAGCCACGATGAACCTACATAATGTCAAAGAAGGAAACACTGCTGTGTCTTATTAAAATATTTTAAAATATTTCCTTTAAACACTTGACAAATGAAGAAAAAATAAGTAAAATAAAAGCGTCTTTTTAATAAAGGCGTTTTATTGTTAGCCCCGATAATCCACCTTTATGGAGATAAAATGTCCAAAATTAACACTTTTTTAGGAGATTGAAATGAAAACTTATATGGCAAATCCTGTCACAGTTGAAAGAAAATGGTATGTTGTTGACGCAACAAATATGCCACTCGGTCGCCTTGCAAGCCAAGTTGCTGACATTTTGACAGGTAAAAATAAAACTATATACACACCACACGTGGACACTGGTGACTTTGTGATTGTCACAAATTCTGACAAAGTTATCTTGACTGGAAAAAAATTGGAACAAAAGAAACTTCGTTGGCACACTGGTTATGTCGGTGGTCTCAAAACTGTGGACTATAAAACTTTGATGGCAAACGATTCAATTAAGGTTGTTGAACACGCTGTTAAGGGTATGCTTCCAAAAAACACTATGGGAAGAAAACAATTCACTCGTCTTCACGTATATAAAGATGCAGACCACAAGCACGAAGCTCAAAAACCAGAACAAGTTGCATTAAAAGGAGTTAGAGAATAATGGCAAAGAAAATTAACAAAACCGATGCACAAATCGCAACAGGAAGAAGAAAAAAATCAATTGCAAGAGTTCGTCTTATCAGTGGCGGAACAGGTGTGATCACAATTAACGGCAGACCAATTGAAGATTATCTTCAACGCGACACTCTCATTTTGATTGCAAAACAACCACTTGTTCTCACTGACACCCTTTCAAAGTTTGATGTTGTTGTCAATGTTGACGGCGGTGGTATTGCTGGCCAAGCAGGCGCAATCTGTCACGGCATTGCAAGAGCACTTGTGGAAGTGTCTGAAACATACAAACCAGAACTTAAATCGGCTGGTTTCTTGACAAGAGACCCAAGAATGAAAGAAAGAAAAAAATATGGTCTCAAAAAAGCAAGAAAAGCACCACAATTTTCAAAGAGATAGGTTTTTGCCTATCTTTTTTGTTTTTTGCCTAACATTTCAACAAAAACTTTTTTGAATTGGAGTTGGAAATTTTGATTTCAATGTGATATAATAAAACTATGAAAGAAAAAATTTATGATATTTTGATTATTGGTGGCGGAGTGGCTGGAATGACCGCGTCTATCTATGCCAAACGCCGAAACAAAAGCGTGGCAATCATTGAACCGTATGTTTTGGGCGGACAATTATTTCAAATTGAGAAGATTGAAAATTTCCCGTCCTATGCTTCAATAACCGGTTATGAACTTTTGGAGAATTTTCAAAAGCAAATTGAAAGTTTGTCCATTGAAGTTATTTCCGATGAAATTGTTGATGTCGAATTTGAGAATATCAAAAAACTTGTCGGTAAAAAACAGTCATATTTTGCCAAAAGCGTGATAATTGCCACTGGGCTTTCTCACAACAAACTGGGCAAAAATGAAGATGAGTTTTTGGGCAGGGGAACAAGTTATTGTGTCACTTGTGACGCGAATTTTTATCAAGGTCAAACCGTTGCTGTGGCTTCAAAAAATGGAAGTGGAGTTTTGGGTGCGGTTGAACTTGCTGACATTTGCGAGAAAGTGTTTCTTCTTGACAGTGGCAATATGAATAAATATGCAGAGCATTGCCCAAAGAAAAATATTGAAGTTTTGTCAAATGTGCAGATTGAAAAACTGATTGGTGACAAAAAATTGGAAAGTGTGGAGTTAAAGGGTGGGGAAATCATTCCAACTTCGGCTCTTTTTGTGGAACTTGGCAAGAAGCCTCAAACGGAAATCTTTAAGGGTATTTTGGAACTAGATGGTCAAGGTTATATTCTCACAGACGACAGAATGGAAACATCGGTAAAAGGCGTTTTTGCGTGTGGAGATATTCGCGCAAACACTTTGAAGCAACTTGTGGTCGCTTGTGGAGAAGGGGCTGTTGCTGGAAACTTTGCCTAATTTTCAAGATTTTGTGGCAAGAGTGAATTTTGTGACATACAACATAATATGGAAAAGGAAAAGAAAAAAAGTTATAGGATAATTTGCGTCAAAGCACCACGCTTTATGGTGCCATTTTTAAAACTATTCTATAAAAATGAAGAAAAGGACAGTCATTGACTGTTTTTTTCAACATTTTTTAATTCATCGCATATCTTATAACTAGGAGGTTAAAAAAGATGTCTTTTTATATCAACAACACTAATCCAAACAGACCCGGGTCGGTTAGTGGAAATCCTTTGAATGGTATCTGTGAGAAAATTTTAATTCAAACAACAAAAATTTTTGATGCCTGCCAAAGCACCAGCACGGAAAGTGGAATTATTTTGCAAGTGAGCAATTTCACTCCGCAAGACCCAGCATTGCCACTCACATACATTTCGGCAGAAAACACGCCAAACACCACAGCAACCATCACTGACCTTGTGGTTGACAGATTGGAAAATGCACCAAACTATGCCAATGTCACAATGAATATCTCCATCCCAGTCACTGTTACATATCGTGACGCAAATGGAGTTATTGGAACGGCAACGGCAACTGTTGTGGCAAGCAAGGCGGTGGTTTTGTTTGTTCCGCAACCATCAGCAACACCAATAAACATCACCGCAACAGCATTATTTTCCAGCCAAATCGGGACATTCACTTCACCAAACATTTTCACTGTGACGGGGTGTATGCAAATCACAATTCGCGTTTCCGCACTTGTTGATGTGCTTGTTCCAAGTTATGGCTACCCATCAATTCCACCTTGTCAACAAGCTTGTGGCAATCAATGTCCGGGACTTCAAGACTTGCCAGCATATCCAACTGCGGTGGGAACGACAAATGGCATAAGTATACGCTAGGAAAGAGGAGTAAAAATCCTCTTTTTTCTTTTCAAACATTTTGTATTTTTCTTCCTTTATGTTATACTAAAAAAAGGAGATTATATGAATATTTGGAAAGATGTTGACAAAAAGCGGGTGAATTTAGACGATTTTTTGGCGTGTATTGAAATTCAGCAAGGTGACAAAACAAAGTATGAACTTGACAAAGAAACCGGTTGTTTGATTTTGGACAGAGTGCTTTTCACAAGCACGAACTATCCGATGAACTATGGCTTTATTCCACTCACTTTGAGTGAAGATGGCGACCCTCTTGATGTTTTTGTGCTCTGTTCTCAACCGCTTGCACGCTTGTCACTTGTGCGTTGTTATCCGATTGGTGTTGTCACAATGATTGATATCGACCAACACGATGAAAAAATCATTGCCATCCCTTTTGGCGACCCACAGTATAATGAATATGATGACATTTCCAAACTGCCAAAGCATATGTTTGACGAGTTGAAGCACTTTCTTTCGGTATACAAACAACTTGAAAACAAGGCGGTTCAAGTGGAAGATATTGGTGACCACAACAAGGCCAAGGAGATCATTGAAGATTGTTTAATTCGATTTGAAAAAGAAGTGGAGAAGAAAAAATAAAAAAATTTTAATAAGAAAAAAATAAATCTCAAAAACTCATAAAATTGGATTTTTGAGATTATTTTTTAACCAAAAATGCGAAAAAATGCTGTTTTTGTGGACTTATTTTAAATTTTGTGTTAATATAAAAATATGGGAAAAGCAAAAGAGAAAGAAAATGGACGCTATTTTTTGCGTTCATTAAAATATTTGAAGCCATATAAAGGGCTTTTGTCAATAACCATTATTTGCTGTGTTATGACAGCAATCTTATATTCTTTTGTCCCATACTTTACTGAAAAAACAATCACAGCTTTCACTTCGGGCGATGCCAAAATGCTTCTTTATTACGCTCTTATGCTTCTTGCTTTCAAACTCGGGCATTCCGTTGTTTTTTATTTTTTATGGGGAAATTTTGCCTTCAAACTCAAAGCGAAGGTGACAAAGGATATTCGTTTCAACACAGTTTTCAACACTTTGAATTTGAAAGTGAGAAATTTTGACCTTAACAGCAGTGGTCAACTTTTGCAAATTGTCAGTGCTGACACATCTTCTCTTGCAAACATATATAATTTGATTATTGATATGTTTATGAGTATGGTCACAAAACTTGCCATTTTGGTCTATATTTTTATCGCCAATTATATCCTTGGTTTTTATTGTATTTTGGAGTTTGTTTTGGTTTGTGCGACCTATAATCTTCGAATTAAGGCAAGAATGAAAGACCAACGCGAACTCAAAATTTCTGAAGACAAGAATATTGGACTTGTCAACGAAACCATACGCGGTGTCAGAGATATAAAAAACTACAACATTCAAGACTCCATAATGGAAAAGAATGACAGAGCTTTGTGTGAACTTGAAAAACTTGACTTTAAATTTGGCTCAAAACAATATAAGTTATATCGAATCACAGAAATAACAAAACATATTATGGCGTTTTTGTATATTCCGTTGGCACTGCTTCTCATACATTTCAATTTGACGACATTTGCGATTGCGTTCACCATCTTCATTTTCCGCCAAGACATCGTCAGCATTGTCGATTGGTTTATGAGCAGTTGGGAAAAGGTGAAAGACGGGGAACTTTTTGCCGAAAGAATCTTCAAGGTTATTGATGGTTGGGAAGAAGGATTTGAAAATTTCCCAGCAAAGGACAAATTCAAAAAATTACCAAAAAAGCCGGATATTGAAATCAAGGGTTTGACTTTCTCATATGATAACCACAAAAATATTCTCAAGGATTTCAGCATCAAAATTGAAAGTGGCAAAAAAATTGCCATCATTGGAGCGAGCGGGGAAGGGAAAAGCACAGTTTTGAAACTTCTCAACAAATCATATGAAGTTGAAAATTCCAAAATTTTTATTGGTGGGAATGATATCAATGATTTTTCTCGTGAGACCCTTCGCAACACAATAACAATCGTTCCGCAAGACCCATATATTTTCAATTTCAGTGTCTATGACAATCTTCGAATATTCAATCCAAAAGCGAGCAAAAAACAAATTGAATTGGCTTGCAAAAAAGCACAAATATATGATTATATAATGCAATTGCCGGACAAATTTGACACTTTGCTCGGCGAAAACGGCACAAAACTTTCAGGCGGACAAAAGCAACGCCTTGCCATTGCAAGAGCCTTTTTGAAAAACAGTCCAATCTTTATTTTTGATGAAACAACAAGTGCACTTGACAATGAAAACCAAAGCAAAATCAAAGAAGTCATCGATGGTATCACGCGTGAGAAAATTGTGATTATCGTGGCGCATCGTCTGTCAACAATTGTCGATGCAGATGAGATATTTTTGATGAAAGATGGTCGCATCGTGACGAGCGGAAAACACCGAGAACTGTTGAAGAGTTGTCGAGAATATAAAAGTTTGTATGAGAAAGAAAGCACGCTGGCAAATCTTGAATGAAAAAGAAAAACAAAAAAATTAAAAAAAGTTGGCAAATTCAGTTGACTTTTTTTATTTTTGTGCATATAATAGTGTTAGCACTTGAAAGTCGAGAGTGCTAGCAACCTTGAAAATAGGGGTGATTATGGAACTTTCGGAAAGAAAAATCAAAATTCTCAATATTGCTGTTGAAGAATTCATCAAAGATGCTTCACCAATCACTTCACTTTCTGTGAAAGACAAAACCAAACTTGATGTGTCCACGGCAACATTAAGAAACGAGTTAAATGCTTTGGAGGCGATGGGGTTTTTGAAACAACTCCACACTTCTGGCGGGAGAGTGCCAACTGCACAAGGATATCGTTTCTATGTTGAAAATCTTTTAAAAGATGTCAAGGCGACAAATCGTGAACTTGAAGAAGTGAGAAAGGTGATTGAGAACCGCACACAAAGTTTGTCAGAGATGATATCAAAAATTGGCAAAATCATAAGCAAAGCGACAAACTATCCAACTGTTGTGATGCTCAATGGCATTGAAAATCTCATTCTCACAGAGTTCAAGATAATTCCACTTTTGGAAGAGAAGTGTATGGTGCTTATCGGCACAAACTATGGTTACATTTCGGAAAATATGGACATTTCTGCCACTGTGGAAAATTGTCAAGATGCTTCAAACTATCTCACAAAATATTTTAAAGGCGAAACGCTTGGGTTTATGCTGGAAAATATTGATGAGTATATGAAAGGGATGAGTGGAGAGATAAAAGCCTTCCAAGAAGTTGTTAACAATATCATCAAAGGACTTTCCAAAATGAACAAACAAAAACTTTTGAATGTTCAAACTGATGGAATGGCAAAGTTTGTGGATAATGTGAACGAAGGCGAAACCAAAAAAATCGTCAAAATGTTGACAGATGAAGAAGAACTTATTGAAGTTTTGGATAAGACGGAAGACAAGATTTCAGCGGATATTCAAGATGAAGATGGGGTTTCAGTTGTCAAAGCACCAATTCTTGTGGGTGGCAACAAACTTGCTTCAATCGGAGTGATAGGACCACAAAAAATGGATTATTCTGGCATCGCTTCGGCACTCAAAGTGGTTATTGATGAACTCAACAACCAGCAATAGTTAAAAGGAAGGAATATGAAAAAAGAAGATATAAAAGAAGAACAAAAAGAAACTCATTGTGACAAAAATTGCGATGAAAAAGAGCATAAATGCGGTTGCAAAAAACATAAATGTGAAAGTGATGAATGCCATTGTTGCGAGGAAGATTGCTCTTGTGATGAAAATAAAGAAAAAAAATGCGAGTGCGAAAACCCTTCTTGCGAAAACGAAAAGCAAAATGATGAAGAAGTGGTGACCGACAAATATCTCGCTCTTGCACAACGCGTTCAAGCAGATTTTGAAAATTATCGCCGGCGTATGGCTGACCAACTTGTTCTTGAACGGCAGGAAGGTGTTATCAGTGTAATTGATGCTTTTCTTCCTTGTCTTGACACCTTCAAGGAAGCAAAAAAGACAATTCAAGACGAAAAAACTCTTCAAGGTGTGGAGATGATTGAAAACAAAATCATTGCAACTCTTGAAAAACTTAATGTGGAGAGAATTGAAGCTGTTGGGCAGAAATTCGACCCAAATCTGCACGATGTCATCGCTGTTATGCACGATGAAAACTATGATGAAGATATCATCTTGGAAGAATACCAAGCAGGATATAAATATAACGGAAAAGTTATAAGATACTCAAAAGTTATTGTAAATAAAAAGGGGGTTTAATAATATGAGTAAAATTATCGGAATTGATTTAGGAACAACAAATTCTTGCGTGGCTGTGATGGAAGGTGGAAAACCAACCGTTATCGCCAACGCAGAAGGTGACAGAACAACACCATCCGTTGTCGCTTACACAAAAGAAGGAGAAAGACTTGTTGGAAAAGTGGCAAAGCGTCAAGCGATTGTCAACCACGAAAACACAGTTATCTCCATAAAAAGAGAGATGGGAACAAACTATAAGGCAAAACTTAACGGAAAGGAATATTCTCCACAAGAAATTTCTGCTATGATTTTGTCAAAACTTAAACAAGACGCTGAAAGTTATCTTGGCGAAAAGGTAACTCAAGCAGTCATCACAGTGCCGGCATACTTTAACGACAGTCAGCGTCAGGCAACAAAAGATGCAGGACGCATTGCTGGACTTGATGTTCTTCGTATTATCAACGAACCAACTGCTGCTGCTCTTGCTTACGGACTAGATAAAGGCGAAAACCAAAACCAAAAAATTTTGGTGTATGACCTTGGCGGTGGAACATTCGATGTTTCCATTTTGGAAATAGGCGACAGTGTGTTTGAAGTTTTGTCAACAAATGGTAACACTCGCCTTGGTGGTGACGATTTTGATAACAGAATCATCGATTTCTTGGTGGAAGAATTCAAGAAAGATAATGCTGGAATGGATTTGTCAAAAGACAAACTCGCAATGCAAAGATTGAAGGAAGCAGCAGAAAAAGCAAAAATTGACCTTTCTGCAACTCCAAAAACAACCGTTTCTCTTCCATTTATTACCGCTGACGCAAACGGTCCAAAACACCTCGAAGTTGAACTTACACGTGCAAAATTTGACCAACTCACTGAAGACTTGGTGAAAGAAACAATTGATTGCGTGAAAAAAGCACTTCAAGATGCAAAACTTTCAAAAGACCAAGTTGACAAAGTGATTTTGGTTGGCGGTTCAACTCGTATTCCAGCAGTTGTGGAAGCAGTGAAAGAATACACCGGCAAAGAACCATACAAGGGTATTAATCCAGATGAATGTGTGGCAATCGGTGCAGCAATTCAAGCGGGCGTGCTTGCAGGAGATGTCAAAGATGTTCTTCTTCTTGATGTCACACCACTTTCTCTTGGAATTGAAACAATGGGTGGTATTTTCACAAAACTTATTGAAAGAAACACCACAATTCCAACAAAGAAAAGTCAAGTTTTCTCAACAGCAACTGACAATCAACCAGCAGTTGATATTCACGTTCTTCAAGGTGAAAGAGAGTTTGCTGCTCAAAACAAAACTCTTGGAAGATTCCAACTTTCTGACATTCCACCAGCACCAAGAGGCGTGCCACAAATCGAAGTTACTTTCGATATTGATGCAAACGGAATTGTCAAAGTTTCTGCAAAAGACCTTGGAACAAACAAGGAGCAAAACATCACAATCACTGCTTCATCTAACTTGAAAGAAGAAGATATTCAAGCTGCAATCAAAGAAGCAGAACAACACGCAGAAGAAGATAAGAAACATAAAGAACTTGTGGAAACAAAGAATCAAGGCGATAACCTTGTTTATGGTCTCGAAAAACTTTTGAAAGACAGTGGCGATAAGATTTCTGAAGACGACAAGAAAAAACTTACTGATGCCATTGAAAAAGCAAAGAAAGATTTTGAAAGTGATGATATTGAAGTTGTTAAAAAAGCGATTGACGAACTCACAAACGCTTCAAACGGCATTGTTTCAAAGATGTATCAGTCACAAAATCCTAACGGCAATAATGGACAAAACGGTCAAGGCGGAAACAATGATGGCTCTGACCCAGAAGTTGTCGTTGATGACGATAACAAATAAGTAGATTAAAACTTTCTGGCACAAAATTGGAATAATTAGGACAAAAAACATATAACAAAGAGTGTCAGTTTTGTGATTTTGGAACTATAAAAGTTAAAAAACATTGCGAATTTATGTGTAGTTAATAACGACAAAAAGGAAGATTATGGCAGGAAAAGATTATTATAAAATTTTGGGTGTGGAAAAGAATGCGAGTGCTGATGAGATTAAGTCGGCATATCGTAGGCTCGCCAAAAAATACCACCCAGACCTAAACAAAGCACCGGAAGCGGCAGAAAAATTTAAGGAAATCAACGAGGCGTATGAAGTTTTGGGAGACGATAAAAAGCGAGCAAATTATGACCAATTTGGTTCTGCTGATGGTCCACAATTCCAAGGCGGACAAGGTGGATTTTCGGACTTCTTCGGTGGTGGTGGCTTCAGTGGTTTTGGCGGTGGATTTTCGGACATATTTTCTGATATATTTTCTGCATTTGGTGGCGGTGAAACAAAAACTCGCAGAATGCGCGGAGAAGATATTAATCTTGCAATGAAACTTTCTTTTGAAGAAGCAATTTTTGGTTGTGAGAAAAATATCACCATAAACAAAGTGGAAGCGTGTGAAAGTTGCAATGGAACGGGAGCAAAAAATGGCACAGCGTTTTCGACTTGTCCAGATTGTAATGGGGCAGGGAGAGTGCGAATTCAACAAAACACAATGTTCGGCACAAGCATAAGAGAAACCGCTTGTCCGCGTTGTGGTGGCTTGGGCAAAATTATCAAAGAAAAATGTGACAGTTGCAATGGCAAAGGTTTCAAAAAAGTTCAAAGACAAATCATTGTCAAAATTCCAGCAGGTATCGATGATGGTCAAACTCTTCGTATGCGTGGTGAAGGAAATTCTCCACTTGGGCAAGGAGTGAGTGGCGACTTGAACATTAAAATGACAGTTTTGCCACACAAACTTTTCAAGCGTGACGGCTTTAATCTTATGTATGACCTATACCTTCCGTTCACCACAATGCTTTTGGGTGGCAAAGTGGAGATTCCACTTTCAAAAGGAAAATTTGTTTTGGATATCAAAGAAGGAACACCGAGCGGAACGGTTATGCGACTTAAAGGCAAAGGTGTCAAGGTTTTGAATAAAGACCAATATGGCGACCTTCTTGTCACACTTAAAAGTGAACCACCAAAGAATTTGAACAAAATTCAAAAAGAAATGCTGAAAAATCTTGCTGACAGTTTCACGGACAGCGATTTCCAAAAATACTCAAAATTTAGAAAAGAAAATTAAAAAAAGGCATCTAGGAAATAGATGCTTTTATTTTTCTTTAAACACATTGTATGCATATTCTTTATAAAGCCCATCGCTTAATTTCGAGAATTTTTCTTTGGCGTCTTTCACAATGTTGAATTCATATGCCTTCAAAGCGATTTGACGAAAATCTTTCATTGGATTGAATTTGAAATTTGGGTTCAAGGCAATCACTGTTTCCAATTTTTCGTTACCTTGATGGTCATACATATGTTCTTTGATGTCCTTGTATATATAATGAAGCCCGCGACCGACAACTCTGCCATAAATCTCATAGAGTTGACTGTATAAACCTTCAAACTCCTCGGATATTTTGGCAAGGTCATAGATTTTGTTGCTGTCAGTGACAATGCTTTGTTTGCCACAGTGTTTATATTCAAATTTTTGGAGTTTAAGGTCATTGATTTTGTCATTAAACTTCATTTTTTCCAATCTTTTTTCTGTGATAAGGCGAAGCACTTTGGCGTCCAAACTCATATTTTCATTGTCTAATTCAATTTTTGCACCCATTGCCATTTGGTTGACATTTTGTTTGGCATTTCCAATTGCTGGCAAAAGTCCGTCACTGAATATGGCATCAGATATTTTGTCATAATATAAATATGGATTGATGATGATATCGCCAACTTTGGCAGACTCTTCAAATCGATTGTAAAAGCATTCCATAAGCAGTGTCAGTTTGTCAATAATAAAGCGAGAATAGATATAAAAATCATCAATCAAATTTTCATATTCTGTGTTGATGCGATTATAGAATTCATAAATTTCTTTTAATTGTTCTTTGTCTTTCACAAATTTTTCAGCCATAATAAACCTTCTTTTAGAAAATTCTACCACACAAACTGTTGATTGTCAATATTAAATTTCTTTTTTGCTTGGAAAAATTTTTAAGGTGTGATAAAATACTTTTATGAACAAATTTGATATCAACTCTCTTAATGATGAACAAAAAAATGCTTTGAAAGAATTGGATGGTGTGGTTTTGGTGACAGCAGGCGCTGGAAGCGGAAAAACCCGTCTTTTAACTCATCGGATTTGTCATCTTGTGCTTGACAAAGGTGTTTCGCCATATAACATTCTTGCCATAACTTTCACCAACAAAGCCACCAATGAAATGAAAGAAAGAATTGAAGAGATGGGTGTTTCAAATGTTTGGGTTTTCACCTTTCACTCAATGTGTGTGAGAATATTAAGGCGGGACATTGAAAATATTCGTGGCTATGACAGAAATTTCACAATTATTGACGAAAATGACAGAGAAAAAATTTTGAAAGAGATTTGCAAAACATTGGGAATTGAAGATGACATTGAAAAAGTGGAACATCACCTTGACAACATCAAAAACAAGGGGATGGACATCGAAGAATATTTTTCATCACTTGTGCAATTTGGAAACAAAGAAAATTTGTTGAAATATAAAAACGCGATATACAGTTATGAAAAGAAATTGTTTGAAAACAATTCTCTTGACTTTGATGACCTTTTAAATAAAACCCTTTTTCTTTTCAACAATTTTCCAAATGTTTTGGCATATTATGCCGAGCGTTTCAAATATATTTTGGTTGATGAATTTCAAGACACAAACTTGGTGCAATACAAACTCATCAAACTTCTCACATCTTTTCACCACAATCTCTTTGTGGTGGGTGATGAAGACCAGTGTATATATTCTTGGCGTGGTGCAAATTTTAAAAACATATTCAATTTGCGAGATGATTTTCCTTCTGTCAAAGTTTTCAAACTTGAAAGAAATTATCGCTCTTCAAAAAATATTTTAAACCTTGCAAACAATGTTATTTCCAACAATAATGAGCGTCTTGAAAAGAAACTTTGGACGGAAAAAGATATGGGTGTTCCGCCGGTTATATACACGGCTTTTGATGAGCGAGATGAAGCCAATTTCCTTGCCAGAGAAATTGAAGAATTGGCAAGTGAAGGTTATTCCTATGATGATATTGCCATCCTTATGAGAATAAACGCTCTTTCGCGTCCGATTGAAGAAGGACTTTTGTCGCAAAATATTCCATACAGATTATATGGCGGACAAAAATTCTTTGAAAGAGCGGAAATCAAAGTGCTGATTGCATATCTTTCCATTTTCATAAACAAAAAGGATGAAATTTCCCTTCTCAAAATCATAAATTTGCCAAGCCGAAAGATTGGTGAAGTTGCCATTGCCAACTTGAAAGAAGAAGCAAAAGATGAATCACTTTTAAGCTATTTGCTTTCTCCAAGATTTGAGTTTAGTAAATATTATTCCAAACTTAAAAATTTTGTGGAAACTTTCAAAAATTTGAGTGATAAAATGGACAGTTTGAAAATGAATGAATTTGTCAAAAAAATGGTGACTGACTTTCAAATTGACAAATACTATCAAGGGAAAGATGAAGACAGCATCAACAGACTTTCAAACATTGACAGTTTTTTAACTTCGCTGAAAGAATATGAAGACGAAAATGAAAATCCAAATTTTGCAGATTATCTTGCAAGCATTATGCTTCGCTCCGACCAAGATGATATTGAAAAGAATGGGCAGGTGAACATTGCAACAATCCACGCTGTCAAAGGGTTGGAGTTCAAGGTGGTTTTTGTTGTCGCACTTGAAGAAGGCCTTTTCCCTTTGTCGCGAGCGCTCAATAGTCACAGTGAAATGGAAGAAGAAAGACGGCTGATGTATGTGGCAATCACGCGTGCAGAAGAGAGAATTTATCTCACACGAGCGATAAAAAGATTTATGTATGGCAAAAGTAACTATGAAACAGAAAGTCGTTTTTTGAGAGAGTTGAACATTGTGGACATCAAAAAACCAAGCGTAAGTGCCAAGAAAAAAGATGATTTTTTCCTTGATGAGAAGGAAGAATTTGATTCTGGTTTCAAAAGTGGCGACAAAGTCTTCCATTCGAGATTTGGCGAAGGTGTCATTTTGGACATATCTGATGACGGGTTGGTTGGAAAAATCAAATTTTCGATTGGTGTGAAGGAGTTAATGCTCAACATTGCAAATTTAGAAAAGGTGAGTGAAGATGACTAAAAAAGAGAGAATGGAGTTTTTGGTTGAAGAGTTAAACAAACATAACTATAATTATTATGTTTTGGACAATCCAACCATTTCAGACAAAGAATATGACAAACTTTACTATGAACTTGTCGACCTTGAAAAAGAGATGGGCATAATTTTGCCAAATTCGCCAACACAAAGAGTGGGCGGAGAAATTTTGGACAAATTTCAAAAGCATAAGCACGAAGTTCGCTTGTATTCAATGAACAAAGTTCGCGATTTTGAAGATTTGGGGAAATTTATGAGTGATATGGCAAAATTTCAACAAAATCCGACTTTCAGTTTGGAATATAAGTTTGACGGATTGACGGTTGTTGTGGAGTATGAAAATGGTGAATATGTAAGAGCGACCACTCGTGGAAATGGTGAGATTGGTGAAGATGTCACAGCGCAAGTTAAAACCATCAAGAGCGTGCCGCTTTCCATTCCGTTCAAAAACCGCCTTATTGTTCAGGGCGAAGGAATGATGACACAAAAAGCGTTTGAAAAGTATAACAAAACAGCAACTGAAAAACTTAAAAATCCAAGAAATGGTGTGGCAGGAGCAATTCGTAATCTTGACACAAAAGAAACGGCAAAACGAAATTTGGATTGGTTTTGCTATTCCATTCTTCTTGCTGATGGTAAAAAATTTTCCAGTCAAAAAGAAATGCACGAATTTTTGAAAGATAATGGCTTTTTGGTGGGCGACTATTTCAAGATTATTTCCACTTTGAAGGAAGCGGAAAGTGAGATTGAAAAGGTTGACAAGATGAAAGATAAACTTGATGTGATGATTGATGGAATGGTTATTAAACTTAATGAAACAAAGCATCGTGATGAAATTGGTTTTACCAACAAATTTCCAAAGTGGGCAATGGCATTCAAGTTTGAAGCACTTGAAACTTCCACCATACTGAAAGATGTCATCTGGCAAGTTGGAAGAACTGGTAAGGTTTCGCCGATTGCGGTCCTACAGCCGGTCGAACTTGCAGGAGCAACCATTCAAAGAGCAACATTAAACAACATTGAAGACATAAAAAAGAAGAATGTTTCCATAAATTCTCGCGTCTTTCTTCGCCGTTCCAATGAGGTTATTCCAGAAGTTTTGGGACTTGCAGAAAAATATGACAACTCTTTGGAAATTGAAGAACCAAAATTCTGTCCTTGCTGTCACAGCACTCTTGTCAAAAAAGGACCACTTCTCTATTGCAAAAATCGCGATGGTTGCAAGGAGCAAATAATTTCACGGCTCACTCATTTTGTTGAGAGAGATGGCTTCAACATTGAAGGGCTTTCGGAAAAGACACTTTGGCAGTGTCACGAAAAATTGGGTGTGAGCGAATTTTCTGACCTATATTCTCTTCAAGAAGAAGATTTGTTGAAACTTGACAACTTCAAAGACAAAAAGACAAAAAATATCATAAATTCCATAAACAATTCCAAAAATGTCGAACTTTTCCGTTTTATTTATGCTCTTGGAATAAATGAAGTCGGCATCAAAACAGCAAAGGACTTGGCAAAACATTTTGGAAGTTTTGAAAAAATCAAATCGGCGACAAGTGAAGAACTTTTGTTGGTGGAAGATATCGGCGACATTATTGCAGACAATATTGTGGAATATTTCCAAGATGAAGACAATTTGAAAGAAGTGCAAAAACTTTTTGAGAAGGGGATTAATATAAACGAAACGGGAACACTTGACAGCGAGAAATTAAAAGGCTTGACCTTTGTGCTGACTGGCACTTTGCCAAATTATTCTCGTCCACAAATGAGTGAAATAATTGAAAAAAATGGTGGCAAGGTGGCAAGTTCGGTTTCCAAAAACACTTCCTTTGTTTTGGCAGGCGAAGAAGCAGGAAGTAAACTTGAAAAAGCCAAAAATCTTGGTGTCAAGATAATAAGTGAAGAAGAAATTTTGAAAATGCTTAATAATTAGTTAATTATTTGACAAATTGGTGGTATAATATATATAATTAAACACGAAAGGAGAAAGTTATGCCAGTTCTAGAAATAGGAATGCCAAAGTGCCCAGTTTGTGGAGAACCACTTTCAGTTGAAGGTGTGGCAATCGGAAAAGGTAAGGGTGAAGAAAAGGCAAAACCAAAACTTGCTGCATCAATAATGCAATTAATTGGCTATGGCTTGGAGTCGGCACTTCGGGCGACTGTGAGTTCTGGAAGAGCGCCAATGCTTGTTTGCAACAATTCAAACTGCCCAGAATGTAACCAACTTTTCAAGCAAGGTCCACTTGGTGTGTCAAAAAGGTGGGATATTGCAGATATTTTCGTGACTTTTGACAAGTTGGGATATAAAATTTCAAACAAAAATCGAAAAGGTGGTTTAAAAAGGTCAGCACCATCGCCACAGCCGGTGCAACAGGCAAATGCACCACAACAATCGGAAGAGTCTGCACCAGCGCCAGCACCATCATATCAGCAATATAACCAAAGCGTGTCGAGTGGGAAATACACTGGAAGACCAAATGAATTTAATTCAAGAAGGTAATAAAATATTTTGATAGTGACAAAGAAAAGGGGTGAGATTTTTGAAAAACACTCCTTTTTTGTTCGTTTTGAAAATATTTGGGTAAAAAATTATTTTTTGTCTAAAATGCTTGACAAAGGTGAAAGATTTAAGTATAATATGAGCGTGTTTCGTTGTCGGAAGCATATGCTTATGTAAGCATAAACAAACAACAGGTGGCACGCTGGAAGAAAGTTTCAGCATAGTTTGAAAAAACGACAGGAAAAGGAAATAAACCCCACCGATTTGAAGTCATCTTCAAAGTCGCAGATGCGATTGTGTTGTTCGTGTTTAAAATTAGCATATTTTTTGACGCGAAATTTCGCGTCTTTTTTATTAGACAAATCCACTTCACGATTTAAAACTGAAAATCTAATTAAAAGGAGAATTAAGATGCCAACATTTAACCAATTAGTTAGAAAGGGAAGAAAAACATTTGAAAAGAAGAAAAAAGCACCTCTTCTTGAAGAATGCCCACAAAAACGCGGTGTTTGTCTTTCAGTTAGAACTGCAACACCAAAAAAACCAAACTCTGCTCTTCGTAAGATTGCTAGAGTGAAACTTTCTAATGGTCAAGAAGGAACTTGCTACATTCCAGGCGTTGGTCACAATCTTCAAGAACACAGCGTTGTGCTTGTTCGTGGCGGGCGTGTTAAGGACCTTCCAGGTGTTCGTTACCACATTGTTAGAGGCACTTTGGACACTGCTGGTGTTGCCAACAGAAAACAAGGTCGTTCAAAATATGGTGCAAAAAGACCTAAAAAGTAAGAAAAAATTTTAAAAAATTGATAAAAGGAGAATAAAAAAATGCCAAGAAGAAAATGTGCGACAAAAAAAGATGTTCTACCTGATCCAATATACAACAACAAAGTTGTGACAAAACTTGTCAATCAAGTGATGATGAGCGGAAAGAAAGGTCTTGCACAAAGAATTGTTTATGGTGCATTTGACACCATAAAAGAAAAAACAAGTTTGGAACCATTGGATGTTTGCTTGACAGCAATCGAAAATGTTAAGCCACAACTTGAAACAAAAGGAAGAAGAGTTGGCGGTGCAACATACCAAGTGCCAATTCCAATCAGACCTGAAAGACGCCAAACACTTGCAATTCGTTGGATTGTGAACAACGCAAGAAAGAGAACAGGTGAAAGAAATATGGATGCCAAACTTGCAGGCGAACTTATTGATGCATACAACAATCAAGGCGCATCAATCAAGAAGAGAGATGAAATGCATAGAATGGCAGAGGCAAACAAAGCATTTGCTCACTACAACTGGTAATTGCCTATGACTATATATGATAAAAGAAAAATGGAAGCATATCGTCAAAGTGTTAAAAAAGCGAATGAAACTGAAATGAGTGACGAAGAAAAAAGAAAAAATGCTTTGAAAAAGATGTTTGCTTATAATCACGGTTTAGATATTAAACCAAAAGATGAAGAAAGAACAAAATAAGTGTTCAAATCAAAAATTATTGTTTAGTCGATAATTTTGTTGAAAAAATTTAATTAAGGAGAAAAATATGGCTACCGATTTAAAAATGGTTAGAAATATTGGAATTATGGCTCATATTGATGCTGGTAAAACAACAACCACTGAAAGAATTTTGTTCTACACCGGCAAGAGCCACAAAATCGGCGAAGTTCACGATGGTGAAGCAACAATGGACTGGATGGCTCAAGAACAAGAAAGAGGTATCACCATCACTTCTGCTTGCACCACTTGCTTTTGGAAAGACCATAAGATTAACATCATCGACACACCGGGACACGTTGACTTCACAGTTGAAGTTGAGCGTTCATTGAAAGTTTTGGATGGTGCTGTTTTGGTGCTTTCTGCAAGAGATAAAGTGCAACCACAAACAGAAACTGTTTGGCGTCAATCTCAAAAATACAAAGTTCCAACCATTATCTATGTTAACAAAATGGACAGAGATGCAGCTGACTTCTTTGGTTGTGTAAAATCAATTGAAGACAGATTGAAAACAAACGCTCTTCCAATTCAAATGCCAATTGGAGAAGCAGACACTTTCTCTGGAATTATTGACCTTCTCACAATGAGAGCAGAAATTTATGAAGATGACCTCGGAACAAAAATCGATGTTGTTGACATTCCTGCTGACTATAAAGATAAGGCTCAAAAACTTCACGATGAAATCGTGGAAAAAATTGTGGAAACTGATGATGAACTCTTGACAAAATATTTTGACGGAGAAGAAATCACTCTTGATGAACTCAAAAAGGCAATCAGAAATGCCACAATTTCAAGAAAATTAACACCAGTGCTTTGCGGTTCTTCTTATAAGAACAAAGGTGTTCAAATGCTTCTTGATGCGATGGTTGACTATCTTCCATCTCCACTCGACATTGACCACATTGAAGGAACAAACCCAGAAACTGGTGAAACCGAATCAAGAGCACCAAGTGAAGACGCTCCATTTGCTGGTCTTGCATTCAAAATTATGACTGACCCATTTGTTGGTCGTTTGGCATTCTTCCGTGTTTATTCTGGAAAACTCACTGCTGGAAGTTATGTGTATAACGCAAACAAAGGCGAAAAAGAAAGAGTTGGTCGTCTTATTCGTATGCACGCCAACCAAAGAGAAGAAATCAAAGAAGTTGGTGCGGGAGATATCGCTGCCATCGTTGGTCTTAAGGACACCATAACTGGTGAAACTCTTTGTGATGAAAAACATCCAATTGTTTTGGAAAGTATGGATTTCCCAGACCCAGTTATTCGTGTGGCAATCGAACCAAAAACCAAACTTATGCAAGAAAAAATGGTGCTTGCACTTGTTAAACTTGCAGAAGAAGACCCAACTTTCAAAACTTACACCGACCAAGAAACCGGACAAACAATCATTGCAGGTATGGGTGAACTCCACCTTGAAATTATTGTTGACCGTCTTCTTCGTGAATTTAAGGTTGAGGCAAATGTTGGTGCACCACAAGTTGCCTACAAAGAAACAATCAAAAGAAAGGCTCACGCAGAAGGCAAATTCATTCGTCAAAGTGGTGGTAAAGGTCAATATGGTCACTGCGTTATCGACCTTGAACCAGTTCCTGCTGGAACACACCTTGAAGATGCTGAAAGATTTGTTGATAAGACTGTCGGCGGTTCAATTCCAAAAGAATATATTCAACCAGTTTTCAACGGAATCAAAGAAGCAGCAAAAAATGGCGTTTTGGCTGGCTATGAAGTTGTGGACTACAAGGTTACACTTCTTGATGGTTCTTATCACGAAGTCGACTCTTCAGAAATGGCGTTCAAAATTGCCGGCTCAATGGCGTTCAAAGATGGTTGCTTGAAAGCAGACCCTGTTCTTCTTGAACCTATTATGAAAGTTCAAGTGGAAGTGCCAGATGACTATCTTGGAACAGTTATGGGCAACATCACATCTCGTCGTGGTATTCTCACTGGGAATGAAACAAGACCAGGTGTGCAAATTGTTAATGCTGAAGTGCCTCTTGGCGAAATGTTTGGTTATGCAACCGACCTTCGTTCTCAAACACAAGGTCGTGGCACATTCACAATGGAATTCTTGAAATATGCCGAAGTGCCAAAGAATATCGCTGAAAGCATCATCGGACAAAGAAAGAAAGCAGAATAATTTGTTGAAATTTGTGGAAATTAACCACATCAAACTGAAAATTCTGCCAAAATTATGACTTATATGTCCAAAATGTGATATTGCCACAAAAAATGTGGCTTTGTCACCAAAAATTTTTGAAAATCGTTTTGATTTTTGAAAAAAATATGTTATTATATTGTTGTAGAATTAAAAAAGGAGATTTTAAAAATGGCTACAGAAAAATTTGATAGATCAAAACCACACGTAAACGTTGGTACAATCGGACACGTTGACCACGGTAAAACAACTCTTACTGCTGCAATCACAATGTATTGTGCTTCAAAGGGTTTGGCTCAACAAATGAAATATGATGAAATCGATAAGGCTCCAGAAGAAAGAGCAAGAGGTATCACAATCAACACAGCTCACGTTGAATATCAAACTGAAAAGCGTCACTATGCTCACGTTGACTGCCCAGGACACGCTGACTATGTTAAGAATATGATTACTGGTGCTGCTCAAATGGACGGTGCTATCCTTGTTGTTGCTGCAACAGATGGTCCAATGCCTCAAACAAGAGAACACATCCTTCTTGCAAGACAAGTTGGTGTTCCTTACATTGTTGTGTTTATGAACAAAACTGATCAAGTTGACGATCCTGAACTTCTTGAACTTGTTGAAATGGAAATCAGAGAACTTCTTTCTGAATATGGTTTCCCTGGCGACACAACTCCAATCATCAAAGGTTCTGCTTTGAAAGCTTTGGAAGCAGCTCAAGCTGGTAAAGCTGATGATCCTGCTTGCACTTGCATTCAAGAACTTCTTGACGCTCTTGATTCATATATTCCTGAACCAGTTCGTGACACTGACAAACCTTTCCTTATGCCTGTTGAAGACGTGTTCACAATCACAGGTCGTGGAACAGTTGCAACTGGAAGAATTGAAAGAGGTATCGTAAAACTTAACGATGTTGTTGAAATCGTTGGTATGGGACAAAAGAAACAAACAGTTGTTACTGGCGTTGAAATGTTCAGAAAACTTCTTGATGAAGGTCGTGCTGGTGATAACGTTGGTCTTCTTCTTCGTGGTATTCAAAGAAACGAAATTGAAAGAGGACAAGTTATCTGCAAACCAGGTTCAATTCACCCACACACAAAATTCACTGCTGAAGTTTACGTTTTGAAGAAAGAAGAAGGTGGTCGTCACACTCCATTCTTCAATGGTTACAGACCACAATTCTATTTCAGAACAACAGACGTGACTGGAACAATTGAACTTGAAAAGGGTGTTGAAATGGTTATGCCTGGCGATAACGTTAAGATGACAATTTCTCTTATCACACCAATCGCAATTGAACAAGGACTTCGTTTCGCTATTCGTGAAGGCGGAAGAACAGTTGGTTCTGGTGTTGTTTCTTCAATTATTGAATAATTTTGAATGAGATAAAAAAAGACTGAATTATCAGTCTTTTTTTTTGTTGTCTATGGCACTTTTTAATTGTTTTCAGCTAAAATATTTTGATAAATCAGCGATAATATTTGAGAAGTCAATAATAAAATTTACAATGAAAACACAAATTTTTTGATATATAAATTAAAATTGATTTTCTATTTTGTGTATTTTGGTTGTTCTCCATTGACGGTTATTTTGATATGTGGCAGGAAGTATGAATGTTTTAAATGAATTTGCAGAATCTCGCCGGAAATTTTGTATGTTGCAGAAGCAATGGTGTTTCTTCTGTCGGTGTGAATTTCTTTGAGTAACTTTCCATTTGCTGATATTTTGGCAGATTTGAGAGAAGCAATAACCTCAAATTTATGCTTGCCAACATAGAAAACATATTTTTGTCGCTTGAAAAAGATTTCAATAATACCAAACAAGCCGCCACCGATTATGTAGTAGATAATTGAGTGTATGACTTTGAATTCAAATTCAAAATCGTAAATTGCATAATATCCCATATCAAAGTTACCTTCGCAAAGATAACTTACTGTGTCGGCAGATGAATGAGCACTCACACCGCTGTAAACTGTCACATAATCAGTAAAGACCAAACGGCCATTGACATCGTATAAATCAATACTATATGTGTATGATGTGATTTCAAACGCACTTTCATTGTTAATGTCTGTCCACACATAGATTTTTCCATCATCTTCATAGAAGACATTGACATTCTCATTGCTCACAGTTGGAACACAATAGGGCATAAAAGCACAAACGGTTGGAAGTGCAATCACCAAAACAATAAATATGATTGTTAACAATAAAATAGATTTTGCATTTTTTGACATAATTAACTCCTTTCCGACATTGTAACACGGGGGGGGGATTGTCAATAGTTTAGCAAGAAATTTTTTTAGATTTTTCAAAAAAAACGGAAAAATTGAAAAATTCGGTGTAAAATTGAAACAAAAATGGATTTTTTTGATTTAAAATGGATTTTAACTTAAAATAAACCACTTTTGTTTGCGTATGTGAATTTATTTATGTTATAATTTAAGTGTAAAATATTGCCTATCTTAAAAATTTTTGATGGTTTATATCAAAATGATTTTGGAGTGAGTTATGAAATTTATGGATATTTTTTATAAAGCTCTGGGTTTTGAGACTGATGATGTCAAAGTTGTGAAAAAAAAGAGCACCAAAACAGCGTCATATAATCTCAAAGTGACGGAAAAATTGCCAGACGAAATTGACGGCGTGAGAATTTATTATCCTGAAAAACTTGAAGATTGCAAAGAAAAGGTGGAATTATTGAAAAAAGATATTCCATTTATCTTGGATTTTCGCAATGCATCAAATTCCGAGAAAAACAAAATTATGGACTACTATGCTGGCGTTTTGGATATAATGAGTGGAAGAATGGAACAAATTGAGAAAAATTTGTATATTTTTCTTCCAAAAGATTTCGAAATTGAAATAAATTAGTGGAATTACCACTGTTTAATATATATATTTACGATTGATAATAATTATTATGTAAAAGAAATTGAGTTTTGGTGGTGTATGAATAAAAGTTTGAGAAACAAATTTATTGTGTTGGCAGTGCTTGTTGTTGTCATTTTGGTGCTTGATTTGGTGACAAAGTATGTTATTGATGGTATGTTTGATGAAGGAACTGGCGTGAGTGCCATTCCAAATCTTTTTAACATTATTGTTGTCCACAACTATGGTGCTGCGTGGGGGATTTTTGAAGGCAGTCAGATTATGCTCATTATTTTGACCTTTGTTTTTCTGGGTGTTTTTGTTTGGTATTTTGTTGTTGAAAAGAAAAAATCGTGGCTTCTTATCATCACATTTTCCTTTCTCTTTGCTGGGTGTTTGGGAAATTTGTATGACCGAATTGTCTTTGGATATGTTCGTGATTTCATTCAATTTGCTTTTTGGCAAACCTTTCCGATTTTCAATTTTGCCGATGTCTTTCTGACATTTGGTGTCGTTATGTTTGTTATCTATCTTTTGATTCCGCTTTTCAAAAAAGATAAAAAAGAAAAAAGTTTGGAAACAGAAGCTGGCACAATCAAAATTGAAGAAGTTGAGAAAAATGGTGCTGAAGTTGAAAAAGAAAACAAAAAGCAAGTTGATGAAGAAAAGTTGATAGATGAAAGTTGTAAGGATGAAAATGATGTTGACGAAAATTTGTTAGAAACAAAAAACGCAAAAAAATCGCTTCAAAATGACGAAAAAACCAAAAAAAATGTGAAAAAAGACGAAAATTTGAATAAAAACAAAACAAAAAATCAGAAAAAGAAAAAATAAGAATGGAAAAGAAAGTGTTTCAAATTAAAAAAGAAGATGTGGGAAAACGCCTTGATTTGTTTTTGCAGGAGCGTTTTTCTTCCTTTTCGCGTTCGCATTTCAGCAGGCTTATTGAAGAAAATTTGGTAACTTTGAATGGAAAGAAAGTTAAAAGCGGAAGTAAATTGAAACTGGGTGACAGTGTTGAAGTGACTTTCAAAGAACCAGAAAAAATTTCGTTAGAGGCTGAAGATGTGCCGTTTGAAATTGTCTATGAAGATGATGATTTGGTGGTGGTGAACAAACCGCAAGGCGTGGTTGTCCATCCTTGTTCTTCCACCAAAAGTGGCACGCTTGTGAATGGACTTCTTTTTCGCATAAAAAATTTGAGTGGGATTAATGGTGTTATGCGACCGGGAATTGTCCACCGTCTTGACAAAGAAACAAGTGGGCTTTTGGTTGTGGCGAAAAATGACAAAGCACACGTTTCTCTTGCAAAGCAAATCAAGGACAAAACTTGCAGGCGTCAGTATCTTGCAATTTTGGACGGAAATTTGAAAGAAGACAGCGGACAGATAAGAACATTTATCGCTCGCGACAAAAAGGATAGAAAGAAAATGGCAGTTTCAAACGAAGGGCGAGAAGCGATCACTGATTTCAAAGTTTTGAAAAGGTTTAAAAATTCTTGTCTTGTTGAATTCTCTTTGAAAACTGGCAGGACTCATCAAATACGCGTCCACGCCAAATTTTTGGGGCATCCAGTTGTTGGTGACAAAGTGTATGGCAAAGAGGTGAAGGGGTTAGACGGACAACTTTTGCACGCATACAAACTTTCTTTCGTCCACCCGACAACTTTGAAAGAGATGACATTAGAAGTGAAATTGCCTTTTCACTTTGAAAACTATATGAAAAAGCATTGTGTGGAATAATTTTAAAACGCCACTTGAAATTTGTTTCAGAATGTGGTATAATTAACATAGAAAGGAGAAATATATGAAATATTTTAAAGTTAATCACGTTATTGATGGCACAATATATGCGAGTGTGGATGCATATGGTGTGAACATCGTTAAAGACATTTTGCCTGAGGTTGTTGATTTTATTCAAAAGAACACACCAAAAGAATTTGTTATTGTGGGATTGAATGGCGTCACTCTTCACTTGCCATCATATGTCACTCTTGAACAAGCAAAATCCATATACGAAAAAAGTAGAGATGAATATAAAAAAGAGCAAAGGCTGGAAAGAGAGGCAAAGCAAAGGCAGGAAGAAGAGGACAAATTGAAACAGATTGAAATGGAGAAGAAGAAAGCTGAACACGATGCGTATGTCTACCATTCTGCCAATGAAGCAAACTTGGATTTAACCAAAATCAATCCGATTGACTTGACTTCTGAAAAAACCACAATGCAAGAAGCGGTTTCTTTCTATAAAGAAGTTATGACAGTTGTTTCAAAATGTGATGGTGTGCATTTCACTGACGAAGACAGAAAAATATTCCAAGACACAATGAAAAAATTGGGCTGTGTGGAATACGACAATGCCAACGAGAAATTTCACGGTGATTCCGAAGGGAAAAAGGGTGGTTATTGCGTTTTCAAGAAGGATAATATTGAGTTTCCTTTGATTGTCACAACAAAACTTTTGGGAGCAGAAACTGCAAAGGATTTTAATTGGCAGATTGAAGCCCATTCAAGAGAATTAAGTGGCGACCCATCACTTGTTTTGCAGTGGATTGAAGAGCAAAAAGAGCCAGAAATGTCAAGATAAGGAAAAGAATATAAAAAATCACCAATCATTTGGTGGTTTTTTTAACGAATTTTGTTATATCACTTGACAAATTGCGCATTTTTTGCTAAAATAACAAGGTATTTCCGCTTGTGTCGGGTTTTTGAAGTTGAGAACTTTTTGTGAGAGTTTAATGTTTATTAACTTTGCGTTTGAAATGTTAAATGATTAATTAGATTTTGAAATTTAGTTAAAATCACAAAAATCAAGAATGAGTTTTTTCTCACACCTAGGGCGACAGCGAGTTTGATGTAAGGAGGTAATAGTTATGTTTGCAATTGTTCAAACAGGTGGCAAGCAATACAATGTCACAGAAGGCGATTTAATCAAAGTTGAAAAACTTTCAAACGCAGTTGGCGACAAAGTAAATTTGGAAGTTTTGCTCGTTTCTGACGACAAAAAAGTGGTTGCTGGAACACCAACCGTTAAAGGTGCAGAAGTGGTTGCAGAAGTGGTTTCTCACGGCAAAGGCGACAAGATTGTTGTTTATAAATATAAGCCAAAGAAAAATGAACGCAAAAAGCAAGGCCACAGACAACCTTGGACAGAACTTAAAATTGTTTCAATAAAGATGTAAGTTATGACAAAAATTATTATAACGAAATCGAAAAATAACATTGTTGAAGTGGAAGTTTCGGGGCACACTGGCTATCAAGAAGCGGGAAGCGACATTGTTTGCAGTGCAGTTTCAACAGCGACGCAAATGGCGGTGTGTGGCTTGAAAGAAGTTCTCAAACTCAATGTTTTTGTGGAAATTAGTGATGGCTTTTTGAAAGTTAAATTGAACAAAAAAAATTTTGACAATGAAAAAGCACAAATAATTCTCAAAACGATGTTCAAGACGCTTCAGAGTGTTGTTAAAGATTATGGTGATTATGTTAAAATGGAGGTAAAAAGAGATGTTTATTAATATTCAACTTTTTGCTCATAAAAAAGGTGGCGGTAGCACCAAGAACGGTCGTGATTCGCAAGCAAAACGCCTTGGCGTGAAAGCATATGCAGGACAAAATGTGACTGCTGGTTCAATCCTTGTTCGTCAAAGAGGAACAAAGGTATATCCAGGTGCTAATGTTGGTCTTGGAAAAGATTACACACTTTTTGCTCTTAAAGACGGAAAGGTAAGTTTTGGAGCAAGCAAGGGCAAAAAAATCGTTTCAATAATAACAGAATAAGGGCGAAATTTTCGCTCTTTTTTTAATTCGTGTTTATGTAAAAAATTTTTGAAAAACAAAAAATGCAAAAAAATCATATAAAAACACAAAAAAATCAGTTTTTTTGCAATTTTTCTCGTTTTTTTGATATTTTTTAAGTTTGGAGATGAAATGAAATATATTTTAAAAGAAAATTTAATTGAGATTTTTGGTAAAGATGACTTTGTCATTCAAGATATTTTGGAGTGCGGACAGGTGTTTTCATATCAAAAAATTGAGAATGGATTTTTGGTTTTTTCTGCTGACAAAATGGCAAAAGTGGAAGAAAACGAAAAAGGTTGGCAAATTAAAACAACAACTCCAAAGTATTTTGAAAACTATTTTGATTTGAAAACCGACTATGGGGAAATCAAGAAGGCATTAAGGAAATATCCAATAATGAAAAAACCACTCGAATTTGGAAGTGGAATCCGAATTTTAAGACAAGACCTTTTTGAAACCCTTATTTCATTCATTGTTTCAGCAAACAACAACATAAAACGCATACAACTCATCTTGAACCGCTTACGAGAAAATTTGGGCGAGAAGAGAAATGGCTACTTTGCGTTTCCAACACGAGAAAGTTTGCTTCAAAAAGATGTTGAATTTTTCAAAAATATTGGAGCGGGTTACCGTGCGGAGTATCTATATAAGGTTGTGCGTCAAATTGATGATGACACACTTTCAAGCTGGGAAAAATTGGACACGCCAATGTTAAGACAAAAACTCATCTCACTTTCTGGCGTTGGTCCAAAAGTTGCCGATTGCGTTCTCCTTTTTGCATATCATCGCCAAGATGTTTTTCCGGTTGACACTTGGATTGAACAGATGTATGGCAAATTTTATGGCAGTTTCGATAAAACTTTGCCAAATCGCGAGAGAATAAGAGAAAATTTGGTGAAAGAGTTTGGTGATTTGGCGGGCTATGCACAGCAATATTTGTTCTATTCAATGCGAAGTCGTGAAGTTTAATATATTAATTTGTGAAAATTTCCAATTTTATTATTGCAAAATGATTTAATTTATGATAAAATATAAATAGGATAATGAAAAGGAGAAAAATATGAAAGGTATTTTAAAGAAAGTGGGAACTGCCGTTTTGGCTTTAAGTTTGTTTTCTGGAGCGGCTGCAGCAACAATGACTGCGTGTAACTTTTTTGGGCAAGAAGAAGACCCAAATCCAGGCATTGTGAATCCAGTCGACCCAGATGATAACAAAGAACCAGATGATCCAGTGATTATCGAACCAGATGACCCAGATGATGAAAAAGACCCGGAAGAAAACCCAGATGAGAAACCTGATGAAAAACCTGATGACGAAAAGGAGCCAGACAAAGACCCTGACGATGAACAAAATCCGGATGAAAATCCAGACAAAGACCCAGACGAAAATCCAGATGATGAAAAAGATCCTGACGATGAGCAAGGCCCAGAAAAACCAACAAGAGATGAATTGCTTGAAGCAGAGGACGCAATTGAAGGCTACAAGTTGAACAACAGCGGTGATGACTTTGTTCGTGATGAAAACGGCAATCCCATTAAGTTTTTCAAAACCGATGAAATTTATGACACCGTGATGGAAAGATTGGATAAACCGGCAACTGCCACGATAACAACACCTTTGAAATATGGTTATTATGGAGAATATTCATCTGTTGATGTTTTGTGTGCGAACTATAATTCCAGTGAAAAAACATACACTATTATTTCGTTGTGTGAATATGAAAAAACTGGCTTGGAAAACCCAAAAACTCTTTCAGTTGTCACTTTCCCTATGGATATTGACGCTGCGGATAAAAAATTTTCAAAATTGGAAGAACAAATTGCAGAATGGAAACCAAAAAATATTGAAGACGAAAGATTTGACTATAAGGTTTCAAATTTAGATTATGACAAAGAAGAATATTTTACCATTGACGTGGATCAAGATGACAAAGAATTCTTGGATAAATGTGTTGATTTAGCATATTTAGATGACCAAAAACCTCAAAATGCTTTGATATTATTCCAAAATAGATCAGAAGAATTTCCAGCATTTGATATAGGAAGTCACATTAAAATTGATATTAAAATTATTACCTTTGATGACTCTGAAATTTTAATAGATAATAGAGAAGTTAGATCTTCATCAGTTATTGGAGATGGTTGGGTTAGAAATATTATGAATTATGAAAAAGATCAAGAAGAAGGGCATACTTATGTTGTTATGCTAGAAAATGGTTCCAAGACAATAACCAATGTTGATAAGATTGAATATAACGAAAATTTAATTGAAGATATTAAAGATGCAAATCAAAAAAGTAAAAATTCTTCAAGAGAATTATAATTGAAAAACAAGGAATTTTCCTTGTTTTTTTCTTGTGATATGTGTTATACTAGATATATGAAAAGAGAATATAGAGTTTTTTCAGTGATTTTGTGTTGTTTGATGTTTTTCCTTGTGGGGTGCGATGGAACCACTGGTGTGGGCGATTCCGGCACGCCATATATCGTTCAAAATGTCAAAGTTTTGAGAAAACCGAGTGAATATGAAATTTCTGATTTGGTTGATGGTAATTCGGAATATTTTTATAATATATTTGCTGGAGCAACGATAGGTCGTTTATTTGATATATATCATTCATTTTCAAATATTAGCAATGATGTTGAAAAAATTTTGGAAGGTATCTCATTTCCAGAAGAACAACGAATATACTATGATGACAGCATTAGATACACCATCCAAAGCATAAAGACCACCACAAACGATTCTGGCACTTCGGTGACGATTGTAGCTAATTTAGAGGGGTGGAAGTTTGGTTTTAAAAATTATGCAGATGGAAATTCTGGAACTTTGTTGGACGCTAAAAACTATATCTATTCTCTTGCATTATTAAGTGGAGTTGACACTTTTGATTCGCTTTCAACCTACAATATCAATTCGGAACAAAACACCATAACAATAACAATTCCAGTTGATATTTATGAAGACATTTACGGCAGTGCCACAGATATTTTTGGTTTGCCGGGCGACTATTCAAAATTCTATTATGGAAATGAAGTTTATTTTCAAGACGATGCAACAAAATTGCATTATCATTCTTCGCCATACTATCAGCAATATGTGGAAGGGTTAAGTGGTGATGCAATCACTGCACTAGATGACTATCAAGACGCTTTGGAATATGCGGTGTATATGTTTGTTCTTGGGTATGATTATCAAAATGCTGACGGCACTGAAAATGAAGAAGATGCGCCGTTCTTTGATTTTGAAATCAAAGATGAAACAATTCAAAAAGACGGTTTGACAATCAAAGCACCAAAAGTCTATGTTGGTGGTTGGGATATAAGTGCTGTGCCAATTGCCGAGGCACTTCAAAAGGCAAAAGATTTGTATGCTGATTTGGGAGTGTATGTTGGGCTTTCAGACTCAAACAAAGAGCAGGTAAAACGCTTTATTCTTGACAAAATTATCGGCATTTCAAAGGTCAATGGTGTGTATGATTCGTCTTTTGATATTAAATTTATTCAAGAAAATGAAACTGGTAACATTAGTGAAACCACTTTGGAACTTGACAGACAATATGAACAAGTTGTCGAAAACATCGTTAATTATGCTTGCGAACAAGTTTTGATTGGCGGTGTCGAAGGCGATGGAGAAGTGAATATTGATGAGCCTTTCCCTATCTCTGAAATTGTCGATTATGGCGGAAACACCTTCCTTTGTCAAAGAACAGACAACAGCGCTGTGAATGAGTTTGGCGATTTGTCGTTGGAGTATGTTCCAGAAGCACAATATCAATGTATGTCTTTTGAACTTTTGCCTGACCAAGTGGGTGACGATGTCACTTTGCAAGATATTATTTTGGCTTTTCAATATTACGACACTGGCACCACTGACCGGGATTTGAAATATCTCGATGAAATCACCATCAATGTGGGAATAAATTATTTCGACTCTTCAACAAACCAGTTGTTTCAATATGACCCAACTCAAATCACCATTGAATACACCGATGTTTTGACAACGGGTGATGACCCTGACAAAAATTTGCTTGTGATGTCCGCTTCTGATCTCGTGGCGGGCTATCCGGGTATCGTTTCAATGGACCCGATTCCTGCAAAAATGTCGTTTGATAACAATATCGACAATGGCATTTTGAATTGCAGTGTGAATGGCGTGGAAATTGAAGAAGGCGTTTCGGTTATCAAAATTGACGGCGCTTCCCCAGCAAGAAAATATTACAAAATGAACGACTCGGTGACTTATGGGCAATATGCAACTTTCAACGAATCTATGTTTGCTGGAAAAACCGATTATATTGAAGTTTATTTTGATGTGGTGAAAGAAAAGGGCTTGGAAAACATTAATTATAATTTCAAGGTTGGTTTGTGCGAACTTGCAACCAATTATTGGGAGATGTGACGAGATTTTTCCAACCTAAACCAAGAATGCTTTTTGTGAAAGAAACGACAAAATGGGTTGCGGAAAGAAAAAACTTTCAGAAATTTTCTGAAAGTTTTTTGTTGCCTGAAGGCAACTGCAAAGCCCGAAGGGCTGTGCCTTTCCGCAAACCCTTTTGCCGTTCCACATATTTTAACGGCTCAAGAATTTCAAATATATTCCACAAACCTTGTCTTGTGCTTTTTTTTCAAAATCTTCGCCGTGTCCACAATGCATAACTTGATAGTCAAGATTTTTAAGATAGGTCAAACTTTTTTCCATTTCCTCCTTGTTGCCACCAAACAAATCCATACGACCGATTGCTCGACCCAAAACGACATCACCAACAAAGACTTCATTGTCAACAACAAAACACATATCGCTTTTTGAATGTCCGCCCAGTTGTTTGTATGAAATTTCAAAATCACCAATTTTCAAAACACCACATTCACTTAAAAAAACAAAATTGTCAAAATCACCAATTTTCAAAAAAGAGTTTTCAAAGTCAGTGGAGTAATTTTTCTTTGGGTCTTCAAGATATTCGCGAATGAAGTTGCTGGCATAAACTTTGACATTAAATGCTTTTTGATAATCTTCAACAAAATAGCAATGGTCAAAGTGTCCGTGAGTTAAAAGTATGCCGACAACTTCTTTGTCACCAATTTCTTTTTTCACTCTTTCCACTTCCACGCCAGCATCAACAATCAAAACTTTGTTATTTTTTTCAACAATAAAAACATTGCTGTCATAATATTTCCCAACAAGACGCATAAAACACCTCTAACTTTGATTTTACTCTTCTTGGAATTAAAAAGTCAAGTAAGAATGGCATTTTTTGAAATTTGTGTTAAAAATTTATATAAAAAGTTTATTTTATATCGTAAAAATCTTGACAAATTTGTCAAAAATTAGTATCATTTAAAAGTAACTTATTTAGGGGTGTAGTTCATCGGTAGAATGAGAGTCTCCAAAACTCCAGAGGAGGGTTCGATTCCTTCCACCCCTGCCAAAAGAGAAAAAACTGCGCTTTTGCTCATTTTCAAACAAGTTTGAAAAGTATCGCCTTTTCGCTTGTTTTTTCTCTTTATGCGACCAAACGCAACTCGCATTACATTGGCGAGTTGGTCGCAACTTTCTTGGAGAGAGTGTGGTTCCAAGAGTAGAGACAGCCACGGGCTGCTGTGCTTTTGCTCATTTTCAAACAATAAGTGGATAAGTAAGTGATATTTAATTCTTCTTTTGGAGCCGTAGGTCTTCGTTTTCAAGCGCAACGGCAATTGATGTTTCTCGATTGGCAATTCGTGAAAATATACGCTCGTCATATCTATCTCGAATCTCTGAAAGGTCAAGATTGGAAGTTATGACAGTTGGCAGTTTTCTCAATTGTCGCTCATTGATAACTTGATATAGAAGTTCAATTGTGATATTTTTGTATATCGTTTCAGTTCCAAGGTCGTCAATAAACAAGATTTCACAAGAAAGATATTTGTCCAAAAGATTTTCGTCATAAACAAATCGGTATTCCTTGAAGTCACGGCTCATTTGAAAGGCGGTGACAAGTTTGACAATTTTTCCTTCATCAATAAGCTCATTTGCCATTGCTCGCGTGAGATAGGTTTTGCCAGTGCCGACCTGTCCGGAGAGAAAGATTATGTTTTTTTTGAAATCACTGTGACACCATTCTCTCATTTTTTTGTATAATGCTTTAAGATTGTTGCTGGCACTTTTTTCAGCATCATCAAAAGTGACAAGACTGCCAAAATTACTTTCATTGAAAAGAATGTTTGAAATTTCTTTCTTCAAGCATTCGCACATTTTGCCATCAACATAGCCATTATCTTGGCACTTTTTGCAATCATATTCAATTTTTGTCGCGCCATTTTCTTTTAAAAACTCATCAATTTGCTTCTTGAGAGAGTTTTCTTTTTTTCTGTCGAATTTTTCGCCATAAACTTCTTTTTTGGTGTTTTCAATCATTTCTTCTTGATAGTTTTTTTGAAGTCTTCTAAATTTTTCATCGCGAGAAAGTTTTTGCATCAAAAGTTGCAAAGGTTCTTCATTTTTTCTTTTTTTCTCTTTGATAACACTTTCTGCCTTTTCCACCACTTCTCTTTTCATTTTCACACCTCAATTTCTTCAATGGATTGAAAGAGAGCATTCATCTCTTCTTTTGTGTAGGAGCGTTCATTGTTAAATTTTTTTGATGATTTCTTTGTTGAAGCGATATTGAAAGCATTTTTTGCTTCTTCCACCGTTTTTATGTTTTTGTCGTGGAAAGAAGAAAGGAGAGAGGCGAGATATTGCATCGGCTGTTCCTTTCCAAGCGAGAGCGAACAAGCATATTCAATAAGTTCATCGCTTAAATTCCAAACTTCTGTCCAAATTTTGTGTTTATCTCTGTCAAATTGATTAACGCTTCGTGACAAGCCGATATTTTCAAGAATGGACTTGATTTTTTTGTCGACTGAAAGCACACTGTCAAAATATTCCTGCAAACTTTGCTCGGTGATTATGCCAAGTTTGAAAAATTTGTTGAGAATTTTGTCCATACCTTCAAGTGTTCTGACATTGGTTTTGAAGGAATAATTGGAAATTTGTTCCAGCATTGAGATGGAAAATCCCATATTGAACCATTTGAAAATATAGTTGTCGACCACAGGTTCAAGATTTTCGTAATAAAGTCCCAAATTTGTGGTGATTTTTTTGGCAACAACAATGGAAGTTTTCTTTTCATTTTCATAGTTTTCAATTTCTTCAATTTTTGTCAATTTCATTGAATAATATTTTTTCAAAAGGGCGTCAAGATGTTCAAAATTTGGGCGTTTCATCATTTTTGCTACACTCAAGATGACATTGTCATCAAATTGGAAATCATCTTTCCAAGTTTTGTATGTTGTGCGTTCTGTGATTGTTGGCAGGCGATTGATTTTAAGCGTTTTGAAAACTTTTTCAATGCCTTCAAAAAGTCCTTCCAAACTGCAAAGATATTCTTCTGTTGCTTTTGCTGTCAGAATTTTTTTGTTGACAAAATCTTTCGCCACGGTGGTGATATATGAATAGTTTATATTATTATTATTTTTGGCATTGACACAATAACTTATCACCATCAAGAGTGCTTCTTTTTCCATATGTAATTCTTCGATGATATAGTAATATTCTTCATATTCTTTTGGTGTTATCATTCTTCCAGACAAAATTTCTTGTGCTTGGATGTTGAAAGTGCCATATTTTTTGACATTATATTTTTTTGTGTGGTTTAAAACATTTGTGATAGGAAGATAACGAACTTCAAATGGGATAACTTCCAAAATTTGCACCAGACCTTGTTCTTGCCAATAATAGAAACAACTCTCAACATCTTCTTTGGACATATTGAGTTCGTTTGCAAAGTTTTCAAGTGTGTTATCTCGACTTGATGCGTCTTGGCATTTATATAGCCCATACAAATAGACTTTGACGCACTCATCGCTGGCATATGGGAGATAGTTGTTGATGAAAATATTGTCAATTTGCGTTGTGTTGTTGGCAACCGCGTCCACTGAAAGTTTACAAAAAGCCATTTCTTGCTCCTTTTAAAATTAGTTAAATTGTAGCACAATTTTTTTTGTTTTACAAGTAATATGTAATGTTTTGACGATTAAATTAATAAAATACGATATGAAAAGATTGTCCTTTTTCTTATCGCTTATCTTTGTTATGCCACTTTTTTTGGTGGGCTGTGGTGGTGAAAGTGAGATAAATTCATACAAAATTGTGTGTGAATACGATGAAAGTGCTAAATCCTTGACCACTTTTCAAGAAACCACTTTTGTCAATAATTCCAACAATGCTTTGTCAAGTGTCAGCTTGTTTCTTTATCCTAATTCATTCAAGGAAGTGGCAGTTTCAAACGCCTATTTTGACCGATGTTATCCAAATGGCGAGAGTTTCGGCGGTGTGGAAATTGAAAGTGTGGAAAGTGAAGAACAAGAATTGAAGTTTGAGATAAAAAACAACGAAATTTTGTCAGTCACTTTGCTTGAAACTCTTTTTCCAAGTGAAAAAGTAACTTTTTCGATATATTTCACAGTAAAATTAGCAAATGTCAATCATCGACTGGGATATGGTGAAAATGTGATAAATTTTGGAAATTTTTATCCTATTTTATGTGTGTATGATGATGGTTTTGTTGAAAATAGCTTTGCCAAGAATGGCGACCCATTTTATAGCGATGTTGCCAACTATGATGTGACGATAACATACAATAAAGCCTATACTTTGGTTTCAAGCGGTGATATTTTGTCAACAAATGAAGAAAATGGCAAGAAAGTAACTCATATTAAAGGTGAGAAACTTCGAGATTTTTGTTTTGTTCTGTCCACCGAATTTGAAGTGATTTCGCAGACAGTTAATGGCAAAGAAATTAATTATTATTTTTATGACGACCAAAATGCCCAAGAAAATTTGGCTCTCTGCGTCAAAGTGATGGATGAGTTTTCAAATATGTTTGGAGATTATCCATACAAAAGTGTGAACATTGTCAAAACCAATTTTTGTTTTGGCGGAATGGAATATCCAAACCTTGTCTATATTTCAGATGCCATTCAAGATGAAAGCACATACCAGTATTGCATCGTTCACGAACTTGCTCATCAATGGTGGTATTCGCTTGTGGGGAACAATGAATATGAAGAGGCGTGGCTTGACGAGAGTTTGACGGAATATTCCACAGTTTTGTTTTTTGAAAAGCACTCTGAATATGGTTTTGAATATCAAGAAATGATTGCTGGAAGCGAAAGTGCATATCGTCTTTTTGTGGAAATATACACCGATATTCTTGGTGATGTTGATGAAAGTATGAACAGAAATTTGAGCGAATTTGAAACCGAGCCGGAATATGTCAACAATGTATACACGAAAGGCGTTTTGATGTTTGACAATTTGAGAAGTTTGGTGGGCGACAATAAATTTTTCAAAGCACTTCGAGAGTATTTTGAAGAATATAAATATAAAAATGCGTCCCAAGAAGACTTAATCAATGTTTTCATCAAAGTTTCACATCAAAACCTGAAAGGGTATTTTGACTCGTGGCTTTGTGGAGAAGTGGTGTTTGTGAACTAAAAATATATTGTTTTATTGTTTTTGACGAAAGTTGGCAAGTTTTTTTCATCTGAAATCAACAAATCAATGTTTTTATATGCCCAAAAAAGTTTGTCGTTTTCTTTTGAAATTGCGAGATAATAAAAACCATCATTTTGCCAAAAGAGAAAATCATTGTGAGCAAAATAGCATTTGATTTCGACAGACAAATTTTTCAAAAATCCACAGATATTTTTTGTGAGATTATTGTTTTCCAAGAAATAAAAAAATCGGAAATTTTCCTTGACAAGAGTTTTCAATTTGTTCTTTTCTTCTTCATTGAGTGGTTTGTTTAACAGTAATAAGCATCTTTTATTTTTTTTCATAAATCTTCCTTTTTTTAGAATAATAGTAGAGAAATATACTCATAGTAGTATTATAGCATAAAATTATAGAATGTAAAGCATTTTTTATCAATCACAGTGAAAATTATTTATTAATACACCAAGTAAAATAATAATGAGGGTGGATTATGATAAAAAATATAGAAAATAATGAAAACAAAATAAAAGCAAAAAGAGCGGATTTAATTCTTCGATTTGTTTATTTCAGAAACAGAAGCAATTTGAGTGCCAAAGCACTTTCAGAGATGTTGGGCAATTCCAAAGGATATATTGCAAAGTTTGAGCAAGGAAATTTGAATATGCCGATGGACAAACTTTTGGAATGTGTGGAAATTTTTGGTGTTTCCGTGGAAGAATTCTTTTCGGAGAACTATCAAAATTTGCAAGAAGAGAAAAAGTTTGTTTCAAAATACCATAAACTCTCCAAAGAAAACAAGGAATTAATTTTGAAAATAATGGACGCTTTGAAATAGTTTACAGCGCCATTTTCTTGACATTCATTTTCTTTTAGTGTTAAAATTCTTTTAATTTTAGGGGAAAATATGAAAAAAAGAGTTTTAACAGGAATCAAACCAACAGGTTATGCACATCTAGGGAACTATTTTGGAGCAATCAAACCAGCGATTGAATTAAGCCATAATGAAGATTATGACTGCTATTATTTTATTGCTGACTATCACGCACTCACCACACTTGAAAACAAGGAAGAGATGCAGGAATATTTTTATAACATTGCTTGCACTTGGCTTGCTTGTGGGCTTGACCCAGCGAAAGTTGTTTTCTATCGTCAAAGTGATATCAAGGAAGATTTTGAACTCAACTGGATTCTCGCTAATGTCACACCAAAAGGGCTGATGAACAGAGCACACGCCTATAAAGCGATGGTGGAGAAAAACGAAAATGAAGGAATTGATCGAGATGACGGCGTGAATATGGGACTTTATAACTATCCAATTCTTATGGCTGCCGACATTCTTTTGTTTGACACAGACCTTGTGCCAGTTGGACTTGACCAAAAGCAACATATCGAAATTGCACGCGACATCGCACACAACTTCAATGTGAAATATGGCAAGAGTTTGAAAGGACCAAAAGAGTATATTGACGAGGACAACAAAACTTTGGTGGGACTTGACGGAAGAAAGATGAGCAAAAGTTATAACAACACCATTCGTCTTTTCACTGATGAAAAAACACTCAAAAAATCCATAATGAAAATCGTGACTGACAGTCGTTTGCCGGGCGAGCCAAAAGATAAGGATTGCACTGTGAACAAACTTTTCAAACTTTTTGCGGAGAAAGAAGAAGCGGAAAAATTTGAAAATGACCTTCTTAATGGGCTTGGTTGGGGTGATGCAAAAAATCGTCTTTTTGAAGTGGCAAACAAATTTATTGCACCAATGCGTGAGAAATTTGATTATTATATGGCTAACAAAGATGAAGTGGATGAAATCTTGAAAGAAGGGGCTTTGAAGGCGGAAAAAGTGGCAAGAGAAGTTCTTTCACGCGTGCGTCAGGCGATCGGAACGGACAGATAGTTTTTTTGAAAGATAAAAACAATAAAGTTCAAAAGGAAAAAATATGAAATTTGAAATGTGGTCAGTTTGGCATTTTGTTTTGATGTTGTCACCAATTGTTGCCATCATAGTTCTTTATTTTGCATTAAGAAAACAAAGTTACAAAACAAAATATATTGTCGGAGTTGTGATTGGTTGCGTTTCGCTTGCCATTCTCATTATGAGAAACATCGACATTATGGTCAGAAACGGCTTTGACCCAGAAATCATCCCTCTCCAAGTTTGTCATTTGGGGAACATAATGGTGTTCATTTCACTTGTTTTCAAGAGCAAGATTGCCACTTCAATCGCGTGGACTTTGAACCTTCTTGCTGCCTACGCTTCGCTCATCTTTGCCGATAGTTTAGCGAACTACACAAATGTTGGAAGTATTCGAGCGCAGGCATATATTTGGGGACATATGTTCATTGTGATTGGTGCTCTTTATGCTGTTCTTCTCAAAATTGTTCGCATAGATTTCAAGTCTTTTTTGATTGGACTTGGAGTGTTGGTGATATTTCTCATTCCAGCCATCATTTTGAATTCATATTTTAATGATGTTCAAGGATATTCGATAAACTATTTCTATATATACGACTCAAACGGAGTGCCTTTTGAATTTTTGTATATTGGCGAGCGAGCGAAGTATGGCTGGTTCACCATCAATTGGGCATACACCATTTTCATCATTCTGATTTTTACGGTTTTGATGTATTTAATTTATCTTCTTCAAAAACTTTTGTATCTAAAAGATAAAGACTACAAAACAAAAAGTGTCTACCACGAGTGGAAAGAAAAAAGAAAACTTGAAAAGGTGAGTTGAGATATCCAAAAATTTGCCGTTTTTGTGTGCATAAAACATTTTACATTGAAAAATTTAAAACTTATAAAAATTTTTTGAAAAATTAGCACTAAACGCTTGACAGTGCTAGCAAAATGGTTGTATAATTGCGAATGTATTAGGAAAAACTAATACAGGAGGTAATAATTATGAAAAACAGCAGACATTTTGATTTGCAAAGAAGCGAAAGAGAGCCACTGGGATTTTTTGATGGTTGGTTCGATGATTTTATGCCAATGTTTTCAAGAAAGGAGATGAAAGAATTTAACTCTGTGATGAAAACAGACATCAAGGAAACCGAAAACAACTATGTCCTTGAAGTGGATTTGCCAGGTTTTGACAAAAAGGATATCAATATGGAACTTGAAAATGGATATCTTTCCATCTCGGCAAAAAGAGAACACAAAGTGGAAGAAAATGACAAAAAGGACAATTTCATAAGACGCGAAAGAAGTTTTGGGCAATTCAGTCGTTCTTTCTATGTGGGCGACATCAAAGAAGAAGATATTTCTGCCAAACTTGAAAATGGAATTTTGACTGTTCTTCTTCCAAAAGAAGAGAAAGAAACACCAAAAACAAAACGCATTGAAATTAAGTAAGAAAAAAGAGTGGAAAAGTAACTTTAAGAGTGAAAATCCACTCTTTTTTTTGATATATTGTTCTTGTTTAAAAATTTTTAATTATAATTTAATAATTTTTTTTTAAATACGCATATTTTATTTGACATTTTCACTTAATATGTTTATTATTATAACATATAATAGTTTTGTAGGAGGGTGATATGGAAGAACATACCGCTCTGGTGTCCACAAAGAATGATTTTAAGAATTTTCTTGTGCGTCTTGGAAAGATTTTTTCTAATATGTCAATTTTGTTTCTTATAATCTCTATTTGCGGACTTTTTTCTTTTGTTTCTGTGGCGTTTGTTTGTTTGACGGGTGTAGTTATCATTGTCATCACAGTCGGAACAATATTCATCATCAATCCAAACTTTGGTTCGCTTTTTATGAGTGCTGTTGATGTTAGCAGTAAAATATCAACATTTTTCCTTGAAAATTTCTATATTTTTGCCGGTGTCACACTTGCCACGGCGGTTGTTTCACTTGTCCTTTTGGTGCTTGATAGACGCACAAAGCATACAGCAAGAATTGTCACTTCTTCCATTGTTATCGGAATTGTAATTTTGACGATAATCTTTGCAGCGGGGGTGATTATATGAGAACATTGAAACTTAAACTCACTGCCGTCAATTCAAAGGTTATCCCTAATATCGCTGTTGACGGAAAATTTGTGAAATGCAAGAAGAATCAATATGGTTCATATGATGCCACGATTGAAACTGAAAAAGACGAAATCGAACTCTCTTTCACAAGAGATTTGGAACTTAAAGCAAAACTTTGGTGGCTTTATGCAATTATTTCGTTTATAGTCAGCATTTTCGGTATTTTTGAACCATTCTATGACAAAAAATGTGTTTCGATGAATTGCGTTTTCAAAATCAAACTTAATGACATAAATGAAGTTACTGCAAAATTTAATACGCTTTCTTCAAGTGGCAAAGCAGTCGAACTTGAAACGCCAAACCAATTTGAAGAAGTGAAAAATGTTTATGAAGTTGACAAAACAGCAAAAAAGCGTTGGATAATTCTTCTTGTCATCAAAATTGTGGTTTGGATCGGAATCGGTATTCTTGCCGGTTACTTCATTTCAAAATTATTTTAAGGAGGAGTAAATGAAAGTTTATATCAAAAACAAAATTTGGTCTTGGGGTGGTGGTTCATCTGTTGTTGATGAAAACAAACAACCTGTATACAAGGTTAAAGGAAGAGTGTTCAGTATCACAAGAGTGAAATGGATTTGCGACCTTGAAGGGAAAAAACTATTTAAGGTTCGAAACAAATGGTTTAACTGGTTTGTTCACAAGGCGTATGTTTATGATGCAAACGGAACAAAACTTTGCACTGTGAAAGATAAATGGCTTCAACTTAAAGGCGAGTTTTTCATTGAAGGATATAAAGACGAAATCAAAATTGGTGGAAAATTTTTAAGTCTTAATGCTGAAATTTTGAAAAACGGCGAAGTTTGGGGGACATTAAGGCGTCAACTGACATTTATTACTGACGCGTTCGAACTTGACGCGCCAGAAGAAGATTTACCATTCTTGATTGCTCTTGTCATTGCGATTGACAATATTGTCGACAAAAAGATTCGATAGGGTTTAAAGGAGGAGGATATGAAAAAGAAAATTTTAACCTTATCTTTGGCATTTTTTATCTTTGTGCCGGCAATGTTTCTGCTCACTGCTTGTGGTGAAAAGGACTAGGCAAAACTTGAAAGAGAGAACACGGTCGAGGTAATCAGCGTTTTTCAAGACCGCACTGGGTCTGTCTATTTGGAAATTGAAGGATTTGAGCACAAAGACTATGAACTTACTGGTATGCAATATGACTCCACATCGCTTGAGTTCTCTGTCAATAATGGCAATTGGTTTGAAATGAAAGCTGGAACTGACTTACTTAAAAAAGGAAAGGGAATTTATCCTATTATGAGTCCAGGTTTTAATGAAACTCAAACAGAAATCACTGAATACTTTGTCGGTTCAGTCGCTCAAACAGTTGACGCGGGCGAAGAAATAATAATCTCAATCAGAATTCCAGAGTCAAACACACATAAAGCAAGTTCCGCCATTTCAACAAAATACATTTTAAAACAATATACTCAATCAGCTCTTAATGAACGATTTGAAAGCAATGTTAATAGTCTTGGTGGTTCTTCTAGTGTAAAAGACTATGACGGAAAGTTTGTTTTCTATCAAGACAATGATAATCCATATAAAATTTCTGTTGGAAAATATTATACCCCTGAAGGAAGCAACGATGTTATAGTTCGTGAATTGACAGAAGAAGAAAAACAAGAAGTTTCATCACTTAATTTGGAATATAAAGTTGTGACTTACAATTCAAAATATATAATTTTGCATGAAGACAATGAAAGTGTAGATGTATCATCAATTGAATATGATGAAAACGATGGTGTTTATAATACAAGAGGTTGGACAAAACAGTTAAATCAAAATTACATTTGGGAATACGAAAGCAATAATTGGAAATATGAAAGTGTTATTTTCCTTATAAGGCAAAAAGCTGATAAAAATACTGTTCAATCTAGAGCTTTTTGTTATGAAAATGTAATTGATATGGTGGAAATATCACAACAAAACATCTAAATAAAAGGTATTAAAATAAAAAAGAGTGTGAAAAATAAGTTTGTCATAGCTTACTCTTTTTAGAGTAGGAGCAAAAAGGTATAAGCAAATTTACTTATACTCTTTTTTATTTTAGGACTTTCTTTTGCCAAGTTTTTTTGTTGCATTTTGGACATTTCATATATCTGGTGCGACCATAGTGCATAGATAATAAAATTTTGTTAAAAACATACCAATTTAGATTAATATATGCTATAATCATTTTATGAATAGACATAAAACAATAAGTAAAGTTATTAAGCATTGCAACGCTGGAATGAAGTTGCACTTAAAATGGGAAGTTTATGATCTTGTGTTTAGTAAACTTGATGAAGTGGAAAAGCAATTGATGAGTTAGAAAGAGAGACTTTATTATGAAATATAAATAGGAGAAAAGATGAGACTAATAATAGAAGCGGACGACTTTGGGTTGAGCAAAAGTATCACAGACGGTATTATTGATGGGATAAATGGTGGATATATTACTTCCACTAACATTATGACTAATATGCCTTTTGCAAAATATGCAGTTGAAAAAGCAGTTGAAAACAACATTCACCCTCGATGTGATTTCGCACATTATTCAATTTTAGAAGAAGAAATAGAAATTTAATTAAGGAGTAAGAAAATGAAAATAATAAAACCAGATTGGAAAAATTCAATATTGAATGTCAGCGCCACATTTGCCGATTATGTTGGCGTAAAGACTGACATCGATAAAATTGCTATTTTAGAGAAAGAATTAAATAAAAACTATAAAAATGTCGTATATATTTGTATGGACGGACTTGGAATGTTTCCGCTAGAACAAAATTTGCCTAAAACTTCTATTTTAAGAAAGAGTGTTGCAAAGACAATCACTTCTGTTTTTCCCTCCACAACAACGAACGCAACATCGACTTTATATAGTGCCACATACCCTTCTCAACATGGGCTATTCGGCTGGAGCTTATATTTCGAACAGTTAAACGCCTGCGTTGATATCTATACTGGTCATAACTCCTACACGA
>CALWEM010000007.1 GCA_944377315.1 uncultured Clostridia bacterium
TCACGATAAATTTGATAAATCGCTTCATTTTCGCTCTCATCATCAAAATCCAAAGTGATTGTCGACTCCACGCCGGCACTGTATGAAGCCAAATCCAAGTTCAAGTGCAAGGCTGGTTTAACCGCAAAAGACTTGTTCGCTTCAACATTATTATTTAAGCGTCCTAAATATGCTCGTATATAATACACGTGCGTAAGATTGGTAAAAGCACTTTCACGCGACCAGGTGGAGTTGTTCACATATTCGTTAAAATTTTGATTGCTATTTCCAACTCCCAAATTGATAATTTCGGTTGAAGAAACATTCTTTCTTTGCGTTTCTTGCGTTTCCCAAATACCGACAACTTCACTATGATATCCGTGCTCTGCAAGGCTTGGAATCCAAAGATTGTCATTCCCCCAAAGCGGAATATAGCTTTTGTCAGTTCTCTCGTGCAACTCCATAGTCCTTTCTGTCCACTCGCCTGCCAATCCTACTTCTGCTGGGTCAAAAATACTTCCATTTGGATAATAAGCTTTTTCCGACTTATTAGGGTCAACCGCCGTCCAACTTTGATATTGTTGCCAACTCATTTCAATCGGCTTGACAATAAAATTTGCCACACTTCCTTCCACTTCTTCCATTGTGAAAATGGCAAAGGCATTGTTTTCATCTTGCTCGGCGTTTTCAAGTGTTTCAAGTGTTGTGGCATATTCTCCGCCGTTATTAAGTGTCACCGCACGAATATAACTTGTGCTATATAAATTGCTGGGATATGAACCATCCCATTGAGACTCCCAATCTGATGACCAGTCGGAATATAATGAGCCGTCAATGAAACCATAATAATCGCCTTCCGTTTCCGACCTTGAAGTCCACGCTTCTTGATAGCTTGACGAAAGCCACAGCGTTAGCACATTGTCACCGCTGTCATTTTGCGATAGATAAACAACTTGCCAGTCAAGACCGCCAAAACGCACAATAACATCTTGTGATGAAGTTTTGCCATCCACCACATTTGCTCGTATGTCTGCCGATGTTGTCTTTTCTTCCGCCATTTCGGTTATGGTGCTCAAAGTCGTGGTGTCAACACCAGCATTTTCGTTTCCGGTTATGTATTTATATAATTTTGAAAGTGTGTTTCGATTGAAAGTGGAAGTGTTTGCATCCCAAATTTCATCCACTTTGACATATGAAGTTGTGTCGTCCTTGAAAATTAATTCGCCGGCATCATCATTTTGCGAAATCCCCCCCCCGCTTGTTCGAAGTTGGTTTCATATAATAAAACGCCACCAGTGATGGTTGCGGTTAAAAGAAATAGTATTGAAAAAAGAGAAATCAAAAACTTTTTCATATTATCTCCTTATCTAAAATTAATTATAGATGATTTTTTTCAAAATAACAAACGATTTCACATATTAATCTTCAATTTTTTCATAAATTTCATTGATATGGACCTTTTGGAATTGCTCATCTTGCAAAATCAAACTCTTTTCCACCCAAATGAGTGAAAGCCCAAAGAAGACATAAAGTAGCGCCACCACGCCCATTGTGACAAGCACAAAGATGATGGAATTTCCACCCAAAAGTCCGTCAAACACACCTGAAAGCACCAAAAGAATCGATGAAAAAACTCTGCCTGCTGCCAAAGTGAGTTCCATATATGCCGTGTTCTCCAAAATGTGAGAATGGAGTGACAATGTCCTTGCCACTGACGCTCGACGGCTGTCCGAAACAGAAATCAAAATGGTGTTCAAAATGGTGTATATCGCATAGAAAATGACAATTGCCACCATTGATGTTCCCATTGTCGCCACAATGCCAACAACTGCACTTGCCACCAAAATAACACTCGGCAAAAGGAAGGTCTGTGCTCTTTTCTTTCTGTAATATCGCAAATACAAAAACATCGTTCCCAGCGAGCAGAGTGTGAATATGGATTGCAAAGTGCCCAGTGACGAGTTTGAGCCAAAAGTCACCACCACCAAAATTGTGGCAAGAGTGGTGAAGCAATCACAAGATGCTCCGCGGAAAAAGTTGGAAAGATAGGTAAATTTTAACGGCTCGGTGCTTTGCTTGTTTTTGTTCAAATATTTTCCAAACTTGACCAAATTGAAGGACAATTTATACACTTTCTTTGGACGAATAAGGAAGGAAAAAACCACAAGTGCCACGCAAAGAAAGACCATAATGAGTGCCATAATTGAGAAATTGACATCAACAATATAGCCAATCGCAATTGGAAACACAATGTATGTTCCTTGATATGCCATTCTCTTCACAGCAAAAAATCGCACTTGGTGCTTGCTTGAAATTGTTTCCGCTGTTAGGTTGTGATAGCCAGAAGAATAGAAACCATAACTGAATCCAAACAAAAATGCCACCAGTGGAAGATAGACAATCAAATTGTCACCCAAAAAATATATCAACAAAATTGTTCCCGTCAAAAGAATTGAGCCAATTGAAACAAAAATACTTTTGTTGTGATTCTTCAAAAAATGCCCTGAAAAAAGATAGGAAAGTCCCAAAGTTAGATAATATATGATATAAAACAGACCAATTTGAATGACATTATATGACATTGCTTGCCCAAAAAGGTCATTCTTTAAGATGTTTGCCACCAAAAAAAGGTCGACAAAGATAAGTATGATGCCCTGCAAACAATCACACGCAATAATCGAAATCGCACTCAAATCAAAAATTTTCGACTTATTTTTCATCTTTTGTCACCTTCTTTTTGTCAACATATCTAAACACCACTTTCACCAACTCATAGAATGGAATAATCATTATTGAAAGCCCGATTGCCAAAAGCCACTGCCACCAAACGAGTGTGCAGATTCCAAGTGCATTTTGAAGTGGTGCAAGTGGCACAACAACAATAATTGAAGTCAAAACCGCCGACACCAAAAAGCCATAGTTCAAAAGTTTGTTGTCAAATGGGTTCTTGCTGAATATGCTTGCATAATCGCTTTTTAAGTTGTAGGCGTGGAAAAGTTCGGTGAAGCATATATACAAAAAGCAAATTGTGGTCACTGTTTGGTCGTTTATATGGAAAACAAGTGTCAAAATGCTATATATTCCAATAAGCACGCCCGCCACGAAAACCGAAGAAGTGAGAATGCTTGCACCAACTTCGCCTTTCAAAATTGTTCCCTTTGTTCTTTGTGGTGGCTTTTTCATTATGTCCTTGTCCGCTTTCTCAAACCCAAGTGCAAGCCCTGCAAAAGTGTCCGAAACAAAGTTTATCCACAAAATTAAGGCTGGCGTGAAGAAAGAATGTCCATAGAAGAAAAATGTGATGAAAGTGATGGCAAAAAGTTCAGCAAAACTTGACACCAGCAAAAACTTCAATATTTTCAAAATCCCCTGATATATTCGTCTGCCTTCTTTCACCGCTCCAACAATCGTGGCAAAGTTGTCATCTGTCAAAATAATGTCCGCCGCTTCCTTTGTCACATCAGTGCCGGTGATACCCATTCCAATGCCAATATCCGCCGCTTTAATGCTCGGTGCGTCATTCACACCATCGCCGGTCATTGCCACAATCTTGTCATTAAGTTTGAGAGCCTTGACAATTTTCACTTTGTGTTCTGGACTGACACGCGCATAGACTTTATATTTTTCCACCACTTTCGAGAACTTTTCATCTGGAATTTTGTTCAACTCTTCGCCGGTTATGATATTTTTGCGACTTCCACAAATACCCAATTCCTTCGCGATTGCAAAAGCCGTATCTTTGTGGTCGCCAGTTATCATCACCACTTCAATTCCCGCCTCATTGCAAATTTTGATGGCTTCCTTAACTTCTTCACGCGGTGGGTCCATCATTCCAGCAAGTCCAAGAAAAACAAGATTATTCTCAATTTTTTCGTCATATTCCGCATTTTCAGTTTCTGCTTTGCAAGCAAAAGCCAGCACTCTCAAAGCGTTAAGTGCCATATTTGAGTTCTTTTTATGTATCAAATCCCTGTCTTCGTCAGTTATTTTTCTTATCTTGCCATTGTCATAAACCTTTGTGCATTTTTCCAAAACATTGTCAAGCGCACCTTTGGTATATACCATTTTCTTCCCGTCAACAAGATTTATGGTTGACATCATTTTGCGGTTACTGTCAAAAGGAACTTCCCCAACACGCTCAAACTTGCTTTCAAAAACTTCCTTGCTTGCACCAAGATTATATCCACAATGGACAAGGGCAATTTCAGTCGGGTCGCCCATACAAGCCAACTTCCCATCGTCTTCAAATTTCAGCTTGACATCATTGCATAAAACAAGTGAGCGGAGAAATTCTTGAATGGTCTTGTTGAGAGAAAATATATTTCTTTCTTCGTTGTTTTTCGTCTTGAAAATCTTGTTTCCAAAATTAACTTTGTTGAATTCATCAAGTTCACTGTCGAAGAAAAACGCTTTCTTCACTGTCATCTTGTTCAAAGTTAAAGTGCCAGTTTTGTCGGTGCAAATAACTTGCGTTGAGCCCAAAGTTTCCACTGCTGGCAATTTTTTGACAATTGCACGCTGGTCACTCATTCTCTTAACGCCGAGCGAGAGTGTGACTGTCATACACGCCGGCAAACCTTCCGGAATGGCACAAACAGCAATGGCAATGGCAAGCGAAAATGATTGCAAAATTTCACCGCCCATAACCATATTGAGAATGAAAATCATAACTGTGACAGCAAGCACGACTCCAGTAAGCCACAAACTGGTCACCTTCACGCGTTTTGTGAGTGGTGTGGTGTTATCTTCAATTTCATCAAGAGCCGTGGCGATTTTTCCCATTTCAGTCTGCATACCAGTTGCCACCACCACGCCTTTACCGCGTCCATAAGTCACAACGCTTCCCATAAACGCCATATTGATTCGGTCACCCAAAATCGTGCCACTCTCCAAAATCCGCTCGTCATCTTTCAAAACCGCTTCGCTTTCGCCTGTCAAAGCACTTTCTTCAACTTTCAAACTTTCACATTCAAGAAGGCGCAAATCAGCCGGCACAATATCGCCCGCTTCCAAAATCACAATATCACCCACGACAACTTCTTCGCTCTTGATTTTGAGAACAACCCCATCTCTCTCCACCTTGCAATATGGCTTCGTCATATTTTTGAGTGCTTCCATTGCCTGTTCGCTTTTTCGCTCCTGTGTGTAGCCAATGAGTGCATTAATCAAAACAACAAGAAGAATAATTCCCGCATCAATCAACTCTTCGGAACTTCTTTCAATAATCCCCAAAACAATGCTTATAACGCAACTTGCAAGCAAAACCAAAATGAGAACATCTTTAAACTGCAAGAGAAATTTGACAAATTCGCTTATCTTCTTTTTCCCAACAAGCAGATTTTTACCATTCTTCTTCAGCCGGTTTTGGGCATCAAAAGAAGATAGTCCCTTTTGAGAACTATTAACTTCTTCCAAAATCTCGTCTTTACTCTTGTTGTAAGCCACCATATATGTTATTATAACAAACAAAAATTTTTTTACAAAATAAAAAGCGATATAATTTGTAAATTAATATCTAAAATATAATATAGACTGCACACAAAATTAAAATTCACAATCAGCATTCTTTAAGCGAAGTTTGAGCGAAAAATATATCGCGGAAATCAAATCTTGCTGGCAACAAAAAAACCTTGCTTTTTTTCGCAAGGTTTTTGAATTATTCTTGTTCGCTTTCCACGCCTTCTTCTTGTTCACGCTTTTCAATCTCTTCTTTGAGTTCTTTGATTTCGTCTTTGAGTTCTGTGTTTTGTCTTTTCAAAACTTCATACATTCTCTTGAGAAGTGGATATCTTTCAGCGTTCTTGGTCATCACTTCTTCGCAGTGTTGAACAGAAAGTTTAAGTCCGTCCAAAAGGTCAAGGTCTTCAGCCAATTTCTTTGCTTTTTCCTCATCAATATCAGCGTAGTTATTAACACCATAAAGAACAACTTTTTGTTTGGCAACAAGAGCTTCTTTTCTTCGGAGTTTCTTTTCATCATTTTCGTGAGTTTTCCAAACTTTGTTAAGTGGAATGAAGTCTTTTTTGCATTGCTTGAAATCTTTTTCGTTTGCTTTGAGTTTTTCTTCTGCATTTGCAAGGCGTTCTTTAAGCTCTTCAAGTGGAGTCACAACAATGGTTTGCACAGTTGCAGGTTGCACAGTTTCAAGAAGTTTTTGTTTTGCTTGTTCAAGTTCATCGCACATTTGTTCGTATCTTTCTTTCTCACGAAGCAACTCTTCTCTCTCTTCTTCAAGGCGGTCAAATGTTTCATTTGGAGTTTCTTCTTTTTCTTCTTCAGAAGCTTCTTCTTCATCTCCGTCTTGTTCTTCAACTTCCTCTTCTTCAATTTCGTCATCAACTTCTTCTTCGTTGACTTCGTCTTCTTCAGAAGTTTCTTCTTTTTCTTCTTCTTTTTGTTGAGCAAGAAGAGCATTTTCTTCTTGGATGCGTCTAATCAATTCCTGTCTTCTCTTTTCAAGATATTCTCTTCTTTCTCTGTTTAATCTTTCTTCATCGCTTTCAGATGGTTCTTCAGTTGTTTGTTCTTCAATTTGTTCTTCTTTTTCTTCTTCAACTTCTTTGTTTTCGACAACATTTCCTTCTTCAAGAAGAATTGGTTGGCTTGGTTCATTCATATTGAAATTTTCAAAACCATTTTCGTTTGTGGCATTAACTTTGCCATTTGCATCACCCTTGTGCTTTTTGTTTTGGTAAGTCAAAACTGCTTCCCAAATGAAATACACAATCAAACTTGCAGCGACAACAACACCCAAAATGATAAAGATATCAAAAATGGTTGCTTCGATGCTAATACTTAAAAGAGAATTAATCATAAAACACCTTCCTTTAAATAATTTCCTTATTCGCTTATATTCTACCATAGACGAAGTGATATGTCAATAGCAATTTTTCAAAAAATGTAAAAATTTTGAGAAAAATGCCACTTTTTTTGCTTTTTTTCCAGTTTTTTCGCAAAAAAATTACGTTTTTTCAATTTTTCTGCTTTCGAAAGATAATATATATATTATCTAAATTAATGAAAAATAATAACCAATTTTGCAAATTTTTCACATCAAAATTGCTCTTTTGAATGAAAAATTCCATAACTTAATATGGAATTTTGGTGGAGGCGTCGGGTTATGCTCCCGAGTCCAAAACTTATTAAAAGAATTTTCTACATATTTAGTTTATGTTTCTTTTTCACCTTAAAGTCACCCATAAACAGGTCTTTAAGACAATCCCTTTTTGTTTTTCATTCATATAAGGAAGAACTTTGAATGAAGTTTTTGCCGTTCTGACACCTAAATTTTTGCTGGCAGGACAAAAATCGGCGAATTAGAAATCTCTAATTAATTTTGTTAACACAAATTAGCAAGCATAAGCGTATGCATTCATTGTGGTAACGTTGTCTTCTTTTTCTGCGTTTATTTCGCTTGTTCTTGTTTAAGGCGTAAGGACGAACCGCCATATGCTTAATGTCTTTTAATGAAAGCTTTGTCGAAACTAAATCGCCCCCATTTCTTAACGCTTGTTGAAACGTTCAATTTCTCTTTTCACTTGTTTTTCTTTCAAAGTTTCGCGTTTGTCGTAAAGTTTTTTGCCTTTTGCAAGTCCAATTTCAATTTTCACTCGCCCGTTGTCGTCAATATACACTTTTGTTGGCACAATTGAAAAACCTTTTTCCTTCACTTCTCTTTCAAATTTCATAATTTCAGACTTATGAAGGAGAAGTTTTCTCACTCTTCGTTCGTCAGTTTTGAAAACGGTGGCTTTTTCGTATTGTTTGATGTATGCATTTTTGAGAAAGAGTTCGCCATTCTTAATCTGGCAGTAACTGTCCACAATACTCACAGCACCTTGACGCACAGACTTAACTTCACAACCTTTCAAAGAAATTCCCGCTTCAATGCAATTTGAAATAAAGAAGTTATGAAAAGCTTTTTTGTTGTTTGCAATCAATTCCATTTCCATACTCCTTTATAGACAAAGAAAGCACAAAATTGGCAAAAATAACATAAAAAATCAAATTTTTGATGTTTTTTAAGCGATTTTTTGCACTTTTTTGTGTTTTTTCTCTGCCTACTATTATTATATCATATCTTCCAAAATTTTGCAACTAGACAATTTTAAAATCAATATCACGGCTGTATAAATTGACATTAACCAATTCCACTTTAACCTTGTCGCCAATTGAGAAAACATTTGAAGAACCTTTGAGTTTGAGTTGTTTTTCAAGGAAAATATAGGTGTCGTCAGGCAATCCTTCCATCTTCACAAGTCCTTCACAGGTATTGTCAAGTGCCACAAAAATTCCAAAATTTGTTACTGAAGAAATGGTGGCATCAAAAACTTCGCCCACTCTGTCTTTCATAAGATATGCTTTCCAAAGGTCGTCAACATCGCGCTCTGCCATATCGGCATTTCTCTCACATTCACTTGATTCTTCCGAAGCGTCAAAAGTGAAAATATCAAGGTCTTCTTTTTCTTCTTCGCCAATCTTGCCGTGAAGATAATCTTTGATTATTCGATGGATTGTAAGGTCAGGATATCTTCGTATTGGTGAAGTGAAATGACAATAATCAACAAGAGCAAGACCAAAGTGTCCAAGGTTTTGGTTGGAATATTTGGCTTTTTGCATACTTCTCAAAAGCATTTTGTTGACGACATCTTGAGTTGAAGTGTCTTCCACAGTTGTTAAAATTTCTTGGAAATAACTTGGTGTGATATTGTCTGGAATTTGCGGATATCTCACGCCGATACCTTTCAAAAAGTCACAAAGTGCCAAAACTTTCTCCTTTGTTGGTGCTTCGTGAACACGATAAACAAAAGGAATTTTCAGTGTGTTAAACATTTTTGCCACGGTTTGATTTGCAAGCACCATAAAATCTTCAATAAGCCTGTGAGCTTCGTTTCTTTCACGACGGGTAAGGTCAACTGCCATTCCCTTTTCATCAAACACAAATTGCACTTCTGGAATTTCCAAATTGAGTGCACCGCGTTTTTCTTGATTACTTTCAAGAACATCACAAAGTTCTCTCATAATTTTGAAATCATCAACCAAATTTTTGGTCTTTTCATTAACTTCACCCATCAGAGCATCATACACTTCATCATAGGTCAAGCGTGCCACACTTTTAATCACGCTTTCGGTGATTTTGTGGTCGATAACCTTTCCGTCAAAGTCCACTTTCATAATGCACGATAATGTCAATCGCTCCACGCCTTCATTCAAAGAACAAATCCCATTTGAAAGAGATTTTGGAAGCATTGGCAACACAGAAGTTGGGAAATAGACACTCGTTCCGCGTCTGTATGCTTCTTCATCAATCACCGAGCCCACTGGCACATATTCACCGACATCAGCAATATGAACACCCAGTTCATAATATTTGTCAAATTTTTTGATTGAAATGGCATCGTCAAGGTCTTTTGCGTCCGCACCATCAATTGTGAAAATCACTTCGCCTGTCAAATCCAAACGATTTTTCTTCTGCTTTTCTGTTATCTTTTTTGGCACACTTTTTTCCGCTTCCACCACAACATCAGGAAATTCTTCAAAAAGGTTATGTTCACGGATAAGCGAAAGTTCCAATGTTTTGACATCATCATTCATACCAAGAATTTCACTCACAACACACTTCACTTTTCCTTTGTCACTTCTCACAATCTTTGCCAAAACTTTCATATCTTTTTTAAGTTTCAGCCCAGTTTTGACAATTGGAAAGTCTTGCGTGATTCTTTTGTTGTCTGGGTCGAGAAAAAAGTTGTTTGCCACCACTTTCACAAGCCCGACAATATTTGTGAGTTCCTGATAAATGCTCACAACTTCGCCATCAGACCCCTCATTTGTTTGAGCGATAACTTTGACAATCACTTTCTCGCCGTCAAGAGCGCCCATTGTTTTGTTAGCTGGAATAAAAATGTCATCAGCCACACCCTTAACCTTGACAAAGCCATAGCCTTTGCTTGTGCCAGAAAAGTCACCTTTAACATAACCTCTTGAAGGAATGGTGACAAATTTATTTTTACGAATTTCAAAAATATCCCCATTTGAGATGAGAGAATAAAAAATCTTTTTGACTTCTTCGACACTGACCGTCAAATTATCCGACAGAAATAAAAATAGTTTGTCCAAATTATTAAAGACCAAACTATCTTTTTCTAATAGTTCCAAAATTTTTTCTCTTTTATTCATACTTATGACCCACTATAAAGAAGAATAGTAACAAGATACAAAACTGCGCAAACAAAAATGATACCTGCCATAATAATTGTGATAAGTTTCAATTTTCCGTCACGCGAACTTCCCTTATTTTGAGAATAATAACTATCTCTCACGCCAGTTATTGCACTTGTGCTTCCAGCATCTTCTGATTGAAACAAAATTGTGACAATCATAACAATGGCACAAGCAAAAATTATGCAGAACAAAACAATTCTGATAATTGGCATTGAAGATGAGATCCAAATTGGGATTTGTTCTTCAAGTAACATACTCATAATTTTTCACCCCTTTATGCAAATTTAGCACCGCAAAGAACGCCAACACACGCAAACATCACGAGTGCGAAGATAAGAACGCCCCACTTAATCTTGTCGTCTTTGTTATAATTATAGGACAATTTAACAAAATTAACCATTGCAAGCAGTCCCATCACTGCAAAAATTGAAACGACAACCCAAAAAGCAATATCTCCCCAACCGACAACCCAGTTTGAAAAATCGTTCCAGACATTACAAAGCATTCCCATCATATTTTTCTCCTTGCCTATTCATTCTAACACAAAATTTTAAATATATCAACTATTTTAATAAAAAAGAGCATAAATATTGAATAAAATTCCCAAAAAGAAGAGAAAATGATGATTTTGTTTGCTTTTTTAAGGAAATTTTGCTATCTTAAATTAAGAGGTATATATATGAGTAAAACAAAAATTGTTTGTTCAATTGGACCAAGTTGTGCAAGCGAAGAAATGATTGAAAAACTTGCACTTAATGGTATGAATGTGGCAAGGTTTAATATGAGCCACGGCACCCACGAAAGCCATAAAGTGATGATTGAAAATGTGAAGAAAGTGCGAGAAAAACTCCACCTTTCAATCGGCATTATGATTGACACCAAAGGTCCTGAAATCCGAGTAAAGAACTTTGAGAATGGAAAAATTTTCTTGCAAGTTGGCGATGAGTTCACTTTAACCACAAAGGAAGTTGTCGGCAATGAAAAAATGGTGAGTGTGACATATAAAAAACTGCCACAAATTTTGAAAGAAGGAAGCAAAATTCTTTTGAATGATGGAAGCATTGAACTTGAAGTCAAAAAACTCACAAAAGAAAATGTCATTTGTGTGGCAAAAACAAGTGGAGAACTTTCCAACCACAAAAGCATAAATTTACCGGGAATCAAAACCGATATGCCATATTTGAGTGAACAAGACAAAAGCGATATTCTCTTTGCCAAAGAAATGGGAGCAGATTTTCTTTCCATTTCCTTTGTCAGCTATAAGGAAGATGTTTTGGCTGTCAAAAAATATCTCAAAGACATACACTTTTTGAATGTTGGCATAATTTCAAAGATTGAAAGTGAAGATGGCGTCAAAAATTTCGACAAGATTTTGGCATATTCTGATGGCATAATGGTGGCGCGTGGCGACCTTGGTGTGGAAATTGATTTTGTCAAACTACCTTCACTTCAAAAGAAGTTCATAAAAAAATGCAATGAAGAAGGGAAGATATCCATCACCGCAACACAGATGCTAGAAAGTATGATATATAATAAACGCCCAACCCGAGCAGAAATATCCGATGTTGCAAACGCGATATATGATGGCACAACTTGTGTGATGCTTTCTGGCGAAACCGCTTCTGGAAAATACCCAGTCGAAAGCGTCAGCACAATGAAAAAGATTGCCGAAGAAGTGGAAAAGGAATTGCCATTTCAATTTCAAGAATTCAAAACACACAACACCTCATCAAGCATCGGATATGCAGTTTGCAGTTTGGCTTGCACAGAAAATGTCAAACTTATAAATGTGGTCACAAAAACTGGTGACACAGCAAGATATGTCAGCCGTTTCCGTCCAAACATTCCAATTGTGGCTTGCACTCCAAACAAAAGCACTTTCTATCAAATGAGCATACTCTATGGTGTCCTTCCAGTTTTGGAAAAAGAATACAAAAATATGGACGATGTCCTGAAAAATGGCTTGGAGATGGTCAAAAAGACCAATCTTGTCAAGATTGGAGATAAAATTGTGCAGACGGGCGGAATGAAAGCCGGCACAAGCGGAAGTAATCTCCTTATGGTGAAGAAAATAAAATGAAAAAGCGACTTGACATATTGCTTGCAGAAAAAGGTTTGTATCCTTCGCGTGAAAAGGCGAAAGAAGCCATCAAATCTTCACGCGTTAAACTTGCCGGCAAAGCGATAACAAAGCCCTCACTCGAATTTGATGAAGAATGCGAATTTGAAATTTTACCATTTGATTTTGTTTCGCGTGGTGGAATCAAACTTCAAAACGCACTCGTTGAATTCAATATTAACCTAAACAACAAAACTGTGCTTGATATTGGTGCTTCAACAGGTGGTTTCACAGATGTTTGTCTTCAAAACGGAGCGAAAAAAGTATACGCCGTTGACACTGGAAAAGACCAATTGGACAAAAAACTCCAAGCCGACAAAAGAGTTGTCAACCTCGAAAGGACCAACTATCTTAACCTTGATGTTTCCCAATTTCAAGTTGACTTTGTGGTTATTGATGTGTCCTTTGTGAGCATAACAAAACTCATCAAAAAACTGTCCACCGATTTTGAAAAAGTGGAGATTGTGGCACTCATAAAACCACAATTTGAAGTCGGCATTGACTACGCCAAAAAACACAAAGGAATCATAAAAGATGAAAAAATACACAAAAAAGTGCTTGAAAATGTGAAAAAATGCTTCAAAAATGCCAATTTTTCCATTTTGGGTGAAACAATGTCTTCAATCAAAGGTGGAGATGGTAACACAGAATTTTTGCTGTATCTCAAAAAATAAAAGAAGCAACTTGAAAATAAATTGCTTCTTTTTTTGTTAATCATTGAGTTTTTTAACTGTCAAAATACAACTGCCATTTGCTTGCACTGTGGTCGTGCCTGATGGTGTTCCTGAAGTCGTCAAAGCAAGGTCAATAACATCATTTGCAGCCAAATCAAAAATGCAAGAATTTGTCAAAGTTGCATTGAAAGTGCCACCGCCAGTCGTTGTCACTGTGTCAGTCACGGTTGTGATGGAAGGTGTTATTGCATTTGTGTTCTGCCTTGCCTCTGCAATAAATGTCAACTCTGCCGTTGCTGTCAAATCAATATTATAAGCGATTTCATAAGTTCCCGCTTCGGTGACAGTTATTGAATTTGTGCTGTCAGTTGTGTTCAAAAGTGGCAGTGCCGTGTTAAGTTCAAGCGGAACAAAAGTGTTTGCGGTTGCAAGCGTTGGCGTTTGAGTTGCGTTGTTGTAAAGTCCACCATACGCTCCCAGACCACCACCCGTTGCACCAGTTGGACCGGTCGGACCTTGTGCTCCTTGCACTCCTTGAGCCCCTTGCGGACCAGCTGGACCGGTGTCACCAGTTGGACCCGTTGGACCGGCTGGACCTGTGTCACCACGCGGAATAGTGAATGTGAGTTCAGTGGCATCTCCCACCGTTCTTGTGGTCACATTTGCCGTAGTCCCAGGAGCACTTGTCACTGTTGTTCCAACAAGAACTGCACCTGCACCCGCCGGGCCTGTTGGACCGGTCGGACCCGTTGGACCAGTCGGGCCTGTTGGACCAATCGTTGCTTGGATTGTTGGCACGCCGTTGTTGACAATAATCGGTCTTCCACATCGATTACAACATCTATTAAACATAATTATTCTCCTTTGTTCTTTTGCGGATATGATTAGACATAAACCGTCAATCAAGAAATATCATAAAGATGTTCCCGTTAACATTATATTAGAAAAAGATTGTTGTTGTGAAAAAGAACAAAAAAGCGACAGCAAAAACTCTGTCGCTCAAACTTTACTTGTTAAAATCTAGAGAGTGGCGATGCCACCACACCGCGTGTGGATTTTGTTGGATTATTGTTGAGTATCTATTTATTCTCTCGCTTAAACTTCACTTACAAGAATTTAGAAAGTGACACAGTCACCACACCGCGTGTGGATTTTGTTGGATTGTTTGCGAGCATTTATTTTCCTGTCGCTTAAATTCCGTTTGGAAGCATTTAGAGATTGACACGATCACATTGCACAAGAATAGACGGAAAGATTGAGTGTATTGCGAACGCCCAAAATATTTTGCATCTTCATTTGTGTGCCGGTGACGCCACCCGCTGAAATAGTTTGAGCGTTGTTTAAATTTGAGCCAACATCGCGTGTCCAGTAGAATAGATAACCACCCAAGATATCAGCCACAAGGTCAGAAAACTCGGCTGAAAGGTCGCCAAACACACTTTTAATTTCACTCTCACTTGAAACTGGTCTTGAAAGACTTTCAGTTACTATTCCATTGTTTCCAGCAGAGTCTTTAAATTGTTTTATCACAAAATTTTTATTATGTGCAAACCCTGAATCAGCAATTCCAGACTCTCTCTCAAAATTTTTATAATTAACTCTCAAATCTGAATCAAGATAGCCACCGCCAGGTCCCAAGTATTCTTCATTCCAAACACTTGCAAAGACAATTTTTTCGCTCACCGCTGTCACACTTCCATTTTCAGTCGCTTCGCCCGCCGAGTGTTCGCCAGCAAGAACATATCTCACCGGCTCAACTTTGTAGTAACAGTCGGTTAGCTCAAAATATGCATATTCTTCGCCGTCCAAAGTATATACCTTCAAAGTGTGTCCGGCAATCGTGTATGTTTTTGAGATCTCATTACCACCCGCCCGTTTGGCGTCAAGTGAAGAAATAAGTGACGCGTCACTCACCTTTTTTTGTGGAAAATAGCCCATTTCGACATACCAATAACCATTTTCTTCATCATATATTGCTTCGTTTTTTGGAATCCAATAGGCAAATATATTTGTGTCAGCAAGAAAGGCATTGTTTGGAGCAACAATCTCACCAATCTCATTTATTATCATTGTGCCTTCGCCGTTTTCGCCGGTGTAAAACCCGCCAAAAATATAGCCTGTTCGCGTTGGCACTGCAACATTTCCGGTTTCATAGTTGCACGCATCATCTGTGAAATAGCCAACATCGTATTTCATATACAATTTGGTGTCAGTGTTGCCATTGCCATATTTTAAAGTTATTTCATAGATATGCGAATAAAAGTAAAATTCAACTCTTGTGTCTTCATCCTTTACACGCACTGTGATGGTTTCAGTTTCAACTGTTGTGCTCCACACTGGACATCTCATTCTGTCAAAATAGTAACCTTGTGGATATGAATTCAAATCAACTCGCATT
>CALWEM010000008.1 GCA_944377315.1 uncultured Clostridia bacterium
GCAGGTTGAAGGTTCGATTCCTTTCGCCAGCTCCATTTTGGGAAGGTTGCAGAGCGGCCAAATGCAACGGACTGTAAATCCGTCGACTATGTCTTCGATGGTTCGAATCCATCCCTTCCCACCAAAATAAACGAATTTAGCCACGAGAGAACTCGTGGTTTTTCATTAAAACAGGCGATTAGGGCGAGTCTTGACAATGCGAAAAAAATTTGATATACTTTTCATAGGTGGAAAGTATGGATAAGTATAATCTCGATTTTCAAAAAATTGAAGATGAAAGCACCGAGTTTGAAGAAAAGGTGCTCCATTTCTTATTTCACCCAACAGGCAACTTTCACGACAAGTTTAAAGGCGTGAAGTTATATGATTTTGAGTTTATATTAAAATACTTAATATATAATTATTCATTAATAAAAACCAAACCGGAAGATATTGAAAGATATGTTTACATTTGCAAAAATGTTTTTAAGAAGGATTTTAATGCGTGGTTTTCAAGAAAAGATAGGGTCAATTGTTTGGAAATTCAGCATAGATACACAATATACAGAGTGGAGAAACTCACCGATATTTATCCAGCGTTTCGTTTTATCTTCAAGGACCTTGAAACGAAGGAGCGTATGGGCAAATGCCACCAAGGAGCGATTGATATTGCCAGAGTTTTGAGCCGAGCGAATGTGAAATGCGATGTTGTGACGGGCTTTATTTATGGACTTACTGACAAGTCGAGATTTTTGCATTCTTGGGTGGAAACGGACGGAGAAATGGTGTATGATTTCACACTCAATGCGTGTTTAAGTAAGAATTTATACAAAAAACTTCAGCACTATGAAGAATTAAACCGCATCAACGGAAAAGATATTGAAGAAGACATACAAAAATTGAGTTCTCATAAATGCACTTTCAGCCATATCAAAATAAAGGAATATTTGGTTTATCGCGATGAGTTTATGAGTGATATGAAAAAAAATAGCGACAAAGAGAAATAAGATTGCCAATTTGCTTTGGCAATTTTTTTTATTGTGGTATAATAAAAAAGATTAGGAGGAAAATATGTTCAAAATCTCAATTGACGGATATATGGGTTCGGGAAAATCAACTCTTGCGAAGGGATTGGTTAGGCGATTGGGAGATGACTTCAAAATTTTGGACACCGGAGCGATTTTTCGCGGATTTGCATATGCCTACAAGCAAACATACGGCTTGGAAGTCGATGAGAAAAAAGTTAAGGAAGTTTTGGACAGCAATGTTTTGGATATTCGCTTCATTGACGACAAACAAAACATTTTCATCAACAAGGAAAATGTGACGCCATTCATTCGAACGGAAGATGTCAGTCAACTTGCATCAAAAATTTCGGTTTTTCCATTTGTCAGGGAAAGGTATTTGAAAATTGCCAAGGATTTTGCCAGCCGAAACAACTGCGTGATGGAAGGTCGCGACATTGGCTCGGTGGTGATGCCGGACGCAAATGTCAAAATATTTTTGACAGCCGATGAAAACAAAAGGGCGGAAAGAAGATTTGAAGAAGCCAAATTGAAAGGTGAAAAAGTCAAATTCAGTGATGTTTTGAAAGATTTGAAAGAGCGTGACGAGCGAGATACCAATCGTCCAGTTGCACCGCTCAAACCGGTGGCTGACAGCATAATTGTGGACAACACCGATATGACATTGGAAGAAACCATTGATTTTTGCTATGAGATTGTGATGAAGAAAATGCAAGAGAAGAAGTTTGTTAACATTGCCATTGATGGATATGTTTGTTCAGGCAAAAGCACAATTGCCAAGGAACTTGCAAGGCGACTTGGGTATAATGTTTTTGACACGGGTGCTGTCTATCGCGGTATTGCGTGTGCTTTCAAATATCTCAAAGGTGACGAAAATGTCATTGATGAGAAAACTATGAAAAACTTTGCCAACCAGATTTTTGTTGAGATAAAATTTGTGAATGGACTTCAACACGTTCTTGTGAATGGTGTCGACCACACAAAGGAACTCCGCACGGAAGAGATAAGCACGCTTTCTGCCAAACTTTCACCATATATGTCCATAAGAGAGAAGGTTTTGAAAATTCAAAGAAAGTTTGCTGAAAAGAATAACACAGTGATGGAGGGGCGTGACATTGGAAGCGAAGTTTTGCCAAACGCCGATTTCAAATTTTTCATCACAGCTGATGAAAAAGTGCGTGCAACAAGGCGATATGAACAACAAAGAGCGCACGGAAACTTTGATGTGACTTTTGAGCAGGTTTTGGAAGATTTACGCGATCGAGATTACAAGGACACACACAGAGAGCACGGTGCAATCAAAAAAACAGCAGACGCACACACAATTGACACCACAAATCAAACATTGGATGAGAGCGTGGAGCAATGTTTGGAAATAATAAAGAGTAAAATTGAGTAATATCTCAAATTTGTTTGTAAAAATTTGAAAAATAATATATAATAATTAAGAAAAAATGGAAATTTAGGAGTTTTTATGTCAAATCTTAAAAAATCTTTATTGATAATCTTCTCCTTTCTCTTTATCTCCACTGCAACGCTCGGCGGTGGCTTAATATTCGCCGGTTGTAACCAAACCCACTTCGAAGATGCGGGGGGGGGAATTCGCAAGATGAGAAAGAAGATGCAAGCGAATTAATAACCGATGACGACACAACTTCATATGTCAAGGTGGACGAGATATATGATGACAACAGCTTAAAATTCAATCGAGCAAATTTAACCACACTTTTAAGATACATAACCGGAAACGAAAATGCTGGTGTGAATGAAGAAACAATGGCATCAATAAGCACAATGGCAGAAAACGCGACAACATCAGCAGATATTCGTGAAAAAGTTTTGACAAGCACAGAAATTCCAAAATCAAACGGACAAGATGTGATTGTGACACTGGGCGGTCTTGACTGGCAAGTTGTTTATCTTTCCAAAGATAATCAAGGAAATAATATTCTCACATTGTGGCTTGCCAACAGCACTGACACTTCTTCTTTTTCTGGATATATAAGTGATGCACCAAGTGTCTATCCCACCAATATGTATGGGACTTCATATATTCGTGCGGTGGCGTTAAATAACGGCGGAAAATATGCAATAACCGAAGATGAATTATCAGAAGAACAATCAAAAGATGCCACAAACAAATTTGCAAGATTCACAATGGAAAATGTGAATGGAAGTTTGACAGAATTTATTGTCAAGCCAAATGAAGTAAGTTGGCAACAACGCCAAAGTTCTATGGAATTTAATCCAAATTTAAAATATTTACATTTCAATGATTCTCTGCAAGACCCAACAAAAGAAGGTTCAAATGGTGAGCCAATACTTGAAGGGGAATATTATAAAGGTTTTATAACAAACAATAATTATCACACAAAACCAGGTTACGACACTTGGGGAAATGACTATATTTGGCTTCCTAGTATTGCAGAAACGGGTTATAATACTTTAAATTTAGGTTTGTGGAAAACCTCAATAGCACAAAGAGCGAATTTTGAACTTCATACTTGGCTTCGTTCGGCTTTTCCTGAAAATGAAAAAGTGGAAATATATTTAAATCCGTTAGGTAATGCTTATAATGACAAATATGTTGATTATGCACTTGCCGTGCGACCGGCACTTCACCTTAATTTGAATGAAGTGTTTAACAACACGCCAGACCATATTGATCTCTCAACAATCACACTGGACTCTCAAAACGGAAGTGAAAACACATATATTTATCAAAAATATGGTGTTGGGTTCTATGCTGACTCTGAAACAATGGAGCCGATAACTTCCATTGAAATTCCAACGCTCACTGGTCACACTTTCAAAGGCTATTACACCAATGAAAATGGCTCTGGCACAATGGTGATTGACGAAAACGGGAACATTCTTGTTTCCAACACATTTTTCCAAGAAAATCGCACCATATATGCTCTTTGGCAGGTTAATCAATATTACTTTGATGTGAATGTGTATGTTAATGATATTTCGTATGCCACTAATGGTATAGCAGGTTTTACCTTTGATTTATATCGAAATGGTGGAATTCTTTTAAGAAATCAAAGAGATTATTATCAGCTTCAAGATTATGACACTGAAATGCGAGTTGATTTGAATTCATATCCACAAGGTTACTATT
>CALWEM010000009.1 GCA_944377315.1 uncultured Clostridia bacterium
TTTGCGTGCCAGTTATGCCACCCGCTGAAATTGTTTGTGCGTTGTTTAAGTTCGAGCCAACATCGCGTGTCCAATAGAATAGATAGCCACCCAAAATGTCAGCAACAAGGTCAGAAAACTCGGCTGAAAGGTCACCAAACACACTTTGGATTTCACTTTCACTTGAAACTGCACGAGCAAGTGAATATGTTGAACTTCCGCCAGAACCATTCGCATTCTTGAAATTCTTTAATTGAAAAGATTTTGTTTGAGTGTAATCTTCGACCATTCCACTTTCTGCTCTGAACGCTGTGAAATTTGTTCTCAAATCTGAATTAAGGTAGCCACTACCCAGTCCCAAGTATTCTTCATTCCAAACGCTGGCAAAGACCACTTTTTCAGAAACTGCTGTCACAGTCACACTACCATCTTCGGTTGCAAAGCCGTCTTTCAAATCGGAACTACTTTGCAAAATATATTTAACCGGCTCGACTTCGTAATATTCGCCGTTATACAACGCATATTTATCACTGCCATACTTATATTCTTTCAGTCTCTGCCCAGCGATTGAATATGTCACACCAGTTGCTGTGCCACTCGTTTTTATGTTATTTTTAAGCGTTGAATTTGTCACCTTGCTTTGTGGGAAATACCCCATTTCGACATACCACTTTCCATTCTCGTCCTGATGCGCTGGATTTTTGGCAGTCCATTTGGCATAGAGTGTGTGATTGCTGGCAGTTCCAACAATTGTTGATGAGTTTATCTCGATTTGCAAGGAGTTATCCAAAAACCAGCCACCGAAAGCATAGCCAATTTTTGTGGAAGAAGCCAACGCTCCATAAGCCGAGCCAAAAGTGACAGTCACAGCGGAAACTTGCGAACAGCCGTTAGAATTGAAGGAAACTGTGTATTTATTTCCTTCCCAAAAAGCATAGATAATTGTGTCAGTGCTGGTGAAGTTGTTACTGCCAACAATATTTCCATTTTCATCGATAATTTTTGTGCCTTCACCATTTTGTTTTGTGAAATACCCACCGAAAGTATAGCCTGTTTCAGCAGTCGGCGTGCTCACACTTGTGATTTTTGTTGTTAATTCACTGGTTGAATAGAAGCCGCTTCCTTTTTTAACATATATGCTTCTTACTTTTGAGTTGTTGCTTTGTAATTCGACTTCGAAAGCGATTTTATTCCATTGAGCATAAAGAACGCTTGTGTTGCCAACATTAACCAAATCGCCGATATTATATGTTGTGCCAGAACCATTTAAGCAGTGTTCCAACTTTTAAATTCATATAAATTTCGGACAAAAAAGTTACTGTCAAATTCTGTGAGTTTAACATATGGCTCTGAAATGTAATATTTATAATATGATGCATACTCGTTTGTTAGCACAGAACTTTCACTGAAAAAATTGGAATACAAAGTCATATAGTTTATTTCTGTTATATTAATAGCTATATATCCATCATAAACACCTTCTCTGCCATTTGTCCAATTTTGATAATGATTTTCATTGCTGCTTATTATTCCGAAATCTAGCATTATTCGATCAAATTCTCTAAAAATTGATGCACCTTTTGCATCGCCAATTAGAGCAGAGCCTCTGTCATATACATATCTTTCACTTTCAAGAAAAGCAAGATCGGAAGATGAAAGATAATAATTAACTGGATCAAGGGTGGAATAGCCACCATAATAACAAGCAAGTATATTTTCCATATCTGGCAAATTTCCAGCAAGTTGCGCATTCCCACAAATAAGCCCAATGTTAAAAGATGCTTGGAGCATTATATCAGAACAATCGCCAACAAGCCCACCAACAACTCCAACCCAACTTCTCACACTGCCACTATTATATGTATACATAACCGTTGAGTTGTTTCCGTCACCCACAATTCCACCAATATTTCCGTCTTCGAAAGCCGTGATGACACAATTATTATATGAATCTTCAATCGTGCTGTTTTGCAAAGTTCCAACAATTCCACCAATTGGTGAGTCCACATCACAAACAACAAAGCCACTAATGGAACAACTCAACAAAAGTGAGTTATTAAGGACTGCTGCAACACCGCCCGTGTCTCCAATATATGCATTAATAATACGAACCCCAACAACAGTTGAGTCTCTTAATCTTCCAAACAAGGATCCGACAAGCCCAGAAAGAGCATATCTTCCGCCAAAATAGTGAATATTATCAACATTTCCTATACCTGTGAAGCCAGTTATATCAATATTAGCCGTCTGCTGATAATACGCTCCTTCTTCAATGTTCTCTGAAAAATAATGAAAATCAGATTTCGTGTCAAGTAGGTATGGGTCAGTTCTTGTCCCACTTCCTTCAATACTTAAAGGCGAGCCATCAGGTGTGAATTCTGGTATTCTGCCATATGGATAGTATATATCTTTTGGCGGAGCGGATTTTGCCGAAATGGATTCTTCAAATCCCCCCCCCCGCATTTTCAGAGTGCGTTTGGTTACAACCAGAAAATATTAAACCACTGCCGATTGTTGCAGTGGTGATAAACAAAAATGAAAATAAACATAACAAAAATTTTTTCATATTTCCTTTCCTTTTATTTATTATAAGAAAAAATTTTTAATTTCACAAACGATTTTTCATTATTTTTCAAATTTTTTATCTCTTTTTGTTCTCTTGACGCACTCTGCCAATCACAAAATCGTTTTCTTCGGTGTCTTTGGTCACCGTTGTGCCGGCACAAATATATGTTCCGCTGGCGATATTGACTGGAGCGACAATATTCACATTTGAACCGATGAAAACATCATCACCAATGATACTCTGCCTTTTTTCCTTACCGTCAAAGTTTGCAAAAACCACTCCGCATCCAATGTTGACACGCTGACCGATGACGGCATCACCGACATAGATATGGTGTGGCACTTTGCTGTCTTTGCCAATTTTGGAATTTTTGATTTCCACAAAAGCACCCACTTTCACATTTTCTTCTGTCACTGTGCCTTCACGCAAGTTGGCAAAAGGTCCGATTGTGCAATTTTTGCCTATCTCGCTTTTTTTGATGTTGGAAGTATTGACTGTGCAGTTGTCGCCAATATGAGAATCTATAACAACACACCCGCCGATAAACTTGACATTTTCGCCAATCGTGCAGTCGCCGATGATTTGCACATTATCACCGACCGCACTCAAAATTCTCGCCAATTTATTTTTCTTTTTCATACACTTTCATATGAAAAAAAAGAAAAAAGTGTCAACAACTTTTCTCTTCCAAAATTTCATTCTTGATGCGGTTATATTTGTCGATTGTGGAAAAGAGATATCTCTCTTTGCTCGGCTCGTCTAAATTTTTCATCAGTTTTTCATCCATAAGAAAATGAATCGGATTGAAAATTTCTTCGTCTTTGGACAAAAGATACTCCACTTTTTCCTTGAACGCGTCATCATCCGTTGAAATTGTTTTAAAACGCACCGACACCTTTTCCTTGACATTTCCAAGAAGTTTTTTCTTTGCACGCAGTGCAAAATTCTTTAATATATCGTTTCTCATAATTTCCCTCCAAACAAGAGAAATTATATAATAAACAGAATAAAAAACCAAAAATATTATTGGGGATTTCTTGACAGTTTTGTCGAAAGTAAATTCATTTTGTCAGGTGGAGACGCACACAACAGTGGAAAAATTGACAGTTATACGCGTGCCCAAAAACTTTTCCATTCTCATTTGAAGACCAGTTATTCCGCCTGCAGATATGCATTCAGCATTACCCAAATTTGAGCCAACATCGCGTGTGTAGTAAAGTAAATTTCCGCCCAAAAGATCAGCGACAAGGTCGGAAAACTCCACTGCATAGTTTCCATCGCCAACAACTTCGTCCATATCTTCACGCGAACTTATCGCAAACAACAAATTGTCGTTGTCAACCACGGTTTCGCCGGACGCCGTCTTGAAATTCTTGACATTGAGATTTGGAATGTTACTCAATATCGTAGGGTCACTTGCCAAATCGAGTTCCGCAAAAGAAGCGAAAAGATATGCCGTTCCACACGAGATATACCCTTCGCCCGGCCCAACTTCAAAATCTCCAATATTATACTCATTTCCCCACGAATAGCCATACACAACTTTTTCGGTGACTGCCAAAATGCTTCCATTTTCAATCGCGTCACCTTCGCTATAGTCGCCCGAAAGAATGTATCGCACCGGCTCGACGAGATAATAGTGCCCTGTTTCTTCGCAATAAGCATACTCTTCATCGCCATAGAGATAGGAAAGAAACAAATAGCCATAATCCATATTATATGAACTATAGTTTTGAGAATTTACTCTCTTTTCATCAAGTTCGGCAATTTTGACTTCGTCTTCAAGGCGTGTTTGTGGAATATTTCCCATTTCGACATACCAATAGCCTTTTTCTTCATCGAATTTGGCTTCGTTCTTGACTTCCCAATGTGCGTAAATTGTGGTGTCAGTCGTGGTGAACTCATCACGATTTGTTTGCACCATTCCATATTTGTCCATAATCAAAGTGCCATCTTCGGTGTAATACCCTTCAAAAGTGTAGCCAGTGCGTTTCGGCAATGATGATGCACCGAGTGCGGTAAACTTGGTGCCTTCAGTGCAGTTTTGTGAGAGATAGAAGCCGTCACTATACTTCAAATAAACAACACCAACACTACCTGTTCCGCCACCCATATCCAAGGTGATTGTGAGAATATCACTCTCCCAAACAGCAAACATTGTGACGCTTGCCGGCTCGTTATAGGCACTTGTGAAGGTGAAAGATGCTCCCGAAGTGTAAGTTGGATCGGTGGCAGAACTATTCGCCGACCAACCTTTGAAAACATAGCCCGGACGAGTTGGCACAGTGGAAGTTATTGTCATTGCAGATGATTGCAACGCATTGCCATATTGATTCCAGCGTTGCAAGCCAGTGGTGTCTTCGCCGGAATATGTCCCGCCATTGCCGTCATATGAAACTGTGACATCACGATTTGAAATGGCGAATAAACTCGCATTCAATGATGACGAAATTGATTGCCCTGGCAAACTCCCCGTGACTGCCGACCGAGTTCTTCCCCAAGAATTGAACACCCAGCCGTTTTGGTCATACATATCATCGGCTTCATCAGCACCCAAAATGACAAATGAACCATAATGTGATTGTGAAAAACTGCCTGTTGTGCCATCGTTTTTGCGATAATAATATTGGTTTATGTAGGCTTCAGCAACATCAAAATCTGTTCTTAAAATTGTGTCATACAAAACTGTGAAAGTGTAGGTCGGACTGGTCGTCAAAGTGTATGTTATGTATTGCCCATTAATTAAATACTCTTCTCCCCATTTTACAAAATCAATACTTGAAGTTTCAACCGCAGTCACGGAAATCTCCGTGCCATACTCAACTTCCACTTCCTTATAGAAGTTTCCACTGTCTGCCTGCCAAACAGCATTTTCAAAATCCACTTCATCTGAAGTGAGTTCCAAAATTTGCGAAACAGAATACACTTTGACTGTTTGAGTCGGATTTTTCAAATATGGATAACCATTATTTATATTCTCATCAATCGCCCAAACATTGTCAAAATCCCAAAGTAAATCACTATCACCATCACCATACCAATTGGAAGTGTCACGGAAAAATTCTTCATCAACAAATTGAACGCTTGGCGTTGCTCTAACCAAACCTTCTTCCAAATTTATTATGGTTGTGTTTGCTGAATAAGCAGCAACACCATATGGGCTCCTTACATTTCCTGAATAATAACACATTGAAAAGCTCAAAGCTGCTTGCTCCAGACAGCAATATGCTCGACCAAACAAAATTCCAGCCCGATGAGTCTGTGTCGAAGATAGAGAAATGCCCATTATTTCTGTGAGAGCAAAGCAGTTTTTTGCAACACCTATGTCGCCAGCAATACCACCCAAAAATTCAGATTGTGTTGAATCATTTGCTCTTATGATTGAAGAATTATAGCAATTTGAAAGTGACAAAGCATCTCCAATATGAACGCCGGAATACATATATGCCGATTTACCAATAATGCCACCAACATAGTAATTGCCACGAATTTCACCTGTGTTGTAACAGTTTTTAATTTCATTAAATATTGATATTCCCTCTGGAAATTCTTCATTAACAGTATAAATTGCACTGCCAACAATACCACCGACATAACAAATTCCACTCACTTGTGCTTCATTGTAACACTTTGAAATCACAACTCCTGTGGTTCCATCAACTTTTATTTGACCAACAATTCCGCCTGTTGAAAAATCACTTTGAATAACTGGACTTGAGGATGGAGTTCTGATAAAGTTTCCAAGGTTTTTACAATATTCTATTTTAGCAGTGTCAGTGGCGTATCCGACTATTCCACCTGTCGCTCCACTTCCCGCTTCAATATTGGAATATATAGTGCAATGCGATATAAGCGTTGCCCCGCCGGCATAACCAGCAATTGCTCCCGCTCGATAAGAAGTTAAGTTGATTGTTTCATTATTGTTTCCAATTATAATATTGCTTATTTTTGCATCTATCACGCTCATAAATAGTCCATTATATTGTCCAGAAATAAGATCAAGCCCTGTTATCGTGTGCCCACCACCTTCAAAAACACCTCTAAATGCGACGATCGCGACCCAATCATACGCTGAAAGGTCAATGTCGGCAATAAGTTTGTAATATGCTCGATTGTATGTCGCTGTTGTGTCTGAATTGTTAACAAGATATGCCATTCTTGCAAGTTGCTGTGGCGTTTCAATCAAATATGGCGATGTTCTTCCATTTCCGCCGGCAAAACTTGATGCATAGTTTCCACTGTCTGTCCAGTTGCCACTTGCATTATTTTCAATTTTGCTTTCTTCAAATCCCCCACCCGCTTTTTCGTTGGCTTTGTCGCAACCAGACAAAATAAAAGCTCCGCCAAAACAAGCGGTGCAAAAGATAATCAGTGACAAAATTGAAAAAAGAAATCTTTTCATATTTATATTATAACTTCCTTAAAAAAATTTTACAAATTATTTCAAGTAAAATTTTATATTTTCTTTGGATTGTTTTTGAGTATATTTTCTCTCTCGCTCAAACTTTGCTTGGAAGAATTTAGAAAGTGCTATGCTCACCCAGTTCGCAACTGGACTTTTAGGTTGAGTTTGCTTTTTTAGGTTGAGTTTGCTTTTTTAAATCTGCTTGTTTCATAAATCAAATTTGTTAGAATTTAGAAAGTGCTACGAGCACCACACCGCGTGTGGATTTTGTTGGATTATTGTTGAGTATCTATTTATTCTCTCGCTTAAACTTCACTTACAAGAATTTAGAAAGTGACACAGTCACAAAAAAAAGAGAGCAGGGAAATCCTACTCTCTTTTTTTTGTATTAATTAAATATGTTGAACTTCGTTATCTTGCAAGTTCCTGTTGGTATGTTTTTTCATACCTCATCGACCATTCTCTTTAAAAGGAGGTGATCCAGCGGCACCTTCCGATACCGCTACCTTGTTATGACTTCACCCCAGTCGCTGGTTTTACCTTAGACGGCTGCCTCCTTTGCAGGTTGGCTCACCGGCTTTGGGTCCCCCCAACTCCCATGGCGTGACAGGCGGTGTGTACAAGACCCGGGAACGCATTCACCCCGACATTCTGATTCGGGATTACTAGCAACTTCATCTTCGTGTGGGT
>CALWEM010000010.1 GCA_944377315.1 uncultured Clostridia bacterium
TTACACGCAAAATACAGAATTTCAATTAAAGAATTTCAAGAATGCAAATGGTTCTGGCGGAAACACAACTTCTCAACTTTCTCGGGGAGTTTCAAGCGAAAGCGAAATTCAAAGTGTGTTTGGCGACCTTTCAGCAGAGTTTTCTGACCTTATGACTGATATTTTGGGTGGCTACCTATTCTACTGGACACGCGATGTTGGCTCGAATCTAAACAACGCTCAAACCATTTCAGCGGGTGGCGTCACCGGCACGCAAATGAATATGCAAGAAATATTGGGTGTTCGCGTGACAGTCAATGTTAAAACCCTTGCGTGCGAGTGACCGTGTCACTCTCTAAATTCTTTCAAGTGAAGTTTAAGCGACAGAAAAACAAATTCTCACAAACAATCCAACAAAAAACCACACGCGGACTGGGTGACCGTGTCACTCTCTAGGTGGTATCGCCATTTTCTAAATTCTTCCAAGCGGAGTTTGAACGAGAGAAATATTCTTGCTCACAAACAACCAAACAAATATCTAGTTGCAAGGCAAGAGCCTTTGGCAACTTCGTCACATAAATATTTTGAGAGATGAATAGAATAAAATATGAACAAAAGTTCGACCAGATGGGCGATAAAGGTTTTTATTCTGTCCATTTCTCTTTCCATCATTTTTTCGCTTGTTTCACAAAGTTTACTGCCATCGCTTTCACCTTTTTTTTCAGTTTTTGTGATTGTCTTTTTCATTTTTGTCAGTGTTATATTTGATATGATTGCTGTGGCTTTCACATCCATAAACAAGACGCAACTTGAAAGGCACAAAGACGAAAATGGTTATCAAATGGCCGTCAAACTTTGTGAGCGGGCGGACAAAGTGGCATCTTTTGGTGGTGATGTTGTGGGTGATATTTGTGGCATATTGAGTGGTGCTGGTGGTGTCAGTTTGGTTGTCAATATGAACATTTCCGATGTGGACCTAAGCCTTCTTGTGACCTGTCTTGTCAGTTCCGTGATTGCTGGCATAACCATTTTTTGCAAGGCGATAATGAAAACATATGCTCTTCAAAACTGTGAGCAAATCGCGATTGTGACAGGGGCATATTTGGAAGTTAGTGTTTTTAACAAGTTGAGAAAAAAGTTTTCTGGGAGAAAGAAAAAGAAGTAAATTTGCATTTTCAACAAAATATTTGAAAAGTTGGTGAAAAATTGTTGACAAGAAAATTTTTGTGTGCTATAATAACGCCGTATGAAAGTAGAAGTCCACTTCTCACCAGTCGAACATCATTTCTGGCTTGGTCAAAAAATTTAATAATCAAGGTTATTATTTTTTTGGTGGAACTTTTATTTCTACCAAATTTTTTTTAAAGGAGATTACGACAATTTTTAAGGAACAGTTAATTAATGAACAAATCACCGCAAAAGAAGTTCGCTTGATTGGCGAAAATGGTGAACAATTGGGCGTTATGCCAATTGAAAAGGCAAAAAATATTGCCGACAATGAAGGTCTTGACCTTGTTCTTATGAACGGAAATGGAAATCCAGCAGTCTGCAAACTTATGGACTATGGAAAGTTCAAGTTTGACAGCATCAAAAAGGAAAAAGAACTCAAAAAAAATCAAAAGATTGTTGAACTCAAAGAAATTCAACTTTCAATGAGAATTGACCAATATCACATTAATTTCAAACTTAAAAATGCTCAAAAAATCTTGCAAGATGGTGATAAAGTCAAGGTTTCTCTTCGAATGAGAGGAAGAGAGCAAGCATATTCAAAAAATGCCGTTGAAGTTGTCAATAACTTCGTGGAAGCACTTTCTGAATATGGTTCAACCGACAAAAAACCAGAAATTATGGGCAGAAATGTTGTTGTCGTAATAAATCCTAAAAAGACGAAATAAAAGGAGAAAAGGTTATGCCAAAGCAAAAAACACACAGTGGAGCGAAAAAGCGTTTTTCACTCACAGCAACAGGAAAGGTTAAGTATGCAAAGTCCAACCGTGGACATTTCTTAACAAACAAAAGTAAAAGTCGCAAAAGAAAACTTCGTAAAGGGTCTTATATTGCAGGTAAAAATGCTCAAAACATTAAGACACTTCTTGTTAAGTAATTAGGGGGAAAGTATGAGAATTAAAAGAGGCGTTAACGCAGTTAAAAAGCGTAGAAAAATTTTGAAGGCTGCAAAAGGCTATTTCGGAGCAAAAAGCAAACTCTATCGCACAGCAAGAGAACAAGTGATGAAATCTGGTCAATATGCTTATATTGGCAGAAAACAAAAGAAAAGAGATTTCCGTGCTCTTTGGATCACAAGAATTAATGCTGCTTGCAGACAAAACGATATTTCATATTCAAGATTTATCGCTGGGCTTAAAAAAGCCAACATTTCATTAAACAGAAAAATTCTCGCTGATATGGCTGTCAGAGAACCAAACGCATTTGCTGAACTTGTGGCAACTGCAAAGAAGGCTTAATGGAACGGGCGACAAAAAATTTTATTTCAAACCTTAAAAAGCAAAAACGAGATAAGTCTTTGCTTTTTTTGGATAATGTCAAAATCATCCGTGACAATTTGGAAAATGAAAATTTGAAAATTGAGTGTCTGCTCACAAGTCTTGATGAATTACCTTTTGAAACAACTGTGAAAACATATCGCGTTGACGAAAAGACGATTGAAATTTTGTCAGACACAAAAACACCACAGAAAGTGTTATGCATTGCATACCACAATCAAGATGTTGTGGTTGTGCCAAAAAATCATTTTCTTGTTTTGGACTCACTTCAAGACCCGGGAAATGTTGGAACACTGATTCGAACAGCGGTGGCAACAGGAATGGACTCTGTCTTTTTGGTGGACTCTGTGTCTGTCACAAACTCCAAACTTATCCGCTCCTCTGTGGGTGCAGTTTTCAAAATCAAAACTTTTTCTGTCACAAAAGACGAGTTTCTGAAGTTTGTCAAAGAAAACAACTTAAACCTTGTCAAATGTGATATGGACGGAGAAGATATTTTCAAGTTTAAGCCAACAAAAAGTGTGGGAATCGTGGTTGGGAATGAAGGACAAGGTGTGAGCGAAGAAATTTCGGCATTATGTTCAAAATCAATCAAAATTCCAATGAAAGAAGGAATTGAAAGTTTGAACGCTGGTGTCAGCGGGTCAATCATTATGTATGAAATTGCAAAAGATAATTTTTAAATTGCTAAAATCGTTTGGACAAGACGCTATGTTTGTATTATAATAAATTTGAAATTTTAACACGAAACCTTTAAAAAATCGTTTTTTTTGTGTTTTATGGAGGGAAGTATGTCAGGACATTCAAAATGGCACAATATTCAAGCAAGAAAGGGAAAAAGTGACGCAGCACGCGGAAAAATATTCACCAAGATTGGCCGTGAAATTGCAGTGGCTGTGAAAACTGGTGGCGCTGACCCAAACAGCAACGCCAAACTTCGCGATATCATTTCAAAGGCAAAGCAAAACAATATGCCGAATGATAACATTGAACGCTCCATCAAGAAAGCTTCTGGCGAACTTGCTGGTGTGAACTATGAAGCAATCACATATGAAGGATATGGTGTGGGTGGCTCTGCAGTTATTGTGGAATGCTTGACTGACAACAAAAATCGAACAGCCGGTGATGTGCGTCACGCTTTTGACAAGCACGGCGGGTCACTTGGTTCAACAAACTGCGTGTCATATCTTTTTAACCGCAAAGGTGTTGTGGTTGTTTCTGATGTCAAAGATGTTGACGCACTTATGATGGATGCACTTGACGAAGGTGCTGTTGATGTTTATGAAGATGAGGACTCTTGTGAAGTTATCACAGAGCCAAACAAGCACACTGAAATGCAAGAAGCATTGGTGAAGAAGGGATATAATGTGGTTTCCGCTGACACTGAACTTGTGCCAGATACATATGTTGACTTAACTGATGAACAAGTTGGCAAATTTCAAAGAATGGTGGATGCACTTGAAGACCTTGACGATGTTCAAGAAGTTTATCATAATGTCAATCTTCCAGATGAAGAATAAAAGTTTAAAACATTGAATTTTGCATATTATTTCATAAAAAAGCTTTTCATTTGATATTTTCAAAAGTGTTTTTGATTTATATTTTATAATAAACTTGAAAAGGTGACTTTGCCACCTTTTTTTGTTTGACAAATTTTGCAAAATCAATTAAACTATATGTGTATGAGAATTTTAGGAATTGACCCTGGTTATGCAATTGTGGGGTATGGAATTATTGACACAGGAAATGACATAAAAGTGGTGGATTATGGTGTGATTGAAACGCCAAAGGAAGATACTTTGCCTGTGCGTTTGCAAACGATTGACGAAGCACTGCGAGTTTTGTTTGAAACTTATCGACCTGATGAAGTTGCCATTGAAGAACTTTTCTATTTCAAAAATCAGAAAACGGTTATTCAAGTGGCACAAGCGCGTGGCGTTATCGTGCTTTCCAGTCAAAAATATTGCGAGCGAATTTTTGAATACACACCAATTCAAATTAAACAAGCATTGACCGGCAATGGTCACGCAGAAAAAAGGCAAATGCAATATATGGTCAAAAGTGTTTTGGGACTTTCTGCCATTCCAAAGCCAGATGATGCTGCCGATGCACTCGCTGTTGCCTTATGTCATAGTCAGATAAATCCACGCCTAAATATAAATATGTGTTCATAACACTTTCCAGATTCTTTCAAGTGGAGTTTGAGCGATAGAAAAAATAAATACTCAACAACAATCTAACAAAAACACACACGGTGTGGTGCTCGTAGCACTTTCCAGATTCTAACAGATTTGACTTATGAACCGAGCAGACAGACAAAAAGCAAACTTAACATAAAATTCCACACGCGGTGTGGTGCTCGTAGCACTTTCTAGATTCTAACAAATTAATTTCAGCAAAATTTATGAAAAATGGAAAATAAAAGGAAAAAATATGATAGGGTTTTTGGTTGGAACAATTGAAGAAAAATTTGAAAATTATCTACTTTTGGATGTTAACGGAGTGGGCTATGAACTTCTCATTTCGAATAACACACTTGTGGCTCTTCCAGAGATTAATGAAACCACAAAAGTTTTGACATATCTTCAAGTGAAAGAAGATGGAGTGGCTTTGTATGGTTTTGCCACAAAAGAAGAAAAACAAATTTTTATGCAAATCATCACTGTTTCAGGTGTTGGTCCAAAAATGGCGATTGGAATATTGTCAGGAATGAAAATTTCCGACCTTATCCTTGCCATAAAGCGTGAAGATGTGACACTGCTTTCCAAAATAAAAGGCTTGGGCAGAAAAACAGCAGAAAGAATTTGTTTGGAACTCAAAGACAAAGTGAATGCGGTTGGAATTGAAGCCGATTTATTTAACTATAACGAAGTGGTCAACATAAACGAAAGTGCTTTGAACGATGCAGTTGACACGCTCATAAGTTTGGGTGTGAATAAGAATGAAGCATACAAGATTGCCCGGGCGAATGCTTCAAATGACGCCACCGCAGAAGAAATTATTATGAAGTCTTTGAAATACTTGGGTAGGTAACAAGATATATTGTGATATGCAATGCATAATACACAACATATTGGATTGATTTGAAAAAATTGCAAATATTGTTTGTTTTTAATGGAGTGAAAAATGGAAGATAACAGATTCATCACAAGCACAAAAAACTGGACAGACGCAGAGATTGAAACTTCTCTTCGTCCAACTTCACTTGACCAATATGTCGGACAAGACAAGATAAAAGAGAGTTTGAATGTCTATATCAAAGCGGCAAAGTCAAGAAATGACGCACTTGACCACGTTCTTTTGTATGGACCGCCGGGACTTGGGAAAACCACCCTTTCTCACATTATTGCCAAAGAACTTGGCTCACAACTCAAAATCACTTCCGGTCCTGCCATTGAACACGCTGCCGACCTTGCAGCGATACTCACAAATCTCAACAAAAATGATGTGCTTTTCATTGATGAGATTCACAGACTTAACAAAACAGTGGAAGAAATTTTGTATCCAGCAATGGAAGATTTCGCCCTTGACTTTATTGTCGGTAAAGGACCTTCTGCTAAAAATATGCGACTTAAAATTCAACCTTTCACTCTTATCGGTGCAACCACAAAAGCGGGTATGCTCACAAGTCCACTCCGCGACAGATTTGGCGTTATTTGCCGACTTGAACTTTATTCGCCAGAAGAGTTGCAAGTTATTTTGAAGCGTTCTGCAAAAATTCTCAATATTGATATTGATGATGATGCTTCGCTTGATATTGCACGCCGTTCGCGCGGAACTCCGCGTATTGCCAACCGCCTTTTGAAACGCGTTCGCGACTATGCCGAAGTTATGGGCAGTGGTGTTATCAACAAAAAGATAACCGACCAAGCACTTTTCAAAATGGAAATTGATGAACTTGGACTTGATGATATTGACAGAAAGATTTTGGACAGCATTATTCACAAATTTGGTGGTGGACCGGTTGGTCTTGACACACTTTCAGCAACCATTGGCGAAGATTCAGGCACGATTGAAGATGTGTATGAACCATACTTACTTCAACTTGGCTTTATTGCAAGAACACCACGCGGACGAGTTGTGATGGAAAATGCTTATCATCATTTGGGTATTCCATATGAAAACAGCACACCAAACGGGATTAAATAGGAGAATATTATGCCAGAAGAAACAAGACGAGAACTTTTGAAAAGCACCTATTTCTATGATTTGCCAGTCGAACAAATTGCACAAATACCAATTGAACCGCGTGATGCTTCAAAACTTCTTTGCTATGACAGAAAGATTGACAAAATGACAGATTGCCATTTTCGCGATATCATTGATTTTCTCAAAAAAGGAGATGTTTTGGTCATCAATAACACGCGTGTTCTTCCTGCACGACTTTTTGGTTTCAAAAATACGGGTGCAAAAATTGAGATACTTCTTCAAAAGCGAATTGATTTGACCACTTGGGAAGTTATCGCACGACCATTTAAAAGACTCGAGAAGGGAACGGAAATCGTTTTTAATGAAAACTTGAAGTGCGAAGTTATTGAAAAAGACACATATGGCTCTTGCAAGGTGAAATTTACCTATGAATTGCCAAAAACTTTTGAAGAACACTTAATGGAAATTGGCACTGTGCCACTTCCACCATACATCAAAGAAAAACTCAAAAATCCAGAGCGTTATCAAACTGTTTACGCCAAATATGATGGTTCAAGTGCTGCTCCAACTGCTGGGTTACATTTCACAAAAGAATTGCTTGAAAAAATCAAAAAGAAAGGCGTGGAAATTTGCGAAGTTTTACTTCACATTGGGTTGGGGACATTCCGACCGGTGAAAGAAGACAATATTTTGAATCACGAAATGCACTCGGAATACATCAAAGTGACAGAAGAAGTGGCAGACAAAATCAACAAGGCAAAAAGCGAAGGGCGAAGAGTTATTGCTGTTGGCACAACTTCGGTGCGAACACTTGAAAGTGCGGTGGACGAAAATGGCAAACTTATGCCTGTTTCAAAGGAAACAAACATCTTCATCTATCCGCCATATAAATTCAAAATGGTGGATGCACTCATCACAAACTTCCACCTTCCGGAAAGCACACTTATAATGTTGGTTTCAGCGTTTGTTGGCGACATTGACAAGACACTTCAAATATATAATCACGCCGTCAAAGAAAAATATCAATTCTTTAGTTTTGGCGATGCAATGTTTATTTATTAATTTTGTGATAAAACAAAAAACGGGGTGTTAAATGGAAAATTTAATCATACGTCAAGCAACAATGAGAGATATAAAGAACATTCGATCACTTTGTAATGAATTGTTTGAATATGAAAACAATGCTGGTTATGATAATAGCATTGAAAAATGGGCTTTTGGACAAGAAGCTTATGATTATTTTCAAGATTTAATTGAAAATCAATTTGTTTCGCTTGCTGAAGTTGACGGGAATATGATAGGATATTTGACAGGTTCAATTTATAATGATGAGACTTACTCATTCTATGAAGGCACAACTGCTGAACTCGAAAATATTTTTATTCTTAAAAAATATCGACATTATGGAATAGGTAGCAAACTCTTAAATTCTTTTTTAAATTGGTGCAAAAAAAATAAGGCAAAAAGAATTTTTACAACTGTTAAAATAAAAAATAAAGAAGCTACTAAATTTTATAAGAAATTTGATTTTAATGAATTTGATTTAACTTTAAGAAAGGAATTATAAAATGCAAGATAAATATTTTAGTTTTGAACTTGAAAAAGTATGCCCAGTGACAGGTGCGAGAGCGGGGATTTTTCACACTCCACACGGAGATATTAAAACGCCGGTCTTTATGCCAGTTGGCACGCAAGCCACAGTGAAAGGACTCCGACCTGAAGATTTGGACGATTTGGGTGCACAGATAATTCTCTCCAACACCTATCATCTTTTTTTGCGTCCCGGTCACGAAACTGTAAAAAATGCTGGCGGGCTTCATAAGTTTATGAACTATGAAAAGCCGATTCTCACCGATAGCGGTGGATTTCAAGTGTTTTCTCTTTCTGATTTACGAAAAGTGAGTGAAAACGGAGTGGAATTCTCTTCACATTTAAGTGGTGAAAAATTCTTGATGACACCAGAACTATGTATGGAAATCCAAGAAGCTTTGGACAGTGATATTAATATGGCACTTGACCAGTGCACTGAAGCGGGAGCGTCATATAACGAAGCGGAAAAAGCACGAGAATTGACAAAAATTTGGTTGGAAAAATGCTTTAATGCTCACCACCAAAACGAGCATATTCTCTTCCCTATCGTGCAAGGTAATATGTATAAAGATTTGAGAGCAAAAAGCGTGGAAGATTGCAAACCATTTGTTCGCTGTGGAATTGCCATTGGTGGGCTTTCGGTCGGAGAAGAGAAAGAAGTGATGTATGATATGCTCGACTTTTTGAAGCCGATTTTGCCAACCGATGTTCCAAGATATTTGATGGGTGTGGGCAGTCCTGATTGCCTTGTGGAAGGTTTTGCGCGTGGAATTGATATGATGGATTGCGTGCTTCCAACTCGTATTGCACGAAACGGCACCGCTTTTTCAAAATATGGCAAACTCGTCATCAAAAACTCCACCTTCAAGGAAGATTTCCGACCGATTGAAGATGATTGCGATTGCTATGCGTGCAAACATTTTTCGCGTGCTTATATTCGCCATCTCATAAACGCTGGTGAAATGTTGGGAGCGGAATTACTCTCAATCCACAACCTTCGTTTTCTTGTCAGACTTGCCGAAAATTCAAGAAAGGCAATATTGGGTGACTATTTTCCTGAATTTCGTGCTGAAACAATGGCAAAACTTATGGAAAACACCAAAAAATCATAAAAAAGATATATTTTTGATAACTTTTGATTGCAAAAATTCCTAAAGAAAAATGACAGTTCAAACTTGGCTGTCATCTTTTTTATATCATTTCCCTTTATAGATGACATAAAGTTTGAAATTAATAAATTTGCCAACAAATATACTATTCTTAAAATATAAACACCAAATTATTTGACAAAGCAAGAAAAAATGGTTAAAATATAACTATGGTGAATTTTATTTTAGATTTTCTAAAATTTAACATATCACTTTAAAAGGGGAATAATAAATGGATGCAATTTTATTAAATGTCACTCCTGCTGTCGCATCTGTTGTTTCTGTTGCTTGTTTTATTGTTGGGTTTTTAATCGGCGGAATTATCATCAGAGTTCTGCAATTGAAAAAAATGCAAAAAAGTAAGACAAACGCAGTGAAAATCATTGAAGACGCGTATGCAGAAGCAAAGACAATCAAAAAAGAAGCACTCTTGGAAACAAAGGAACAAGGGCAAAAATTGAAGGAAGAACTTGATGCGGAAATCAAAGAACGCCGTCAAGAAATCACCAAACAAGAAGAAAGATTGAATCAACGAGAAGAGTTTATCGAAAAGAAAGAACTTTCCATCGACAAACGAACTGAACAACTCGAAGATGAAAAACGGGAGATTACTTCCATCAAAGAGCAACTTTCAAAAAGCAAGGAAGAAGTGGAGAGTTTGAAAGAACAACACCTTCAAGAAATTGAAAAAGTTGCCAAAATGAACAAACAAGAAGCTGTTGATATGCTGGTTTCAAA
>CALWEM010000011.1 GCA_944377315.1 uncultured Clostridia bacterium
CTTCCATCAAAGAGCAACTTTCAAAAAGCAAGGAAGAAGTGGAGAGTTTGAAAGAACAACACCTTCAAGAAATTGAAAAAGTTGCCAAAATGAACAAACAAGAAGCTGTTGATATGCTGGTTTCAAAAATGAAAAATCAAGCACAAAAAGAAGCAGCAATTTTGGTTAAACAAATTGAAGACGAGGCACGCGAAGACGGCGAGAAAAAAGCCAGAGAAATAATCGGTCAGGCACTTCAACGCTGTGCCACTGAAACAACAAGTGAAATGACTGTTTCGGTTGTCACTCTTCCAACTGATGAGATGAAAGGAAGAATAATTGGACGCGAAGGCAGAAATATTCGTGCAATTGAAGCGGCAACAGGTGTGGAACTTATTGTTGATGACACACCAGAATCAATCACAATTTCCGGATTTGACCCAATAAGAAGAGAAGTGGCACGCCTTTCTCTTGAAAAACTTATCTCTGATGGCAGAATCCATCCAACACGCATTGAAGAAATCGTTGAAAAAATGCAACGCGATGTTGACAAAACCATTCGCCAAGCAGGGGACGATGCTTGCAACGAAACCGGCATATTCAATCTTAACATTGAACTTGTGAAGGTTTTGGGTCGTCTTAAATATCGCACAAGTTATGGACAAAATGTTTTGAAGCATTCCATTGAAACTTCGATAATTGCTGGTCTTCTTGCCGCTGAAATGGGTGCAAATGTCAAAATTGCAAAGCGTGGTGGGTTACTTCACGATATCGGTAAGGCACTTGACCACGAACTTGAAGGGACTCACGTTCAAATTGGCGTGGAACTTGCAAGAAAGTATGGCGAAAGTGAAGAAGTTGTTCACTGCATTGAGGCTCACCATTTCAATGTGGAGTTCAAATCAATTGAAGCTGTGATTGTGCAGGTTGCTGATGCCATATCATCTTCAAGACCGGGAGCAAGGCGTGATAGTTTTGAAAACTATATCAAACGCTTGCAACAACTTGAAGAAATTGCCAATTCTTTTGATGGCGTGGAAAAATCTTTCGCTGTCCAAGCAGGCAGAGAAGTGAGAATTATCGTCAAACCAGAACAAATTTCTGACGACCAAGCAATGTTTATGGCAAAAGATATTGCTTCAAAAATTGAAAATGAAATGCAATATCCGGGACAAATTAAAGTCAATGTCATAAGAGAAAGTCGCTTTGTTGAAACTGCAAAATAATATTTTAATCAAAATTTTCATATAAAAAGGTGAGGTGATATATGTTTAATAATAAAAAAAATGACGAAGAGATCATCGTCAAATCAAAACCTACCGATGAAGAAACTGCAAATTTGGAACTTGAAAACGAAGAAGCAGTGGAAGAGCCAAAAGAGAAAAAATCTCTCTTCAAAATCAAAAAGAAAACGGAAAACAATAACGAACAATCTTCCAAAAAGGTTGTCAAGTGGGGACCAAATCGAGTTTTGCAGTGCTTTGCATACTTTGCTGTCATTTTGATTGCAATTGTGATGATTTTGCGTTTGATATTCAAAAACAACGCTAATCCAGAAATTGTTGTCTATATGCAAGGAATAAGCGAAGTTTTGGCGTATATCGTTTGCGTTTGGCTGGGCTTCTATTTCACGCTTAAGCGGGGGAATATTTGGTGGCTTGTTGGTTGGATTGTGGCAACTGTCATTCTCATCATTTTCTATATCTTTGCCGTTGTCTAATCAAAAAATTTTGACTTTTAACACTTAAATTCATCAAAAATGCTTTAAAATCAATCAATTTTATATAAAAGGATAACTATGAAAGACAAAATAATTTACATTGTGAGTGCTGTTGCCATTGTTTTGAGTATTATTTTCGCTCTTCTAATTCAAGTTTGGAGCGGATTTAGTTATTTCGTTCTTTCAATTTTGGCTCTTTTGGCACTTGCTTGGGCGGGGCACTTAATATATAGTTATCTCACAAGTTTTAAAGAAGAATTGAATGAAGATTTTGAATACTATAAAGCAGAAACAATCAATTCAAAAGGCGTGTCAAGTGAAGAGTTTGAGAAAAATTTGAGTTACTATAAAAAACAATTCAACAAAACTGTCATCAAGGACAAAATAATCTACATTTCAAAAATTATTTTTGCCTTTGGCATCGCCATTCTCTTCATTATGGCAATGTTCGTTGCATAAAAATTTTGGGAGCGGAAACTCCCTTTTTTATATAAAAAACAACCAATTTTTAACTTGATTTTTGTTGTTGTGGGGTAGGAAATATAGTTTTTTTAAAAAATAAATATATAGATATCTATTCGCAAAAGACAGGTTTTGCGAATAGATAATCAATATTTAGCGTGTTATGCAAGAAAAATCAACAATATTTTGTGGTATTATGCAAACTTTGCCTAAATGTTATGCAACATCCTATTTTTCAAATTTTTTATATAATATTATGCTAATTGGCATAATATTTTTTATAAAGAAAAGAATGTGTGAAATTTTCAATTACTTTCTGGCTTATTTTCTGTCAAATTTTTTTGATAATTCTCTCACAAATTAAATTTCATTATTAATTTGCCTAGATTTTTTCTGTTAAAAATTTTATAGTATTATGCATCTGACTTATCATAGAAAATGGAAGAAACATCACCAGAAATTTTGTGGTTTATTCACAAGAGTTTTTTAATATGATTTATTTAAGTTTTTAAAGTTGATTTATATCTCACAATTTCTTTGCATTAAATAAAAATTGTTATCACACTAAATTAAAACTCGCTGTCATATTTTGTAAAAAGTTAAATGATATTTTTTATTATACAGCATTTTAAACAAACACATAAAAAAACACCACGGAATAACCCGCAGTGCTTATAAAATATTGTTTACTTTGTTGCTTTTAATTTGTTTATCTATTCGCAAAATACTTAATTTTTATCTATCAAATTAAATTTTTGTTTAATTACGAACAATTTTTATGTTTAAAAATCAAGTTTGAACAAAAATATAAATTTTACAATAAATCATCGTCATTTTCACAGTTTATTCTTATAAATCAATGAAATTGGTGAGATTTTAACGATTTTAGTTCATCATTTTGGCGTTTTTGAGTGCCTTTTTTGCTTCTTTTTCTCTTCTTTTATAGTAATCTTCAATTGCAGAATGTATGGTTTCTTCTGCCATAATTGAGCAGTTGATTTTGTTTTGAGGGATGTCGCCCAGCACATTGATAATTTCCAAATTTGTTATTCGGAGCGCCTCATCAATTGTTTTCCCTTTAACCAAATCGCAAGTAAGGTCAGCCGAAGCGATTGAAGCACAGCAACCAAAAGTTTTGAATCTTGCGTTTTCAATATATCCATTGTCATCAATTTTGAGATACAAACGCGTCATATCGGTGCAACCTTCTTTTGTCACTTCGCCAATTGCGTTAGCACCGTGCATACCGCCGGCATTTTTTGGATTTTGAAATCTCTCCATTATTGTTCTGCTATACAACATAATTATATCCTCCCCGCTTGAATTGGTGAGATTGCTCTCAATTTTGCGACTGCTTTTGCAAGTTCAGAGATTGTGTAATCGATATCTTGTTTGCTGATGTTTGTTCCAAATGAAAATCTAACAGAGGATTGAATGATCTCATCTGGCACTTTCATTGCTTTCAAAACGTGAGATGGCTCACTGACTTTTGATGTGCAAGCCGAACCAGTTGAAACACAAATACCCGCCAAATCCAAAAGTATCAAAAGTGACTCCCCTTCAATTCCATAGAAAGAAATGTTGAGAATTTCATTTGATTTTTGTTGTTGATGACCATTGATTTGATAATATTCCACATTTTCAGCAAGTTTATCCAAGAAATATTCTCTGATAGTTTTCAATTTTCGGTTGGTTATCATATAGTTTTTGGTGGCATTTTCAACTGCCTTGCCCAGTCCAGCAATTCCCGGAACATTTTCTGTGCCAGAGCGTTTGCCTCTTTCTTGATTTCCTCCAAAAGTGATTGGCTCGAATTTCACACCATTACGAACATACAATGCTCCAACACCTTTTGGCCCGTGAATTTTGTGACCAGAAAGAGAAAGCAAGTCAATTTCCATATCTTGAACATCAATTTTGATTTGCCCAATTGCTTGAACAGCATCAGTGTGAAAAAGAATGTCATAGTCGTGAGCAATTTTGGCAATTGATTTGATATTTTGAATGGTGCCAACTTCGTTGTTAACTGACATAATTGAAATCAAGATTGTGTCTTTTCTTATTGAGTGAAGAAGGTCTGGAATGCTGACCAAACCATTCTTGTCAACTGCAAGATATGTAACTTCAAACCCTTCTTTTTCCAATTCTTTGCAAGCATTAAGAACCGAGTGGTGTTCAATTTGGCTTGTTATTATGTGCTTACCCTTGTTCATATACGCGTGAGCAACACCCATAATTGCCAAGTTGTTTGCTTCTGTTCCACCACTTGTGAAATAAATTTCAGTGGGTTTTCCGGCATTAATCCCCTCTTTAACTCTGTCTCTTGCTTTGTCAACGATTGCTGTTGCATCGCGACCAAAACTGTGAAGAGAGCCAGCATTGCCATACACGGCATTAAAGCAAGGCACCATCTCATTGAGAACCTCGGAAGAAACATAGGTTGTCGATGCATTATCTAAATAAACTTTTCTATTCATTTTCCCCTCTTTTGTGGCAGTTACCACCTTACCTAAATAAATTTTATCATTAAAACGGCAAAATGTCAATACCTTTCTTTTCAAAAAGTGTTATTTTGTTAATTTGTTTAACTCGTCCACCATTGCATCTTTCATCCAAAGACCGATATGTTTGTCCATCATTTCTCCATTTTTGAAAGTGATGATGGTTGGAATGCTCATAATGCCAAATTTTCTTGCCAAGTTTTCACTTTCGTCAACATCAACCTTATAAATTTGCACCTTGTCGCCCATTTCTTTTTGAACATTTTCAAGAATTGGTGACATCATTCTGCAAGGACCACACCAAGTGGCAAAAAAATCAACGACCACAAAGCCATCTTTCACTTTTTCATCAAAGTTCTTTTCGCTTAAAATTTCCATAACACTCTCCTTAATATTTTTCACAGATTTTCATTTTTTATTATTTCATTGCAAACTTGTGCAGACAAAACACAGCCACACATTGCTGGATAATACGAGATACTGCCCACCATTTCACTTTTCATAGGAAGTGACAAAGGAGCAACAACCTTCAAGTTTTTGACGCCTTTTTCGCGAAGCCTTTTTCTCATAACTTTGGCGAGCCCATCATTTGTCGTTTTGTATATGTCCATAACTTTGAATTGTGGCACATCGAATCTGTTGCCTGCACCCATTGCGCTTATGATTGGAATATGATTGAAGTGGCAAAATGCACATAACTCAACCTTGTCTTTCACACTGTCAATGCAGTCGATGCAATAATCCAAATCTTTTTCTATCAATTTTTCCACATTATCTTCTGTCAAGCGTTCACTCAAAACTTTTAATTGGATTTTTGGATTGATTTGAGTTAAAATTTCGCTCAAAACATCCACTTTAAGGCGTCCAATGGTCTTTGTGTTTGCCATCACCTGCCTATTTATGTTTGTTTCGTCCACTCTGTCAAAATCAATAAGCGTGAGAAAGCCAACACCACAGCGAGCCAACATAACTGCAACATAGCCACCCACACCACCAAGTCCGACAATGGCAATATGAGATTTTTCAAGCTTGTCCAAATTTTCCTGACCAATCAGCATTTTGGTTCTGTCCAGCCACATATCGCACCTATTCAATTGTGAAACCCATTTTGATTTTGTTTTTCTTTTGCTTGGACTTGTCTTTGTATTGTTTTTGAACATACTCTCTGTCAATTTCAACAACGGTCATTGGATGTTCGCCAGTGGCATTGAAAGAAATATCTTCCAAAAGAAGTTCCATTATTGTGTGCAATCTTCTTGCTCCCAAATCTTCCATTTCATTTTCGTTTGCTGCAATTGTGGCGATTTCGTCAAGAGCGTCATCGGTGAATTTGAGCTCGATATTGTCCACTTTCAAAAGGTTGGCATATTGAACAGTCACTGCATTTTTTGGTGCAGTCAAAATTTTCTTAAAATCTTTTTGCGTCAGGCTTTCAAGTTCCACACGAATTGGGAAACGCCCTTGAAGTTCAGGTATCATATCTTCCATTTTTGCCAAATGGAAAGCACCGGCAGCGATGAAAAGGATGAAGTCAGTTTTCACATTGCCATATTTTGTTGGCACGGTGCTTCCTTCAACGATAGGAAGAATATCTCTTTGCACGCCTTCTCTTGAAACATCGGCAGAATTTGTGGCTTGACTTTTGCCGATAATTTTGTCAACTTCATCAATGAAAATAATCCCCTGTTCTTCGGCAAGAGAAATTGCTTCTTCATTGACATTGTCCATATCAATTATTTTGTCAGTTTCTTCTTGAAGAAGAAGGTCGCGTGCGTGACGAACGGTCATTTTCTTTTTCTTATGTCTTGGTGGTTGCAAACTGTCAAACATTGAGCCCAAATTAATCTCGTTTCCGCTAAATGCCATAATTGGTTTTGGGTTGTCAATCACATTAACTTCAACAATTTCATCTTCACATTTACCACTTTTCAGTTCGTCCAAAATATCTTCTCTTTTCACTTCCACAGTGGTCACACGGCGATTTTGGAAAAGAGCATCAATAAGTTTTGCTTCCACAATCGGCATAACCTTGTTTTCAACTTCTTTCTTTTTCTTGTCTTTAACCATTCTCACGGCAACTTCGACAAGGTCGCGAACCATACTTTCAACATCTCTGCCCACATAGCCGACTTCGGTGTATTTGGTGGCTTCAACTTTGACAAAAGGAGCACCCACGAGTTTGGCAAGACGCCTTGCAATTTCGGTTTTACCAACACCGGTTGGACCTCGCATAATGATGTTTTTTGGAGTGATTTCTTCGCGTATTTCAGTTGGAAGGTGTGAACGGCGATATCTATTTCGAAGAGCAACAGCCACCGCGCGTTTAGCCTTGGCTTGCCCCACAATATATTTGTCAAGTTCGCTGACAATTTGTTTTGGTGTGAAATTCATTTTTATCTCCTTAAAGTAATGTAAGCAAATCGCTTTGAAATATTATAGCATAAAAAAGATGAAAAGCAATAGAAAATAAGCAAAATAAAAAGAAAAGAGCAATAAAATTATTGCCCTTCTTTGACATAGTCACACATTGAACATTTGATTTTTTTGCCTTTTTTCACGAGATAACCTTCGCAATTTGGACATTTTTCGCCAGTTGGAATATCCCAACTCATAAAATTGCAACCATCTTTGTCTTCACAGGCATAGAAGGTTTTACCCCTTTTAGATTTCAGTGCAAAGACATTTTTGCCACATTTTGGACATTTACCGACTGGTTTCTTTTCATTTTCCAAATTATATGGCATAATATTTCGGCATTTTGGGAAATTGGAACAGCCATAGAATTTGCCATATTTCCCTTCTCGCAAAAGCATTTTATGACCACACTTGTCGCAGACAATATCAGTTTCAATCGGTTCGGCTTTCATTGTGACGCTTGATGCATCTGCCTTTCCCAAAAGCCCTTTAAAACCATTCCAAAAACTGTCAACGACATCGTGCCAATCATCTTTGTTTTCGGCAATATCATCAAGACGATTTTCCATATGTGCAGTGAATTTGACATTGATGACACCGCTGAAAAATTTTTCAAGGTATTCGGTTATTCGCTTGCCTAGATCGGTTGGAACAAGATATTTCCCTTCTTTTTCACAATACGCTCTTGCCGTCAAAATTGTGACCGTGGCAGCATAAGTTGCAGGACGCCCAATCCCCTTTTCTTCCATTGCTTTGACAAGGCTTGCTTCAGTGAATCGAACTGGTGGTTTGGTGAATTTTTGCTCTTCTTTTATTTCTTTCACCAAGACTGTTTCGTTTTCCGATAAAGGTGGAAGCTTGGAGATTTCTTGCTTTTGCTCTTTATTGTCATCGTCAACATATTCCTTGTATACCGCCGTGTAACCAGCAAATTCCAAGGTTTTTCCAGTTGCCTTGAAGTTATAATCACACGCGTCAAGTGTGGCGGTGACATTGGAATATTCTGCTTCATTCATTTGACTTGCCAAAAAGCGTTCATAGATGAGTTTGTATAGTTTGTAGTTGTCTTTTGACAAACTGTCTTGCACCATTTCTGGCGTTATTTGCATTGATATCGGTCGGATTGCTTCGTGTGCGTCTTGTGCTGTCTTTTTTGTGGCATATATATTTGGTTTTGCAGGCAAAAACTTTTCGCCATACTTTTCCTTAATAAACTCGCGACACGCCTTTTGTGCATCTTCTGAAACACGCGTGCTGTCCGTTCTGATGTATGTGATAAGAGCGATTTTGCCTTCACCCTTGACTTCCACACCTTCATAGAGTTGTTGTGCTGATTCGGTGGTTCTTTTCAAACTCATACCAGCTTTGTTTAAAGCATCTTGTTGCATCGTGCTGGTGGTGAAAGGTGCTGGCGCGTGAGATTTTGTTTTGGTTTTCTTGATTTGAGAAACGATGAAATCTTTACCCTTAATTTCAGCCAAAACTTTTTCCACTTCTTCTTTGTTTGAAATTTTGATTTTTTTGTTTTTGTATGCTTGCAAGGTGGATTTGAAAGAAATCTTGTCTTTTTCGTGCTGTGCAGTCACCGTCCAATATTCTTCTGGAACAAAACTCTCAATTTCTTTCTCTCTGTCCACAACGAGTTTGAGAGCAACTGATTGCACTCTTCCCGCTGAAAGTTTTGGAGCAACTTTTTTGGAGATAATTGGTGAAAGTTTATAGCCCACAATTCTGTCCATAACACGCCTTGCTTGTTGAGCGTTCACAAGATTAAGGTCGATGGCACGCGGACTTTTCAAAGCCTTCAAAACGGCATTTTTTGAAATTTCATTGAATTGAATACGGCATTTTGTGTTCGGGTCAAGTCCCAGAACATTCGCAATATGCCAAGAAATCGCCTCTCCTTCTCTGTCCGGGTCGGTTGCGATTAAGACTTCTTCGGCTTTGCCAGCCTTGTTTTTAAGTTCGCTTATGAGTTCTTTTTTGTCCGGTTTATTTTCATAATGTGGCTCATAGTTATTGTTCATATCGATTGCGAAAGATTTGACAGGCAAGTCACGAATATGACCTTTTGTGGCAAAAACTTCATAACCAGAGCCAAGATATTTTTTCAATGTTTCCCTTTTTGCTGGGGCTTCGATAACAACAAGTTTCAAAATCGTTCTCCTTTAATTTAACATAAAAGTCTTTGAAGGCATCTTTTTTATTAAACCACGAATTTCCAAAGTTGTCAAACAACTATTCAAAATATTTGTTGAAAAATTGGATTTTTTTGCTAATTCGTCAAAATCCTTTTCACCATCTTGGAGTAAATCCATAATGATTTGCTCTTCAAAATTAAGTGTTATGGCAATTTTTTTCTCTTTTGACGAAGAAACACCATAATACTCCAAAATATCTTTCCCAGACAAAACGCACTCTGCCTGTCCGGATTTTATTAAACTGTTTGGCAGTTCACTTTTGGCTGAATTAATATTCCCCGGCACAGCAAACAAGTCTTTCCCATATTCAAGGGCAAATTCTTTGGTGTGAATTGTGCCACTTTTGATGCCTGCTTCTGTGATTAAGACACCTTTTGAAAGTCCGGCAATAATCCTGTTCCGCTTTGGAAATGAATATTTGGTTGGCTTGGATGATGGTGGATATTCTGACAAAAGAAGACCTTTCTGTGCAATTTCATCGGCAAGGAAAGTGTGTGGTTCAGGATATATGTGGTCAAAACCGCCACCCAAAACAGCAATCGTCTTTCCGCCCACTTCAAGACATTTTTTGTGAGAAAGAGAGTCCACGCCATACGCCAGTCCACTGATAATCACAAGCCCTGCTTTTGCCACTTCTTCGACAATTTTGTTGGTGGCATAAACGCCATAATTTGACGGCATACGCGTGCCAACAACAGCGATGGCATCTTGGTTTAGAAGTGACAAATCGCCTTTGGCAAAAAGAGTGTATGGTGCATCATCAAAATTTATTAACGATTTTGGATAATTTTCATCATCTTGAAGAATAATTTGGATGTTTTTCTCTTCAAGATGCTTTATCATTGAAATGATTTGGTCGCCGTTTTTAATTATATTATGATATTCATTTGTCGACAACAAATTGACAAAAGCGTCATTTTTATATAGTTCATCGACATCTTCAATTTTTTCTTTTGCAATTATGTTCAAAGCTTTTTCCACTTTGCTTTTTGAAAATTCCAAACTTGCAAAAAGTGCATAAATTTCCTTTATTTTTTCCACTAAAAACTCCAATATTTTCTATCCAGACCGCGATATGAAATCGCTTCTGCGATGTGATTTGGTTGAATTTCTTCTGACCCTTCAAGGTCGGCAATTGTTCTTGCCACTTTCAAGATTCTGTCGTGTGCTCTTGCGCTTAATTTGAGATTTGTGAAAGCAATTTCCATCAGATCTTGACAGGTCTTGGAAAGTTTGCAATATTTTTTTGTTTGTGGAACTGACATTTTGGCATTGCAATAAGTTTTTTCACCTTTGAATCTTTCAAGTTGAATTTGGCGTGCCTTGTCCACTCTTTCTTTGATTTTGGCAGTTGGCTCTTCTTTGTTCTCTTCAGAAAGTTCACGATAGGAAATATTGTCCACTTCAACGTGAATGTCAATTCTGTCCATTATTGGTCCAGAAAGTTTGGAAAGATATTTATGAATTTGAGTTGGCGTGCAAGTGCATTCTCTGTCTTTTGAGCCAAAATTTCCGCACGGACAAGGGTTCATACTGGCAATCAGAGTGAATGATGAAGGATATGTGATTGTTTGATTGGCTCTTGCCACTGTGATATAGCCATCTTCAAGCGGTTGACGCAAGGTTTCAATCAAATTGCGTGAATATTCCGGAAATTCGTCCAAAAACAGCACACCATTATGTGCCAGACTGATTTCGCCCGGCTTACTGTGAGTGCCACCACCAGTCAAACTCACCACAGTTGCTGTGTGGTGTGGAGAACGGAAAGGTCTTTCGGTTATGATACCCTTTTTAAGGTCAAGTTCGCCAGCAACAGAGTGGATTTTGGTGACTTCGAGTGCTTCTTCAAAAGTGAGATTTGGCAAGATTCCAGAAAAACACTTGGCAAGCATACTTTTTCCGCTCCCCGGTGGACCAATCATCAAAACATTATGACCGCCGGCGGCAGCGATTTCCAAAGCGCGTTTTGCCATTTTTTGCCCTTTCACATTTTCAAAATCAAGTTTGTTGACACTGTTTTTTTCAATTTCATCAAAAGATTTTGTGGCAACTTGAAAGTTATATAACAAATTTTCTCCGCCAGTCAAAAAATTCACCACATCGCTCAAAGTTTTGAACGACAGAATTTCAATGTTGGAGATATAACTTGCTTCTTCACGATTTTCATATGGAATGATAAATTTTTTGTATCCTTGCGTTCTTGCACTAATAAGCATCGGCAAAACGCCTTTCACTTTCTTTATTGTTCCATCAAGCGAAAGTTCTCCCAAAAATATGTAGTCCTTATATTTTTGATTTTTTATCTGTCCATAGCACGCCAAAATGCCAACCGCCAGTCCTAAATCATATATCGGACCTTCTTTTTTGATGTCCGCAGGTGCTAAATTGACAGTTATATGCTTGACAGGATATTCAAAATCAGAATTTTTGATTGCTGATTTCACTCGTTCTTTGGCTTCTTTGACCGCAGTGTCGCCCAGTCCAACAAGTTCAAAATGCGGAACACCATTGACGATATCAGTTTCAATTTCCACCAAAAAGCCATCAATTCCGGTGAGTCCAAAACTTTTTAATTTTGATAACATAAATTCTCCCAAGGATAAATAATCTACAAAAGATTATATCATTTTTTTTCTATCTTTCAAAACAAAAAAAGCGAAAAACCAAAATTTAGCACAAATTGTTAAAAATTTTGATGAAAAATATTGAAAATAGTATATCTTTTTCGTGATATAAAATGGAATTATATGAGTTTTTCAAAAAAGATAAGACTTAATTAAAAAAAGATATATTGACCAAAAATCAATATATCTTCCATATTTTCAAAATCTAATCAATTTTCTTCGCCCGCAACTTTTGGCAACTCTTCTTCGCGTTTGACAAGAGTTGGTTCGCCTTCACCCGACATAAATTCTTTGGTGATAATAACTTTTCCATACACTTTTGGGTCTGGAAGGTCAAACATAAGTTCGGTCATACGCGTTTCCATTATTGTTCTGATACCACGCGCACCAGTTTTAAGTTCAATTGCCTTTCGTGCCACAAAGGAAAGAGCCTCGTCTTCAAATTCAAGTTCAAAGCCGTCCATCTTGAAAAGTTCGGTGTATTGTTTTATTAAAGCATTTTTTGGCTCAACCAAAATTTTCTCGAGAGCATGTTCATCCAAATTTTCAAGCCCAGTGACGATTGGCAGACGACCAACAAATTCTGGAATCAAACCATACTTAATTAAATCATCTGGTTGAACATCTTTAGAGTAATTTATCTTTGCTCTTTCTGAAGAGTTCTTGATTTGAGCATTGAAGCCAAGTGATGATGACGCCATACGCTTATATATGATATCATCAAGCCCAACAAATGCCCCGCCACAAATGAAAAGTATGTTTGTGGTGTCGATTTGGAGCATTTCTTGATGCGGATGTTTTCTTCCGCCTTGTGGTGGCACGGAAGCCACAGTGCTTTCAATGATTTTCAAAAGAGCTTGTTGGACTCCTTCACCACCAACATCACGAGTGAGAGAGCGGTTTTCACTTTTTCTTGAAACCTTGTCAATTTCGTCAATATAAATGATTCCACGCTCTGCTTTTTGAATGTCATAATCGGCATTTTGGATAAGTTTCAACAAAACATTTTCAACATCTTCGCCAACATACCCCGCCTCTGTCAAAGTTGTGGCATCAGCACAAGCAAAAGGAACATCCAAAATTTTGGCAAGAGTTTTGACAAGAAGAGTCTTTCCAGAGCCAGTTGGTCCAATCATAAGAACATTGCTTTTTTCAAGTTCAATCGGATTGTTGCCTTTTTTCTTTGCATTGTCAAGTTTTGTGTGATAATTATAGTTAATTCTCTTATAGTGGTTAAAAACAGCAACCGACAAAACTTTCTTTGCTTGTTCCTGACCAATAACATAATTATCCAAACTCTTTTTAATTTCCTTTGGTGAAGGAATTTCTAAATCTTTGAAAACCTTGATTTTGATGGCTTCTTCCTTGATAATTTCCGCACAAACGCGAACGCAATCATCGCAGATATAAACATCACCACGAGGATTTGCAATCAATCTTTTTGCTTGTTTTTGCAGTTTGCCACAAAATGAGCAAACAACTTCAGTATCTCTCATATAACCTCATTTTATTTCTTATTTGTTTTCTTGCTTTCTTGTGTAGAAAATATTGTCAATAAGACCATATTCTTTTGCTTCTTCAGCAGACATAAAATTATCTCTGTCAGTGTCTTTTTCAATAACTTCGAGAGTTTTTCCAGTGTTCTCACTCAAAATTTGATTGAGTTGCTTTTTGGTTTTTTGAATATGTCTTGCTTGGATTTCGATGTCACTTGCTTGACCTTGTGCACCGCCAAGTGGTTGGTGAATCATAATTTCACTGTTTGGAAGAGCAAAACGCTTTCCTTTTGTACCACTTGAAAGAAGAAAAGCACCCATCGAAGCAGCCATTCCAATGCAGATGGTGGAAACATCGCATTTGATGTATTTGATTGTGTCATAGATTGCCAATCCGGCGCTGACAACGCCACCTGGGCTATTGATATATAGATATATATCTTTGTCTGGATTTTTTCCTTCAAGATAGATGAGTTGTGCAATGACAATATTTGCCGAAGCATCATTGATTTCACCTGTCAAAAAGATGATTCTGTCTTCCAAAAGGCGGGAGTAGATGTCATATGATCTCTCATTTGCGCCAGTTTGGTCAACGACCATAGGTACTAACATATTTTTTCCTCCTAAATTTTTTTCGTTTATTTATTAATCTTCTTGAATAATTTTGTTGTTTTTCTTCAAAAATTCATAAGCCTTTGCGAGCAAAACATTGTTTTCAGCATAGATTCTGTCATCTCTTGTCAAATCTTTCTTATGTTTTAATTCTGGCATTTCCTTAATTTTGTCTTCAATTTCTTTTTCAGTTGCTGTTATGTTGTTTTCTTCAATGATTTGTCTAATGATATATCGAGTTTTGATGCCATCAATCGCACGAGGCTCCCAACTTTTGCGATATTCAGCCAAAGTTGTGCCCATACGAGAAAGATATTCATCAAGTGTGACTTGGTATATTTCGCACGCTTCACGAATTTGTGAAATATTGTTTTCCACTTCATTTTCAATGAGAGTTTGTGGAATTGACATTTTAACTTCTTTGATGAGATGTTTCAAAATATCGTGCTTAACATCAGTGTCAGCTCTTTCAGCTTTCATAGAATGAATATGCTCTTTTACGTGTTTTTTATACTCTTCAACCGTTTCAAATTCTGTCGTATCAGAAATAAATTTGTCATCAAGTTTTGGAAGGATTTTTTCTCTGATATCTTTGATTGTCACCTTGAAAAGTGCCTTTTTGCCAGCATATTCATCAGCTGGATAATCGTCTGGGAATTTGACATTCACATCAACATTGTCACCTTTTTTCTTGCCAACAAGTTGTTCTTCAAAATTGTCAATAAAAGATTGAGAACCGAGTTCAAGGTCGAAATCTTGTGCTCTTCCGCCTTCAAATTCCACTCCATCGATTGAGCCAACAAAATCAATAATCAAAGTGTCGCCCATTTTACTTTCACGATTAACACTCTTAAACTTTGCATTGTCTTCAAGCAAGTGATGAATTTCGTGTTCAATTTCCTTTTCTGACACTTTTGTGCTTGCTTCCTTGAATTCAAGTCCAGTGTATTTTGGAAGTTCAAATTCTGGCATAACATCAAATTCAATTGTGAAAGTGATGCCATCGCCAACGATATACTCGCCAAGTTTCACATTTGGATATGAAACTGGTTCAAGTCTGCCGTTTTCGCTCAAAAAATCGCTGAGAGTTTTTCTGATGAAATAGTTTAAAGTGTCTTCATAGAAAATATCATCCCCATATTTTTGTTCAATCACCTTTCTTGGTGCGTGGCCATTTCTGAAACCGACCACATTAAATTTTCCTCTGGTGTCTTTGTAAATTTTTTCAACACCATCTTGCCAATCTTTGTCATCAATTTTGACATTAATGGTAACCTTTGTGTCTTTAACTTCAAAGTCAAACATAACTTTTTCTTCTTCCTTTTGTTAGATTTTTTGTTAAGTGGTTTCAAAATCTTAAGTCGAATATTTTTCACCATTAACAAAATTATGCTAATTATAGCACAGATTTTTGGAAAAAGCAAATATAAATGAAGAGATTTTTTGTCTTCTTGCTTTTATTCGTGTCGAAAATTGTCTAAACTTCCAATTTCCAAAATTTTTTGGAAAAAAGCAAGCAAAAATCTCGATTCAAATTTTCATATTCAAAAAGTCACTTTTTCGGCATTTTTGGTATATATAGAGTAGTATGCACTGCATACCACACAAAATATTGTCTAATTTTCGTAAAAAGAATTGGTTATCTTAACTTTCTTCGCCACACCTTTTCGCATATCTTCGCCAATCGCTGCATAGTGTTTTTTCGTTGTGTTGACATCTTTATGCCCCAAAACATCAGCCACAATATATATGTCATTTGTTTCTCGATATAAATTTGTGCCAAAAGTGGAACGAAGCTTGTGCGGAGAAATTTTTTTGAGCGGATTTGACTCTCTTGCAAACTTTTTCACCAAATTTTCAACTGCACGCGTGCAAATACGCCTGTTTTGAAGAGAAATGAAAAGAGCCTTTTCATCATCGCCAATCGGCAAAGTTTTTCTTATGTCCAGCCACTCCATAATGGCATATTTGACTTCGTTTGGATAATATAAGATTGCTTGGTTTCCGCCTTTTCTTGTCACTTTGAAGGCATTTTGCGTCAAATCAAAATCGTCCACATTGAGTCCAACAAGTTCGCTCACTCTTATGCCTGTGCCTAAAAAGAGAGTGACAATGGCATTATCGCGGATTTTGGTGTTTTTGTTATAGTTTTTTTGGCGTTCTGTGAAAGTGGTTGGAGTTTGAACAGCGTCCAGCATTCTTTCAACTTCATCGCTTTCAAGACGGATTATTTCCTTGCTGTGCAATTTTGGCGTTGGAACTTTGCTGACAACATTTTTGCTTATTTTGTCGTGATTGAAAAGGTATTTGAAAAAACTGCGAACACTGGCAAGTTTCCTTGCTTTACCATTTTCAGTGTTACGATAAACCTTGCCGTCAATCTCATAGAAAGATAGATACGACAAAAAACTTTCAATGTCGCGGGCTTGCAAATTGTCAAGATCAGAAAGTGAGATAAGTTTCTCATTTTTTTTGAAGACATATTTTGACAAATAGTCATAAAAAATGGAGATATCCATTGCGTAATTAAGTCGAGTGAGCGAAGAAGTGTTGAGTTCAATCCCAGTGAAAAAATCATAGCAATAGTCGGGCAAATTTTCAAGATATCCCCCGATTTTTTCCATATTCTTCAAATCACGCTTTTCAAAATATGACAAACTTTTCATATTGATATTATATCAAAATCATAAAGAAATTGCAAAGATTTTACGCATAGTTTCAAAATTTCTTGATGAAAAGTGAAAATTTGAAATTGATTCTAAAATATATAAACCAATTTTTGCTTATACTTAAAATTTTGTTTCCAAACTCCCTTCAAAAAGATTTTAAACTCACACCATCCAGTCAGTGTAAACACCATAACCTTTTGTTGGATCGGAAAGGAAAACGTGAGTCACAGCACCCACAATTTTGCCATTTTGCATAATTGGCGACCCACTCATTCCTTGAACAATGCCACCAGTAAGGTTCAAAAGTCTTTTGTCTTTCACGCGAAAAACCAGACTTTTGTCGTTCGCTTTCTTTTGATAGTTGACTTTTATGATTTCAATTTCATATTCTTCTTTGATGCCACTTATGTCGCTCACAATGAAAGCCTTGCCAGGTGTCACCGAATATCTCCCGCCAACCTTGGCTGTCAAATTTTCATCAACAAGTCCATTTTTGTTTGTCAAAACTCCTTTGATGCCAAATTTGTTGTTTAATTCAATCGTTCCCATATTTTTCTTTGCTTGCACAAAAACACAGCGAAGTTGTCCCGGCTTGTTTTTTTCACCTTTGGTTATTCCGATGAGATTGCAAGAATAAACATTTCCGTCACACACCGGCACAACACTCCCACCTTTATCTTCCACAATCGCGTGTCCCAGTGCTCCATATTTCCCCGTTTTTGTGTTCACAAAAGTGAGTGTTCCAACGCCAGTAACATTATCTTTGACCGTCAGTCCAAGTTTATATTTACCTTTCTCATTCTTGACTTTCAAAAGAGTTTTGAGTTCCTTGTTTTTTCTTATGAACGACACTTCAACTTCATCTTTATCCTTCAAAACACTTTCAAAGTCTTCAATTTTTGAGAATTCCACTCCGTCAATCTTGGTGATGATATCTCCTTCCTTAATGCTCGGATTTTCATCATCGTCAATCACAATTCCGCCGTCTGAATATATCGAAAGTCCAATCGGCGAGCCACCAATATAATAATCATCATCACTCGCCAAAACAACCGAAACTTTGCGAATTGGAATGAAGCCAAAAAGTTTGAAGATGATTTCACCGCTTGTCGACTTTTCCAAACCAGTTTCTTCTTCTTTTTTGACAAGTTCGCCATCAATAAAATTTCCAAACAAATTATTTTTGTTGGCGTTTTCAATGTCTTCATAACTAACAAGAAAATTATCTTCAATTGAAAAAACATCAAAAACCGGCACAATAATCATCATCAAGGTCAAAACACAAAGAAATGAATAGTATATCCAGAAATTTTTTCTCATTTTTCTAGTATCTTTAAAAACAAAAATTTTATTCCAATTGGCGACTATTATATATATAAATAACTTATAAATAAAACCAAATCCTATTAAAAAATGCGTATATTAAAATATTTTGTAAAATTTACAAAAAATATGTCGATAACAGTTGCATTTATTTTTTATTTGTGATAAAATCATCTGCGTAGCGAAAAATTAATAAAATAAGGAGTTAAAATGTCTAAAACACAAGTTACTTATGAAAATCTAACAAGAGCACAAGAGAGAAGTTACAACCTTATTGTTGGACTTGGAATCTATGAATTGCGTTCCATTGCCAGAGTTTTTGGTGATAATTCTCCAACAACTTCAAAACGCAATGACCACATCAAATTTATTATGGACAAAATCATTTCAGGCGAAGATTTGCAACCAATTCCAATTCGTCAAGGTCGTCCATACAAAATTTTGTCGAATGTTGAAAGTATTTTGGAAGAATTGTCCGCCATCAATGGCAAAGACTACACTCTCAAATCTCTCACAAACAAGCAAAATGACAATGTTCGTGCCATCGGTTTCAGACAAGTGGAAATTGACATTGTCAAACAAAAATTGTTCCCAATAAAAGTTAGAGGCGTGGTGATTAATCACAGCGTTAACAATTTTTATTTGACAAGCGAAAACATTGATGTTTTGATTGAGAAAAAGACTTTTCCAAATCTCGAACAATTCGACTATGTTGAAGGCACAGCCGTTATTATGAACGAAAACAATGAATATATCTTGGACGAAGTGGAAAGAGTGAATTTCACCGACATTCAAAAATATTCCTCAAAAATTATCTCCCAAGAGTTGGTTTTGCCATCGAAAAAAATATCACTTTCTTCAAAGGAAGCAGTTTTGGGACAAAGATACCTCATTGGTGCAAGCAAATTGACTGACAATCTTGAAAACTTGAAGAAAATGGTGTCAGAATTCAAGAAGAATAACATCGTGACAATGGCACTTGTTGCAAACACAATGTTCGATGACTATCTCCTTCTTCAAAAAGCACAATTTGACAACCTTTGCGTTTTGAAATTTGATGATAAACCAGCTGACTATTCCAAGAAAATTAACATTTTCATCAATCAAGTGAAACGCTTGAACGAAATTGGAAAAAGCGTGGCAGTTTTTGTGCAAGACATCGTCACAATCATTCATATTCTCGACTCATATTATGATGGTTCAGCGAAAACATATTTCAATCACACTGAAGAAACTGCGAGCCTTGTGAAAGATATCATTATGCTTGCCAAAGCGACTTCATCAATGACCACCACACTTTTTGTGACAAATGATGCGACCGACAACAATGACCTATTATATATGACATTTGTCAACAAAGTTTCACACAAATTATAGAAAATCGAAAAGTTAAATCTCAAAAAGATTTGACTTTTTTTTCTTTATTTCATATACTCATATAAGGTGAAATATGACACTCATTTCAACTGGTTTTGATTTTTTGGGATTGCATATAAATTATTATGGATTAATAAGCGCATTGGGATATCTGATGGGCGTGGTTATTGTTTGCCTTGTGGCAAAAAAACGCGGTTTCACCACGGACGACATCATTCTCCTTGCTTGCTATGTCATTCCACTTGCCATTATTGGTGCAAGATTATACTATGTTCTTTTCTCGCTCGACCAATTCACAAATTTCTGGCAAATTTTTGAAATTTGGAAAGGTGGACTGGGCTTCTATGGCGGTCTTATCGGCGGAACAGGCGGTGTTATACTCTTTTGTGCAATTCACAAAAAGAATTTTTTGAAACTCGCTGATATTGTGGTTTTAGGCCTAATTTTCGGGCAAGGAATTGGTCGCTGGGGAAATTATGTCAATCAAGAAGCATTTGGTTTCTATATCACCGATGAAAATCTTCAATGGTTTCCATTCGGAGTCTATATTGAAAATTGTCATCAGCAAGGTTGTGAATGCCCTGGATACGGCTGGCATCTTGCCACCTTTTTCTATGAGTTTGTCAATAATATGGTCATCTTCGCCATTTTGACCATTCTTTTATATAAAGTCAACTTCAAAAGTAATGGCATAATCGCAGGATGCTATCTCATTATGTATGGCTTCTGCCGTTTTGTGGTGGAAGGCTTAAGAATGGACAGTCTGATGCTTGGACCTTTCAGAATATCACAACTTTTGAGCGTTATTTTCATTATTGTTGGTGTCACCTACATTGTCACCACATATATCATAAACAAAAGAAAAAAAACCTCGTTTGACATAATTATGGATGTTTTGAAAAATGATTTGAAATAGAATTTCCACTTTCTCAAAATAAAATCTTAAGATATCACAAATTGAATAAGCCAACAATTTTGAGAAATATTAAATATATGCGTGGAAGAATAAACGGCATCAAAAAAACATACATTTTGCGAGGACTTTTGGTGTCCTTGTCACTTATATTTCTCATATTTCTTTTTTTTGATATTTTCATCCTGCCTAAAAAGACTCTTTGGTTTTATTGTTTTTCTCTTTTGTTGGGAATTTATGAAATTTCAAAAAGTCGCCTATTTAAACTCGACAGCGGTTTCTATCTTGGCAATTTTCTCTTTTTCCTTGGCGTAAGCGGATTTATTTTCACACTAACCAAAACTGCGAACTTTTGGTATTTATATCTCATTTTTGATTTCTTTCTTGCATCCTTTTTCACATTCATAGTCTGTGGGCAATATTTTCATCTAATTTTTGATTATTCGCTATTTTTCTTGCTTGTTTTCTCCACTTTTTACACATTTTCCATCATAACATTGGCGATTTTTATTGCTTTTTTGGTTACTTTTTTGGTATTATTTATATTGATAATAGTTCTAAACTTTTTAAGGAGGAAAAAATGAATTTTTCTCGCGAATATGATGGCTACAAAAAAGATGAAGTGAATGCCTACATAGAAAAATTGAAAGCAACAAGTGAATCCAAACTTATGGAAGAGCGTTTGAAGACTTTGGAAGCCGAACGCCGTCTTCTTGATTTACGCAATCAACATCTTGAACTTCGCCACAAAGAAAAAAACATTTTGGAAGCAATTGATGTCATCGAGAAAGCCAAAAAATTCGAAGAAGAAGGTGCAAAAAGTTTCTATGCCCTTGTTTTTGACAAATTGCAACTTTTGGTGCAAGAGCTTGAAATCAAATTTCCTCACCTTAAAAATGACAAAGAATATGAAGAAATTTTGAATGAACTCATTTCCGTTATTAATGACTATAAGAACAAATTTTCAGTGGAAGCCAACATCACAAACCCTATCAACTCACCAAATGACAGTATGCGCCTACTATTAAACAAAATGCAAGAATACAAAAAAGGTCAAGACTTTCCGCGTGAAATCCATATTTCCACAAATAAGAATGAAGAAGATGAAATTCCGCCATATCTTCAATTTTTGCAAGCAAGAGAAGACCGACCATTAAATATTCAGCCAAGCATCCCACAAGATGTGAGTGAAAGCGGTTTCAGTTTTCAAGAAGCGCTTAATCCAAAAGAAAATTTGGAAGAGATTATGAAGGCTTTTGACTTCTATAACGAAGGCAAGAAAGGCAATTGAACGAAAAAAACATATTGACCAAAAGTTAATATGTTTTTTTACATTTTTTTATGAAACGAATTTATTTAGAAAAATAAAGTTAAAAACATTCCAGACACAACACCGATGAAAAATTGAAGGAAAATTATACCCAAACTCTTCAGTGGATGTTTTTTATTTCTTGACACAAGAATGAAAAGACCAACTCCTGCTCCCGTTGTGAGCCCTGCCACAAGTGCTGGAAAACATAACCCACCTTCAAGGAAAAATTCCACAAGGAAAACACTGGAAGCACAATTTGGAATAAGACCAACCAAACTTGCAATCAAAATTTGAATGAAAGGATTATTTGTCAAAATTGTTTCAAAAATTTCAATTGAAAAGTAGCCCACCAAAATGTTAATCACAAAAGTTGCCAAAAGGACATAGATCGAAATTTCAAAAGTGTGCAAAAAAGCATCAAGGAAGATGTTGTCAGCACAATTATCGCCGTGCGTGTGATGGCAATGACTGTCGCACTCTTCGGTGTGAATATGTCCGCACTCGTGTTCGTGATGATGCGTGTGCTTTTCTTCTTCAAACGATTTTTCAATTTGCGAAAGACTTTCAAGATTTTTCTCTTCCACTCTTTTTCTTTTCATTTTTGAGAAAAGTTCCACCACAAAATCAATTCCATATCCCCACAAAAGTGCAAGCACAATTTTGATACCAATCAAGATAAGCATATCCAAAACACTCTCTGGCGTGGAAATCATAATTGGAATTGCCTCGTCCGAAGTCGCCACAAAAACGGCAACTAATGTGCCCAAAGTGACTTTTTGTTTGGAGTATAAGTCAGCAATAACGGTCGAAAAACCGCACTGTGGAACACAGCCCAAAAAGGATGCATATAAAACGCTTGTGCGCTTTTGCTTGCTCAAAAATCCAGAAAATTTGTGGTTATGGTCGTGCGAAAGGTATGCAACAAGAAGATATGCCAAAAACAAAATCGGCACCATCTTCAAAACATCTAAAACTGCATCCAAAATTGCATCATAAAAAATCTCTTGCCACATAGTCGAATATTATTATACACTCATAAAATAAATTTGTAAAGAAATATTGAAAAATAAATTTTGGTTTGACATATTATATGTTTCTGTGATAAATTATATTTATGGAAGAAAACAAAGACAACATAATCCTTTCCATTCAAAAGGTAAACAAGAAATATAAACTTGACAAAACTCAATCTTTTCAAGCTCTTTTTGATGTTTCACTTGACTTTAAAATGGGCGAACTTGTTTCCATTGTCGGTGAAAGTGGAAGTGGAAAAAGCACACTTATGAATTTGATTGGCGGACTTGATTCTCTTTTCGATGGAAAAATCATTGTTGACAACAAAAATTTGAGAGAACTTTCTCCAAAAGAACTCGACAGATATCGTAAAGATAAAGTTGGGTTTGTTTTTCAATCCTTCAATCTCATTCCATATTTGTCCATTCTTGAAAATGTCACAATGGCACTTACTCTTTCCAATGTCAGCGAGAAAGAAAAGGAAGAGCGTGCCACAAAAATACTCAAAAGTGTCGGTCTTCAATATCATATGAAGAAAAAGCCTTCTCAACTTTCCGGCGGACAAAAACAGCGTGTGGCAATTGCAAGAGCGTTAATAAATGACCCAGATATCATCATTGCTGACGAACCAACAGGTGCACTCGACAGTGCCACATCAATGCAAATCTTGAAAATTTTGAAGAAAATTGCAGACAGCGGAAAACTTGTCATAATGGTCACCCACTCTGAAAAGGTTGCCAAAGTTTCTTCGCGTGTCATTGAGATATCTGACGGCAGAATTGTCAGCGACAAAATAAATCCTTCATATAAGGCACACAAGGAAAAAATTTCGCAAACCAAAAAAAATCCAACAAAACAATATCTTTCAGTATATTCTGCTCTCCATTTGTCATTTTTGAATATGTGGGCGAACAAAACCAAAAACTTCTTTATGTCATTTGGCGTGGCAATCGGAATCGGCAGTTTAATCTTGATGCTGTGTTTCAGTTTTGGGATTTCCAACTACATAAACGACACACGAGCCTCTTTTTCTGACCCAACCATTGTCACAATTTCGAAAAAATCGACCACAAGCGATATGAAGTCATATGAACAGTTTACTGACGAAGAAATCACGAATATAATCGATGATTTGAATAAGTTTCTTGAAAAAAATAACTATAATTTTGTGATAGACACCGGCAGCGAAGAAAAAAATGTCACATATGGGTTTGAAGCATTTGCCACTGATGTTTTGGGTGGCGGACTTTCAGCCAGCATAAGTTGTGATTTCAATCTTGACGGCGAATACACTGAAGATGAAACGATGAAGATTTATTATCTATACTCCACACCACCATATTATGGTGACAAAAATTTAATCAAAGGCGAGATGTCTTCAAGTGAAGGCGGAATAATGGTCAACTCTTCAATATTGCAAATATTTGACGATTTGGACTCGGCACTTGGAAAAAAGGTGAAAATCACAATAAACTATGACAGCGGTGTGAACTCAAGTGACACATTACTTGAAAACGAAGTTTCATCAATGGCACAAGAAACCTTTTTCTTTGAAAATATCACCGCCATTGTGGACACATCTTTCTTGTCCAATTATCCAATTATGTATATTGACTATGACCTATTAGAATATCATTTTGAGCGTCTTTTAGGCGAAAAATTGTCGCCAAATTCAATATATATCAAAACGCCAAACGAGAAAATCACAAATGCGATAAATTCCTATCTTCAAGAAAATTATTCAAATGAGCTCACTGGTGCAATTGAAAATAGTTTGGCATCCATTCTTGGAGAAATGGGCAATATTATCGGCACTTCTCTTATTGTTATCTCACTTGTCGCCTTGCTCGTTTCCGCCATAATGATTTTAGTGGTTATGCATATGAGCGTCACCGAACGCACAAAAGAAATTGGCGTTTTGAAATCTATCGGCGCACGAAAGAGTGATATCGGACGCCTGTTTTCTTGTGAAAGCCTGCTTATCGGATTTTTCAGTGGACTTATGGGACTTGTTGTCAGCGGAGTATTAATCCTTGTCGCCTACCTATGTTTAATTCATCTTGTCGGGCTTGCGCCAATCACATTCAAGTGGTATTTTGTGGCAATCGCGCTGGGTGTTTCCATCGTCATTTCCACTTTGAGTGGAATATACCCTGCCCAACGCGCGGCGAACCTTGACCCAGTCGAAGCTTTAAGGAGAGAATAAATGGATTGGAAAGAAAAAGTGGAAAATTTCCTGACAAATTCCAGCGAAGAAAAACTTGCTGAATTTCACAAAAGACTTGTTGACACAAAACACAAAATATATGGAGTAAGAACCTTGGCTCTCAAAAATTTTGCCAAAGCTCTTTCAAAAGAAAACTGTCCTGTTGACGCCATCAAACCAAACTCACACGAGGAGATTTTAATCCGTGGTTTCTTGCTTTCAAACTGTAAATATGACGACAAGAAAACCATCACTGAATTAAAGAAATTTCTTGATGAAATTGACAACTGGGCAACCTGCGATATGATTGTCGGCTCGCTCAAAAATTTGACGAGCGAATATGCTTTCAACTTCTTTATCGAAAATCTTTCAAAGCCATCTCCATTCAAAAAGCGTGTTGGCATTGTTGGTCTTATGGACTATTTTCTATGCGATGAAAAACTCGATGTTGTGATTGAAAACTTATTAAAAATTGATGATGAAAATTACTATGTCAAAATGGCAATTGCGTGGCTTTTGTGCACGCTTATCTGCAAAAATTATGAATATGGCGTTTTTGCTCTTCAAAAGTTTCAAGACAAATTTGTGAGAAATAAAGCAATTTCAAAGTGCCAAGACAGTTTTCGACTTGACAAAGAGAAAAAAGAAAAATTGAAAAAATTGAGAATTTCTTAACCTTAATTTATATATAAAATAAAAAAAGAATACATTTGTATTCTTTAATTTATTTGTTGTCTGCTGATTTAACTTTGGCAGCTTTTCCAGTGAGTTCGCGAACATAATAGAGTTTTGCTCTTCTTGGTTTACCACTTCTAACCACTTCAATGCTTGCGATTTTTGGTGAATGGATAGGATAAGTTTTTTCCACACCAACGCCATAAGAGATTTTTCTCACAGTGAATGTTTCTCTAACGCCACCATTTTTTCTTGCAATAACGACACCTTCAAAGGCTTGGATTCTTTCTTTGTCACCTTCTTTGATTTTGACATTGACTCTAACAGTGTCGCCAACCGAGAAAGTAGGAACAGACTCTTTCATATTTTCTCTTTCAATTTGGTCGATTATATTTGCCATTGACTTATCTCCTTTTTTCAGATTTTCGACATAATGCTCATAATATATATAAATAACAGCGGAACATCAGAAGTCGTTTTAAGTATAGCATAACAAAAAACAAAAAATCAAGTGTTTTGGCAAAAAAATAAAAAATAAGGTTAAAAAACCTTACATAAAAGCATTTTCAATATGATTAATTTCATTGTCCACGATTTCAACGACATCAAATCGCACATCAGAATCAAGATTTTTGGTTTTGTTGAGATAATATTCTGCCACTTTTTTGATGGTTCGTTCCTTTCGATAGTCAATCGCTTCAATCGGACGCCCATACTGAAAAGAAAGACGCCTTTTGACTTCCACAAAAACAATCGTTTTTTTGTGACGAGCAATGATATCAATCTCACCAAACTTTGTGCTGAATTTGGTTGCCAAAATTTTGTAACCTTTCTTTTTCAGCAGATTCACACTCAAAACTTCGCCAATATCGCCTTTAATTTTGTTTAATCTCTTATTTTCCATAATCTCTCTTTCAAACTTTTATAGTCAAATTACTTTTTCATAATTATATTAAAAATTGTCCATTAAAGCAAAAAAATCATAAAAAAGATTGTAAATTGAATTTTTCGAAAACCTTTCTTACGCAATCTTTCTTAAAATCGAAAGCATAAAGAAAGTTAATCAAGAGTTATTTTGCCAATGCGACCTTTGCGAAAATCATCGACAAAAGAATAACTTGCCCGTTCCAAGTCAATTTCACCGCCGTTTGTGACATACTTACGCAATTTGGCAATATCTTCAACCGATTGGCAATTTGGATAGCGTTTTGAAATCAATGAAGAATATTTTTCTTGAAGAAGAGCAAAAAGTTCTTCGGCAAGTGAAACAAATTCCAAAACTTCATCTCTCACACTTCCAACAAATGCCAGTTTTTTGGCAACTTCTTGGTCGTCAATATTTGGATAGAGTGTGCCAGGCGTGTCATAGATTTCAATGCCATCACCAACATTCAACCACTGACCGCTTTTTGTGACCCCAGCACGATTGCCTGTTATTGTTTTTGCTTTCTTGCAAAGATTATTGACAAGCGAACTCTTGCCACTGTTTGGCACTCCCACCACCATCACGCGAATGGTTGGCTTGACACCTTTTTTGAGATATTTTTCAATTTTTGCTTTTGCCAGTTTCTTTATTTTGGCAAGCACTAACTCACTTTTGAAAGAAGTGGAGTTGAAAAGTAAAAAGTCCTTGTTTTCACCAACAAAATTTGTCAAAAGATCCTTCACTCGTTTTTCATCGGCAAGGTCAATTTTGTTGATGAGAAAAAGAATAGGTTTTCCTTCAGCAATTTTTGATAAAGTTGGATTGAGTGAAGAAAGTGGAATTCTGGCATCCAAAACATAGACACAAACATCAACTTTTTTGAGTTGATTTTCAATGTCTTTGAGTGCCTTATGCATATGTCCTGGAAACCAATTAATTTTCATAAATTCTTCCTTTTTATCAATATCTTGCTGTGCTATGCAGTGCATAACACACAATGTATAGTTATTCCATCAAATCCGCACGCTTTTGTTTGGTGATTTTCAAACTTTCATCATTTCGCCATTTTTCGACTTCTTGATGATTCCCAGACAACAAAACTTCTGGGACTTTCAAACCTTGAAATTCACTTGGTCTTGTGTATTGCGGATATTCCAAAAGCCCATTTGAAAAACTTTCGCAATCCAAACTCTCTCGCTTGATAACGCCATCGACAAATCTTGAAAGCGTGTCAATAATCACCATTGCTGGAAGTTCTCCGCCGGTCAAAACATAGTCGCCAATTGAGATTTCATCAATATCAAAAAGTTGAAAAACACGCTCATCCACGCCTTCATAATGCCCACAAACAAAAATGATATGCTCAAATTTCGATAACTCTTTTGCCACATTTTGACAAAAAACTCTCCCGCGTGGTGAAGGGAAAATGATTTTGGAATTATCTTTTTTCACGCTTTTGATGGCATCATAAAGTGGTTGCACCGTCATAAGCATCCCAGCGCCACCGCCAAAAGGATAGTCATCACATTTTTTATGTTTGTCCTTTGAAAAATCGCGAATATTGACTATATTGAACTCCAAAAGTCCATTTTCTTCTGCTCGTTTCAATATGCTTGATTTCAGCGGAGCGAACATTTCTGGAAAAAGAGTCAAAATATCAATTTTCATAATCCGTCTTCGCCCCCTCATATTCCTTTCTAATCACAAATAAGGTTCCGTTTTTGTTTTTGAAAATATCTTTGACAAAAGGCAGTTGATAGAGTCTTTCACCTTCTTTCACAATAATGACATCATCAAACCCAAAATTTTCCACGCCCATAATTTGTCCGACATACTCATTGTTTTCATCAAACAAAGTTTGTCCAACCATATCGTCAATGAGATAGACATTTGAAGGAATTTTATAAAATTCTTCTTTGTTGATATAAACAAGTTGATTTCTCAATTTTTCAGCATCGTTTCGCGATAAAACACCATCAAATCTCACATAGGCAAAACCCAAACGATAGGAAGACGAGAGAGTTTTGACAGGCTTTTTGTCGATAAAAAACTCGTGTTTACCATTAAAAATCGCAGGAATATCAACAAGTGGAGCAATTTTAACTTCACCCTTAATACCCTGCGGTTTAACAATTTTTCCAACGCACAAAAATTCCATCAGTCACCAAATTTCACAAAAACTTTTTTGTGTTCTTTCGCACCAATAGATTTGATGATTGTTCTTATGCTACTTGCCATTTTGCCGTTTTTACCGATAACTTTACCGATATCATCACTTGCCACCTTAACAAAGAATGTGATGGATTTTTCATCTTCTTCCTTTGTCACTTCCACTTCATTCTCTTCTTTCACAAGTGTTTTCACTAATAGTTCAAGTAATTGTTGCATATTTTCTCCTTAATTTGAAAAAACTTATTTATTTTCAGTTGAAATAACACCACTCTTAACCAAAATTGACTTTGCAGTTTCAGTTGGAAGTGCACCGTTTTTAAGCCATTTTGTTGCTTTTTCATTGTCGATTTTGATTTCTGCAGGATTTGTGAGCGGATTGTAAGTTCCGATGATATCGATGAATTTACCATCTCTTGGGCTCTTTGAATCTGCAACAACAACACGGTAGAAAGGTGATTTTTTATCTCCCATTCTTGTGAGTCTAATTTTAACAGCCATTTTTTCTCTCCTTTTAATTAAAATTTCTTTTGTTATATAAACCAACAAATGTTGGAGTATACCAATTTCTCAATCACATTCCAAACATACCACGCAATCCACCGCGTTTGTTGTTTTTGAGTTGTTTCATCATCTCTTTGGATTGCTCAAACTGTTTCAGAAGTTGATTGACTTGCTGGATACTTGTTCCACTTCCATCGGCAATACGCTTTCGCCTGCTTGCCTTGATTATTTCTGGATTTCTTCTTTCTTCAATGGTCATACTTTGAATGATTGCCTTGTTCACTTGAAGTTGCTTCTCATCAATAACCACACCTTTAAGTTTGCTTGAAGCACCCGGAAGCATCTTCAAAATGTCGTTTATTCCACCCATCTTCTTCAAATTTTCCATCTGAACAAGATAATCTTCAAAAGTGAAGGAATTTTCTCGAAATTTTGCTTCAAGTTTCTTTGCTTCTTCTTCCGTTACTGCTTCTTGTGCTTTTTCAATAAGCGACAACACATCGCCCATATCCAAAATTCGTCCGGCAATACGGTCTGGGTAAAATGGTTCAATGTCGCCAATCTTTTCGCCGACACCAGAAAACTTGATTGGCTTTCCAGTGATTGCTTTGATTGAAAGCGCCGCACCACCACGAGTGTCGCCATCAAGTTTGGTCAAAATGACGCCCGATATGTCCAAATCGTTGTTGAAACTTTCACTGATTGTCACAGCGTCTTGACCAGTCATCGCATCCACAACAAGCAAAATCTCTTGTGGCTTGACTTCTTTCTTGATTTCTTTAAGTTCGTTCATCAACTCTTCATTTATGTGAAGTCGCCCAGCCGTGTCGATGATAACAACATCAAAACCTTGCTTCTTGGCGTGGTCAATTGCTTGTTTCGCCGTTTTGACAGGATTTTGTGTTCCCCGCTCAAACACTTCACAATTTGCTTGTTTCCCAACAACTTGAAGTTGATTTATGGCAGCTGGTCGATAGATATCACACGCAACCAAAAGTGGTTTTTTGCCACTTTTCTTCAGATAAGCCCCGAGTTTTCCGCACATTGTGGTTTTTCCTGCACCTTGAAGTCCGCACATCATAATGATTGACGGATTGTGTGATAATTGCAATTTTTGGTCGGTGCTGGACATCAGTTTCACAAGTTCATCACGAACAATTTTGATGACCATTTGACCCGGCGTCAAGCTTTTCATCACATCTTCGCCCAATGCCTTTTCCGAAACATCATTAATGAACTTCTTTGCCACCATATAGTTGACATCAGCTTCCAAAAGTGCAATTCGCACTTCTCGCATCGCTTCTTTGATTTCAAGTTCAGTGAGTTTCCCGCGTTTGGTTAGTTTTGAAAATATATGATTTAATCTTTCAGATAAGTTTGAAAAAATTGCCATTACATATCTCCTAAAATTTCATCGACTTTTCTTTTTGTTTCTTCCAAAGTTTTTGTGTTTTTCATCTCTTTCAGTTTGTTTTTTATTTTTAATATATTCAAAACCTTTTCATACTCTTCAAGTTTCTCGCACGATTTTGTGATACTGTCCAAAACCGCCTGTCTTGATATCTTTTTCTCATCGGAAATTTCTGCAAGTGTCATATTGAAAGCAAAATACATCGTCATTATGTTTTGTCTTTCATCACTCAAAAGTTTGCCATATATTTCAAAAAGTTCTCCATAGCGAATAAAATCATTGAGTTCTATTTTTGCCATTTGCCACCTTTTTGTAAAGTCATTTTACTTTACATTTTGTATTATATCAAATATTTTCTTAAAATGCAACCATTTATCGCAATATTTTTGAAAAAGTTGCCTTTCCGCGCCACTCACAAAAGAGAATTGATAACAAAATCAGAAACAAGATAATATTTATCATTGAGAAAAAACCTGCCATTTTCTTCAAATAAGACACCTTTTGCGATGAAATCTAAATAGTTAGCATTTTTTTTGATATCATAGCCCAAACTTTTTAACTCTTTAACGGACACGCCAAAAAAGCATCTTAAACCCAAGAAGATTTTTTCTTCAATCGCTGTTTTTGAAGTGTTTTCATCATTGATGACAACATTATCATAATAATCGAGCAAAGAGTTGGCATTTTGTTTTCGCTTGCCATCAAGGAAGGAATGAGCAGAAGCACCAAAACCGACATAATCGCCATATATCCAATAATTTATGTTGTGCTGGCTTTCGAAACCCTTAACAGCAAAATTGCTCACTTCATACTGCCAAAGCCCACATTTTTTCAAAGTGGTAACCAGTTTAGCATATAATTTTGCAAGTTTGTCATCGTTTGCAAGGTGAAAAGTCCCTTTTTTCACGCTGTCAAATATCGGTGTGCCTTCGTGAATTTCAAGAAGATAGGACGAAATATGTTTAACGCCCAATTTGACAAGTTTTTTGGCAAATTTATGGGTATTTTTCTCATTTTCTAATCCCAAAATCAAATCAGCAGAAACATTATCAAAAATCTTGCACGCATCTTTAACGGCACGAATTGCCATTTTTCTGTTATGAAGTCGCCCAATTTTTTTCAAAGTCCAATCATTCAAACTTTGAACGCCAACACTGACTCTGTTCACGCCCAAATGTCGATATAACTCGAATTTCTCTTTTGTGACCGAATTTGGATTTACTTCAATCGTGATTTCAGCATTTTTTTTGATTGTGAAATTTTTGTGAAGTGCGTCAAAAATTTTTCTTATGTTTTTTTCACTCAAAATTGACGGCGTGCCACCACCAAAATATATTGTTTTCACAATTTTGTCGGTTTTGAAAGAATTAATTTCCTTCACCAAATGCTCCACATACTCATCTTGTTTTTTCTCATCAAGGCAATAAGAAACGAAAGCACAATATTTGCACTTTCTTTCGCAAAACGGAATATGAATATAGACAGAAATTTCGTTATTCTTCATCATTAAGTTTCAAAATGCTCATAAAGGCTTCAGACGGGATTTCGACTGACCCGATTTTTCGCATTCTTTTTTTGCCTTCTTTTTGTTTTTCAAGGAGTTTTCTTTTTCTTGTGATATCACCACCATAACACTTTGCCAAAACATCTTTGCGAAGAGCCGAAATGGTTTCACGAGCGATAATTTTGTTGCCAATGCACGCTTGAATCGGCACTTCAAAAAGTTGGCGTGGAATGATTTTCTTTAATCGTTCAGCAAGTTCTCTGCCACGAGAATAAGCCTTGTCTTTGTGGACAATCATTGAAAGTGCATCACATTTTTCGCCGTTTAGAAGGATATCCACACGAACAAGTTCAGACGGCGAATAACCCATTGGCTCATAGTCAAAACTTGCATAGCCGTGTGTTCGCGACTTCAAACTGTCGAAAAAGTCATAGATAATCTCACCAAGCGGAAGGTCATAGTTTAGTTCCACTCTTCGTTTGTCAAGATAGGTCATATTTTTGTATATACCGCGCTTATCTTGACACAAATCCATAATTGCACCCACATAATCTGGTGGAGTGAAAATGTTGACTTTCACCATTGGTTCTTCAATTCTGTCAATTTCGACTTGTGGTGGAAGATTGGATGGATTGGAAATTTCAAGCATATCGCCATTAGTTTTATAGACATTGTAACTCACACTTGGCGCGGTGGTGATGATGTCAAGATTAAATTCTCTTTCCAAGCGTTCTGTGATAATTTCAAGGTGCAAAAGTCCCAAAAATCCGCAACGGAAACCATAGCCCAATGCTGTGGAATTTTCTGGAGAAAATTGCAAACTTGCATCATTAAGTTTGAGTTTGTCAAGAGCGTCTTTGAGTTCGCCATACCTTGCACCGTCAACTGGGAAAATACCACAAAAAACAACCGGTTGCACTTCTTTGTAGCCAGCAAGTGGCGTGTCAACAGGATCATCAGCAGAAGTGACCGTGTCACCCACACGAACATCTTGAATTGTCTTGATTGAGCCGGCAATGTATCCAACATCACCTGCCGAAAGCACATCAACTTCCTTTGTCATTGGAATAAAAATGCCCACTTCTGTGACTTCAAACACTTTCTTTGTTTGCATCATCAAAATTTTGTCGCCTTTCTTAACTTTTCCGTCAAACACACGAATAAGGCAAATTGCACCTTTGAAATTATCATAGTGGCTGTCAAAAATAAGACATTTAAGTTTCCCATTCTCATCACCTTTTGGTGCTGGAATCAACTCAATAATCGCCTTCAAAACATCTTCGACATTTGTGCCTTCCTTGGCAGATATGCAAGGGCAATTTTCTGCAGGCAGACCAATCACATCTTCAATTTCACGCTTGACTTCATCAACTCTTGCAGATGGCAAATCAATTTTGTTTATCACAGCCACCGTTTCCAAATTGTTGTCAAGAGCAAGATATGTGTTGGCGAGCGTTTGTGCTTCCACGCCTTGAGAAGCGTCAACAAGAAGGATTGCACCTTCACACGCAGCGAGCGAGCGTGAGACTTCATAGGTAAAATCCACGTGCCCCGGCGTGTCAATAAGGTTCAAGGTGTATTCTTCACCATTATATTCATATATAAGTCTGGTTGGAGCAAGTTTGATTGTGATACCCTTCTCTCTTTCAAGCTCCATACTATCCAAAATTTGGTCTTGCATATCGCGTTTGGAAACGGTGCCAGTAAGTTCAATAAGACGGTCAGCCAAAGTGCTTTTTCCGTGGTCAATATGTGCGATTATGCAAAAATTTCTGATGTGGTCCAATCTATTATTCAAAATAACCTCGCTTATGAAATTATACAATAAAACCAAGATTTTTACAAACAAAAAATCAGGAATTTTCTCAAAAATCAATAAATAATCCAAATCTTCAAAAGAAAAAGGCTCGGATTTTTCCCAAGCCTTAAAGAGTTAAGTGTTTTTTTGTTGGATTGTTTGTGAGTATCTATTTTTTCTGTCGCTCAAACTCCGTTTGCTAGAATTTAAAAAGTGACACGGTCACCACACCGCGTGTGGATTTTGTTGGTTTGTTTGCGAGCAAGAATATTTCTCTCGCTCAAACTTTACTTGGAAGAATTTAGAGAGTGACACGGTCACTCGCACGCGAGAGTTTTGATGTTAATGGTCACGCGAACTCCCAAAGTGTTTTCCAGCTTCATTTGCGTGCCAGTTATGCCACCCGCTGAAATCGTTTGGGCATTGTTTAGATTCGAGCCAACATCGCGTGTCCAATAGAATAGATAGCCATCCAAGATATCAGCCATAAGGTCGGAAAACTCTGCTGACAAGTCGCCAAACACACTTTGAATTTCAATTTCATTTGACGCAATTGCTTTTGTGGTAATATTTGAGCTGGATGTTGTGCCGTTTGCCATTTTAAAATTGGTGGCCGTATATGTTTTTGAATTCAAATAATCCGATTCCATATATGACCCATTAATAATTCCACTAACATTGGTGCTGATTTGGGCATTCGCATAACCCTTACCCAAGCAATCGCTTGTCGACCAGCCGGTTTGGAAAACACTTGCAAAAACGATTTTTTCAGAAACCGCTGTCACATTGCCACTTTCGGTTGCATAGCCGTCTTTCAAACTGGAACTACTCTGCAAAACATATCTCACCGGCTCAACTTCGTAGTATTCGCCGTTATATAGTGCATACTTATCACTGCCATACTTATATTCTTTCAGCGTTTGCCCAGCGATTGAGTAAGTCACACCAGTTGCCGTGCCACTCGTTTTGATATTATTTTTAAGCGTTGAATTTGTCACTTTGCTTTGTGGAAAATAGCCCATTTCCACATACCAAAGACCTTTTTCGCTATCATATCTTGCTGGGTTTTTTGGTATCCAATAAGCATACCACATTGTGTCGCTAAGTTGAGCGTTATGTGGTGCTAATATGTTTCCATCTTCATCAATCATTTGAGTCTCAGTACCATTTTCATTTGTGTAAAATCCTCCAAAATCAAAGCCAATACGTGTTGGAACTGTTATTAAATCAATCGTTTGTGTACAACCTTCTGTTGTATACCAGTCAACATCATATTTTAAATATAAATATGTATCATTATTTCCATTTTCATACTTTAATGTTGTTTGATAGACATAAGAATTGAAATAAATATAAACTCGCGTTATTTGAGCTGGCATAGTGAATGTAAGTGTTGATGTTGAATTCGTCAAATTTAGTTGCGGACAGTTCATATAATTAAAATAATAACCATTTGGATAACTATTCACTTCAACAGTTATTTCTGTTCCATAGTCTTGTAATTGATAATAATCTTTATAATTATTTACTATAAGATTATTATTTGCATATAAATTAAATGTAAAACCATCAATACCATTAGTGCTATAAGAAGCACCATTTACATTTACATTCACATCAAAGTAATACTGATTTACTGTCCATTCTGCATAAAGTGTTATGTTAGATATAATATTACCAATAATTCCACCATCATCATAATGTGTGCCTGTTCCGTCAGCTTCCGTGTTCCAGCCATTTGCAGTATGCCCTATACGATTTAATTCGTTTGTTTGCAGAGTTATTTCTCCGCCATAATGAATATATTGCTGTTCAGGGACTGTCCCATCTGTATTATTATTTCCATCATAAGAAATTGTATAACGTTCACAAACATATATAGTAATTGTTACACTTCGTGTTGGATTCCACGAATAAGAATGTATATCCATATAACCTTCCGCAATCATGTCATAGTCAGTAGATGTGGGCACACTTCCAATTTTAAAATAATATGATACACCTGAAAATTGCCCATTTGAACTATTTGGATTTCTTAAACTAAAATTAATGGTATGAGTATTTAAATTTACATAATTTACATCAATAGATTCACCATTTGAAATTGTATCACTAAATATAATAGAAGATTGATAATATGACATGTATAAATTTATACTATTAGAAACTGAAGTTCGAAAATTAACTGTAAGTGTGCAGGCAGACCAATTTGCTATCATTGTTACAGAGTTTCCCATTCTCATACCCAAATTTTTAAAATATGTAGCAAGTGTGGGTGTTACACCGCCATTTTGCCACGAAGACCAAGTTGTTGAACTCATACCTTGCTTAGTAATTGTCATATTATAAGTCATAGATGTCCAACCATTAAAGTCATAACCAGTCCTAGTTGGATTTTGAATATTAACAGGAGAACCATACAAACCATAATAAGGTGTTTGAGATAAACTGCCCGAATTTAAGGTATAGGAAATTCTATATGCCGTTTCTCTTAAAAATGGATAGTTATTATTTATTCCAGTTTGTTGTAACCAAATTGTTGAACTAGTGCTTGAAGTGGCATTTTCAATATCCCAACTGGATAAAAGATTTCCATTTACATCATAAAAAATAGATGCTCCACTTCCCGTAACTTCTATGCAGCCACTATCTTTTCCATTCTCATCCCCATTCCCATTTCCATTAGTTGATGTACAATTTTCACCAAAATAACAACTTGAAACGCTTGAAGAATATTCACCAATAACTCCACCCGTCATATATCCAGAAACCGAACCAACATTAAAACAAGAATTAATAGAACCAGCGTCTTCATTTTGACCACAAACTCCACCTATAATAGAATAACCACTTATCGTTCCTGTATTATAACAAGAAGATACTCCACCCCCATTTTGACCAACAATTCCGCCAGCATCCATATACCCTGTAACATTGCCACGGTTAAAGCAATTATAAACTTGGGATCTATATGCACCTATTGAATAGAGTCCCCCTACAATTCCTCCTGTCTCATAATAACCAGAAACTGAACTTGTGTTATAACATTGATACACCTGTCCACTAGCTCGATTTGTTGCATCAACATAACCAGCAATTCCACCTGCCGCTAAATACTGTCCACTACTAATAGTACCATCTGCATTAAAACAATTATAAATTGTGGCAGCTCTTTTTGTTTCTCCTATAGCACCTGCATAAGCAACTATACCGCCAACATAACCATTACTTCCAGTTTTTGCAAATGAACATTCAACAAGACCTAAGTCATGTATAGTTGCACCCTGGGTATAACCAAAAAGCCCAACATAAGTCTCACTTGAAGTAAGATTTATGCCAGATATTATATAACCATCACCATCATAATAGCCTCTAAATGGATTAGAAGCATTTCCAATTGGAGTGTTAAAACTGGAAGCAACAATGTTTACGGTTTGTCTATAATATGATGATGTTCCAACACCACTATTAATATTACTTGCAAGTGTATATAAATCAGATGCAGATTGTATTAAATATGGCGAAGACCTTGTTCCCGAACCAGATAATTGCGCTGACACTTCATTTTGTAAGTTGTCAAATCCCCCCCCCGTATCTTCGAAGTGAGTTTGATTACAACCGGAAAATATTAAACCACCGCCGATTGTTGCAGTGGTTATAAACAAAAATGAAAAAAGACATAATAAAAACTTTTTCATAAAACTTTCTCCTTGTTTATTATAAGAAAAAATCACTCAAAAAAACAAACAAATTTACATAAAAAACAAAAAAATAATTAAAATTGCAAAAAATGAAAAAATTTAAACAAAAAATATATATTTAATTTTGAAAAATCGCACAATTTATGTTGTTTAATTTTGTCTAGACAAAAAATTTATTTCAAGAAAAGAAAAAAGTAAGAGAAAACTCTTACTTTACTTTTTCCATATATGAGCCGTCACGAGTGTCCACTCTGATGATATCACCAATATTGACAAAAAGTGGAACATTGATGGTGTAGCCAGTGATGAGTTTGGCTGGCTTTTTCGATGCTTTTGAAGTGTCGCCTTGGATGCCCGGTTCAGTGTCCACAACTTCAAGTTCAACAAAAGTTGGTGGATAAACTGCGAATGGCACACCTTTATACATATACATTGTTGTGTTCATATTTTCGGTGACAAAGTTAAGAACATCAGCAACAACATCTTTATTCAATGGCATTTGTTCATAGGTTTCGTTGTCCATAAAGTAGTAAAGTTCGCCATCGTTATAAAGATATAACATTTCTTTCTTTTCAATCACTGCTTCTTGGAATTTGTCAGAAGGGTTGAAAGTGTCTTCACGCACTTGACCGGTCATCACATTTTTGATTTTTGCTCTCACAAATGGTGAGCCTTTGCCTGGTTTTACGTGCAAGAAATCGACAACATTATACACCGCTCCGTCCATTTCAAAGGTTGTTCCTTTTCTAAAATCTCCTGCTGTTACCATAAAAATCTCCTTAAAATAATTTGTAAATTTCAAATTTAAGTTAGGTCAAAACAAAACTTAAATTTAAGAACTTGACAAGTCAAACGACTTTAGCGTGTTTATTATATCATAATTAGTTTTGAAAATCAAGCGTTTTCAAGTAAATATCTTTCATCGTTTTGCTGTCTTCTGCCATTGTGCCATTGGACTCACAAATAATGTGGCAAGAAAGGTCATAGTCAATCAAAATGTTCACCAAGTCTTCAAAATTTGGACCATAAGTTGTGTCATCAAAAGTCAAATGTCTGATTTCACCTTTCTCACCATATTGAATTTTTGAAAAATGAATATGTGCTTTTTTTGTTCGCTCTTCGCCCAATTTTTCAAAGGAATAATCAAAAATCCGCTTATAGTCATTGCTCGTTTTGAGTCCACCTTGCGTCAAAGCATTGATATGCCCAAAATCAAAGGTTGGAAGAAGATTTTTTGAAATTGTGCAAAGGTCGATAATTTCCTTGTATGTGCCAATTTGCATAAGTTTTCCCATTGTTTCCGGACAAAGATATTTCTCCCCCAATTCTTCTTCAAAAGTTGGCATCATTTCTTTCAAACGATTTGTCATCAAAGAAACTGCCTCTTCTCTTTTCTGCTTTCCGCAAGATGCTGGATGAAAAACCATTCGGTCGGCTTGCATATTTTTCATAAATTTGATGCCGGTTGTGATATAGCCAATGCTTTTTTGAAACATCTCATCATCTGGGTTGGCAAAATTGATGAAATATGGTGCGTGAAGCGAAAGAATGATACCTTCTTTTTTGAACTCTTCACCAATCTTAACAGCGGTTTCGCTGTTCATTCGATACCCTTGTCCAAAACTATATTCAAAAAGGTCAAGCCCACGCTCTTTCACCCATTTTGGAGTTTCCATTGTGGATTTATGCCCTTCATCAAAAAATGATAAACTGTTGCCCGCAGGCCCAAAAAGAATCTTTCCCATACTCCCTCACTTTATTATTCCAAAATTAGAATTCACTTAATCTCAATATCATCTTAACTTCGCCATTTTGGCATTCTCCAACACCCAAAAACTTGTCTTTAAAGAAAATTTTGTGTTTACCATCTTGGCAAATTTTTTGAATATGTTGACCATTTTTGATTTTGAAAAATTCATCTTCCTCTAGATATATACTATCACACTCAAACAGGTCCTGGCAAGGAATAATTTGAAATTCGCCATTTTCAATCTCATCCAAAGTGAAAGCATCTTCAATGCAGAATACACCACATCTTGTGCGTAGTATGCATTGCATACTACCATATGTGCCAAGTCGATATGCCAAATCACGACACACGCTTCTTATGTATGTTCCGCTTGAACAAGTGATGAGAAAGCGATATTTATTTTTATCAATTTTTTTCAGAATCTTGAAATCCAGAATCTCCACTTCTTTTTCTTTAAGGTCGATTTTCTCACCTTTTCTTGCAAGTTTGTATCCCACCTGACCATTGACTTTCTTCGCGCTATATTGTGGTGGCATTTGCATATATTTGCCAACCATAGCCCGAACTTCACGCTCCAAATCTTCGTCAGAAAATGACGCTTCTTTTGTTTTCAAAATTCTTCCAGATGTGTCCAAAGTGTCAGTTTCAAAACCAAAAACAAACTCTGTTTCATATGTCTTGTCCTTTTCAAGAAAAAAGTCAAAAAGACGAGTGGCAGAATTGATTGTCACCGGCAAAAGTCCTTCACCTTCAAGGTCAAGCGTGCCCAAATGACCACATTTTTTTGCACCCAATTTGAATTTCACAAGATTCACCACCTTGTTCGATGAAATACCTTTTGGTTTGTTGACAAGAAGAATGCCACTTTCTTTGAACTTAAACTCTTTCATAAAGAAAACCCCTTGTCCTAAAATTCCAAACAAATCTTTTTCAGTTTTTTCTTAATGGCAAAACGCGAACCAAAAAGATTGAAGCCAGCCGCCATTTTGTGACCGCCACCGCCATATTTTTGAGCAATTTTTGACACAATGAAGCCATTTTTTGAACGGCAACTCACCTTGTATTTATTCTTTTCAATTTCATATGCCACCATAATTACATTGAAATCCTTGATTGTGTTAAGGTCATTCACGAAAAATTTGAGGTCGTCAGGTGTGGCGTTCAGTTTTTTGAAGACTTTTTTTGTCACGATGATATAGCAAATATTCTTTCCAGCACAATGAAAATTGTTCAGCAAAAACTTTTGCATATTAATCTGTTCAATGGTGACAGAACGATAGGCAACATCATAGATTTTTTGCATATCAAACTTATATTTCATAAGTTTCACCACGCATTCGAAGGTGTCAATGTCGGTGTTTGTGTTAAGAAAACGCCCAGTGTCGCCCACAATGCCAGCAAAAATATAGCCAGCATATTCGCTCGTAAGTTTGATTTTGTATTCAAACAAAAGGTCAGCAATAATCATACTTGCAGCACAAACTTCGCTGTGAATATAGAACTTGCAACCTTCTTCCACCACACTTTGTTCGTGGTGGTCTATGATGAGAATGTTTTTGTGAGATTTGACTTTCTCGCGGAATTTTATGTCGACACGCGAAAATTCATTGCAATCCACCATCAAAACAAGGTCAAAATCGTTTGGCTCAAAATTTGTTTTAACCAATGACTTGTCAAATATCTCATTAAGAAAGGATTTTTCAGGATTAACCGCAAACAATGTGGCTTTTGTGCCCAAATTTTCGCAGAGATATTTTGCGCCAAACATCGCACCATAACAATCCAAGTCAGGATTGACGTGACCAAATATTGCCACATTTTTTGATGATGAAAGGATTTTCTTTATATCTTCACTTGTGACATACAAATTCTTTTCATTCGCCATCTTCTTCGTCCTCCGCTGGAATATCAAGATTTCTCAATATTTCTTCCACTTGAAGAGTGGTTGCAGTGCCCTTGTCCACTTCAAACTTGAATTTTGGCATATATGGAAGGTCAATCATATCTTTCAACTCTCTTTTGATGTAACCTTCAGATTTTTGCAACACTTCCACCACACCTTTGGCGTCTTTAAGGTCCAAAACGCTGACTTTTACCTTGCAAAATTGAAAATCAGGACTGACTTTCACTTCTGTCAAGGTAATCACTTTTTGAAGTCGCGGGTCGTTCATCTTGTGCTCAATAATTTCAATCAAACATTTTTGAATTTCGCTTGAAGCTCTCTCTTGTCTGTTACTCATAACCCCTCCTTATAATGAAAAAGAGATTTGACAGTTAATCTCTTTTTACTTCTTCTTTCACATAGTATTCCACAATATCGCCTTCTTGAATGTCAAAATTATCCTTGAATTTCACACCACATTCAAATCCGCGAGCAACTTCTGACTTTTCATCTTTGACAATTTTGAGCGATTCCACGCTGGTTTCGCAAACAATTTCACCGCCACGCTTAATTTTGGCAATGGCATTTCTTTGGATTTTGCCGTCAGTGACATAACTTCCAGCAATTTTGCCAGCAGAAGAAAGTTTGAACACCATACGGATTTCCGCAGTTCCAATATATTTTTCTTCATATTTAACAGCCATCATACCTTTTGAAAGGCGTGTGATTTGGTCAACAACTTCATAAATAATCTTGCTTTCAATGATTTGAACTTTCAAACTGTCAGCCATTTGTTCAGTTTTTGATGGTATTTTCAAGTTGAAGGCAATGATAACCGAACCAGTGGTTTGTGCAAGAATCAAATCGCTTTCCGTGATTGCACCGGCACCACTGTGAATTGTCACAACCTTGACTTCTTCATTGCGTATGGCTTCAAGCGAACCACGCAGTGCTTCCACAGAGCCTTGTGTGTCGGCTTTTATTATGATATTCAAATTCTTCAAAGTGCCTTCGTGAATTTTGTTCATAAAGTCATCAGCACTCACGCCTGAAGTTTGTTTTGCTCGTTCTTTCTTTATCTTGTCAATTCTCTCGTGAATAACTTGTTTTGAAAGCGAGTCTTCAACAGCAAACACTTGGTCGCCAGCAGACGGCACTTCGTTAAAGCCCATAACTGCAACAGGAGTTGAAGGTGTGGCTTTTTTGACTTGCTTGCCATTTTCATCAAACATCGCTTTGACCTTGCCATAAGTGATACCACAAATGATGCTGTCGCCAATTTTGAGAGTGCCATTTTGAACAAGAACAGTGGCAACAGGCCCTCTTGCTTTGTCGAGTTCCGCTTCAATGACAACACCGGTCGCTTTGCGGTTTGGATTTGCTTTAAGGTCTTCCATTTCAGCAACAAGAAGAATCATTTTCTTCAATTCGTCAAGTCCCATACCAGTTTTTGCTGAAATTGGAATGCAAATGGCATCACCACCCCACTCTTCTGGCAAAATGCCATATTCAGTGAGTTGTTGTTTCACGCGGTCTGGATTTGCTTCTGGTTTATCCATTTTGTTTATCGCCACAATCATTGGCACTTTTGCGGCCTTGATATGATTGATGGCTTCCACAGTTTGTGGCATTATTCCATCATCTGCTGCCACCACCAAAATGGCAATATCAGTAACTTCCGCACCACGAGCACGCATTGCAGTGAACGCAGCGTGACCCGGAGTGTCGATGAAAGTGATTTTTTCGTTGTTGAATGTGATTTGGTATGCACCGATTTTTTGTGTGATACCACCGGCTTCACCACCAACCACATTTGTTCTTCTGAATGCATCAAGAAGAGAAGTTTTGCCGTGGTCAACGTGTCCCATAACAGTCACAACAGGTGGACGCTTAACAAGCTCTTTCTCGTCTTCTTCGTTTGAAGCATCAATAAGTTTTTCTTCAAACGATTTGTCAATTTTGAGTTCGAGTGTGATGCCAAAATCAGAGCAAATAAGTTCGCAGGTGTCGAAATCTATTGTGCTGTTAATGGTTGCCATAATTCCCAAAAGCATACATTTTTTAACAATTTCGGCAACAGGTTTACCAATTTTCTCACTCAAATCTTTGATGGTTATTTCTCTTGAAGTTAAAACTGCGTGAGTGATTTTTGGAGCAATAATAATTGGAGTATCTTTCTTTTTCTTGATGAGTTTTCTTGAACCCATTGTGGTTTCTTCAAAACCTTCATCATCCAAAACAAAAATATTGTTGTTTGAGTTGTGTCTTTCTTGAAGTTGTTTTTGTCTTGCCGTTATCTTTCTTGTTTCATCAATATTAACCCGTTTTTTGTTTTTGTTTCCAAAATTTCTTTCCGGTTGTTGAGCAGTGTCACTTGGAGCAAAACTCTTATAATTATTCGCCTTTGTCGAAACAAAAGATTTTTGTTTTCCATCTTTTGGCGGTTGGTTTTTGTTGAAAGATGGTTTATTAAATGGTGGTTTGTTGGCATTTGGCTTGCCGGCAAAATTCTTGCCTTGGTTTTGAGGCTTTTGGTCAAACTTGCGGAAATTGCCATTTTGTCGATTGCTGACAAATTGTGGCTTTTCTTTCACTTCAACCTTTTTCTCTTCTGATGGTTCAGGTTTTGCCAAGACCACTTCCACTTTTTCGACAACTTCTTTCTTTTCTTCAACCTTATTGCTTTCAATAACAGCTTTTTTCTCTTCTTCACGAAGTTTTTGTTGAAGTTCACTCTTTTTGTCTTGCAACTTTTTGGAAAAAGTGTCAAGTTGAGTCTTTGAATTTTTGATTGCCAATAATAAATTCTGCAAAGAGCCATCTCTTTGAATTGAATTTATTGTTTTAAGTCCGTTTAATTGTTGATTTGCCAAACTATACTCCTTTTAAAATCGTGATTATTTCATCACTTAATGCTTTATTTTTGAAAGCAACCGCCTTGCAATTTTCAATACCAATTTGAACGCTCAAATTTGGAATTTCAATGAGTGGAATATTGCGATTGTCTGCCACAAAATGCATTTCTCTTTTAAGCGATTTGCCAGACGAAGAATCCAGCAAAATCAAATACATTTTATGCGAGTTATTAAGGATATTTTCGCCACCAATAATGGCATAGCCTGCTTTGCGACAAATATTGACAACACCCCTACAATCTTTCAATTTCCGCTCCTATTTTATCATATATTTCGTCTTTGATTTCGCACTTAAAAGCACGATTAAGACCACGAGTTTTGCGAAGTTTTTGGAAGCATTCAGGACTTGAACAAATGTATGCACCACGCCCGTTTGCTTTCCCCGTTTTGTCGACAAAGATATCGCCATCTTTGTTTTTGACAATTCGCAGAAGTTCTTTTTTATCGCTTCGTTCGCGACAAATTATGCACATTCTCAACCTTTCTTTTTGCATTATTTTTCCTCATCATCACCATTGATTTCTTCAAATTCGTCAAGGTCGCTCATTGTGTCGAAAGAATCTTCATCAGTAAGTTCTGTGAGCTCATATTCGGTTTCTTTTGTTTCTTCACTTGGTCGAACATAGCTTTCTGGCTTCACATCAATTTTCCAGCCAGTGAGTTTTGCAGCAAGTCGAACATTTTGTCCATTTTTGCCAATTGCGAGTGAAAGTTTATCATCTGGAACAATCACTTGACTCATATTCAAGCTGTCATTTGTTTCCACTGACAAAACTTTTGCTGGGCTCAAGGCTCTTGCAATGTATTCAAGTGGGTCGTCTGAATATTCCACAAGGTCGATTTTTTCACCATTAAGTTCATTGACAATGGTATTAATTCTTGTCCCCCTGTTTCCAACACAAGTGCCGATTGGGTCGATGTTTGGACGGTCTGTGTAGACAGCAACTTTGGTTCTGTTTCCAGCGTCACGAGCGATGTTCTTAATTTTCACTTCGCCACTTGCAATTTCTGGAATTTCAAGTTCAAAAAGTTTTCTCACAAATCCAATATTGCTTCTTGAAACTTGGATTTGTGGTCCGTTATATGAATCCTTAATTTTCTTGACATACACCTTCACTCTGTCGCCAACTTGGAATTTGTCACCTGGAATTTGGTCGTTTTTCATTAACGCACCTTCAGTGTGAGTGCCAGCGATTTGAACATAGACATTGTCGCCGTCAATGCGTTTAACCACAGTTGTGAGAAGTTCATCTTCTTTTTCAGAAAGTTCGTTTGCAGCATTTTGTCTTTCAAGTTCACGAAGTTTTTGCATAACAACTTGCTTTGCAGTTTGTGCCGCAATACGACCAAAGTCTTTTGTGGTTTCTTCCACTGCCACCATATCTCCAACTTTGTATGATTTTTTGATTTGTTTTGCATCTTCAAGCGAAATTTGCTTGTCAGCATCTTCCACAACATCGACAACAGTTTTGTATGAGAAAATTCTGATGGTGTTACGCTCTGGATAAAGCTTCACCAATGCACTTTTTGCTTCACCATACATCTTTTTGTATGCAGAAGTAAGTGCTGTTTCAAGTGTTGTGATGAAAGTTTGTTTGTCAATTTTTCTTTCTTGTTCCAAGTCATCAAGTGCCTTAAAAAAATCTTTGTTTACCATTTTTTACTCCTTAAAATTTAATAACAAGTTTAATGTTTGCGACTTTTTCGCGTTCAAAAGTTTTGGTGTCTTTGCCGATTTCCAGTGTCACTGTTTTCTCATCAAAGTCCTTCAAAACTCCTTCAAACACTTTTTGTCCGTCTAGTTTTGAAAAAAGTGTCAAAACAACTTCGTTTCCCAAATTTCTTCGGAAATCTCTGTCAGATTTTAGAGGTCTGTCAAGTCCCGGGCTGGAAACAACCAAAGTGAAAGGCTGGTCGCCAGTTGGATTAAGTTCATCAATGATTGGGTCGATTTTTTTGTTGACACGCTCGCAATCATCAATATTGACTCCCTCTTCTTTATCAATTGTGAAAACAAGGTTCATACCGTCAAACTCTTTGACATATTCCACATCAACAAGGTCATAGCCCATTTCTTCAATGATAGGTCTTAACTTTTCTTCACAGATTTGTTTGACTTTTGCCATAAATCCTCCTATTAACACAAAGAGTGAGCAAAACTGCCCACTCCCTGCCACTAGATATTGTTATTATAACCGATAAATAAATAAAAATCAAGCATTTTCAATAAAATATTTGGGAAAATAAGAAAAAAGTGTGAGAATTTTTATTTTCAAAAGGAGAATTAAAACTTTACTACTTAATCTCATTAAGTTTCAAAAGAACTTGCGCTGTTGCAAAAGCGTCATTCCAAGCCCTGTGTGCGTCTTTAAGTTCAATCCCAAGAGCTTTTGTCACCACGCCCAAATTAAATCTTGAAATTTTAAGTTTTGAAACGCGGGCTTCGTTCATTGTGTCAATGATGTCATTGTCAAAATTAAGATTGTATATAAGCCCGAAGCGCCTAATGAATTTGAGGTCAAACCCGATAATATTATGTCCGCACAAAACACAATCTCTTGAGAATTCATAAAATTTTTCAATCACAACTTCAATTGATGGTGCGTCTTCCACCATTTCGTTTGTGATATGTGTGAGTCTGGTCACTTCAAACGGAATGTCAATTGTCGGCTTCACAAAAGTGGAGAATTTTTCCACGATATTCCCCTTTTCAATTTTGACAGCGCCCAGTTCAATGATTTGGTCCAAATCTGGATTTAGCCCAGTGGTTTCAATATCAAAAACGACAATGGTGTTGTTCATAATTTTTGCATTATAATGGTTGACCGCGCCAAACATATTGTCTTGCATAAGAGCGGAAAGCTTTTCGATTTCAACATCTTTAACTTCCGCTTCGTCTGCCACTTTTTCTTCTTTTTGTTCCACTTCACTTGCAAGAGCCATTTTGTCGATATACAAAGTCAAGCGATTATTCAACCCCATTCTGACATCGCCGTGCAACAACAAAAACATACCTTCTTCAAGTGCTTCCAAGTCCTTAAGCCGTGAGTTTGGACAAAAATATATGCAATCAATTTTGCCGTGGCGGTCTTCCAAAACAAAGGTGAAATATGCCTTTTGTTGACCTGCTCGCTTTCCTTTTTTGATGATGAAATCCTTTCTCTCAATTTTGTATATGTATCCAGCGACAAGCACAGAATTTTTTGGTGCGACAATTTGCGACAAAAATTCCGGCTTTGGCAACATTGAAGTGCCAAAAATATCTTTGATTATCAAAACATCATATCGTTGTGTTTTTCTGTGTGAAGTTTTGATGACAACATTGTCAATATCAACTTCGTCCACTTTTTCAGCACACGGCATAACTGTGATGACGAAATCGACAAGATAATTGTTTTTGAGTTCCTTTGAGAGATAATTTGCCACCTTGCTTGTTGTGATAAATTCATTAATGCGTGGGCTGACTTTCAAAATAACTTCCACATCAAGATTTGTGATTTTGATTTCAATGTCGTCATCTTGGATGTATGTGTTCAAAAGTTTGAATTTGTCTTCAAAAATCTGAAAAATCGACTTTTTTATCAATTTCTCTTCAACATACACCTTCAAAAACTTAACTTTGAGTTCAAGGTGCGAAAGATTAAGTTTGTTTTTGATGAATGTGGTGATTTCTTCTTTTTCATCATCAGTCAAATTCTCTTTTTGGGAAGGATAAAGAAAAGTTATCGTGCATAAAGATTGTGACGAAGAAACTGTCACACTTTTAAGATATAAAAAGGAATATTTATCACCAAAAAAATTAAAAAAGTCCTGTTCAAAATTCATAAAGATATTGTATAACCAAACTCTTGCCTTTGTCAAGAGAAAACTGGTTTTTGATGAATTGTTTGCGAGCTTTTGTTTTTTGGTCGCTTAAACTTCGCTTTCCAGAATTTAGAGAGTGCTACGAGCACCACACCGCGTGTGGAGTTTTGTTGGGTTTACTTATGTCTATCTGCTTGTTTCATAAATCAAATTTGTTCGAATATAGAATTTTTAAAGCAGAAAATGCAAGATATCGACAAGGATAACAAAGGCAAATAATATGCAAATACCAACAAAATGAATGGTGTTTTCCACTTTGCGATTGATTGGTTTTCGGCGTATCCACTCAATCGTGGTGAAAAGAACGTGCGCTCCGTCAAGTGCTGGGAATGGCAACAGATTGAAAACAGCAAGATTGGCAGAGATAAGTGGAATGAAAATGAGAAGATTGGCGATGTTTTGTTGAGAATATTCCGCCATTGTGGCAATTGTTGTCACCGTTCCACCAATTTCTGTGATTGGAATTTGAAAAGTGATGAGAAGCCACAAACTTTTCAGAACCACCCACGCAAAACCGAAAGCCATTGAAAAAGAACGCCCAAGTCCTTCAAAAAAGCCAAATTTATATGCTGTTGTGCAGATTTTGCCAGCAATATCGCTTTCAAGTCCAATAACATATGCCGTTTGAGAAATTTCTTCGCCGATTTTGTCATCAGTTGAAGTTATTTCATATGGCACAACTTCCACTTCAATTTCTCGATATCTTTCATCACGCGTTATCACCATTTTGAAGGTGTATGTGCCACCATCATATGAGTCACTTTCATAATATTCTTTGGCTTCCAATTTTTGCTTTTGAATGGCATTTGGGAAAGTGTCGCCAAAAGCAAAGTCGATTTTTGTGCCATCCACACTGCGAATGACATCACCTTCTTGAAAAACTCCAACATTGATGGTGTCGCTGGAAGCCACAATCATCGGAATATCGTATCCAACCGCACAAAGAAGAATCCAAGAAAAAAGAATTGCCGTCACAAAATTCATCGTCACGCCGGCAAGAAAAACGATAATCCTTTTCCACGGTTTTTGGTTGTTAAAAGATTGCTCATCACCTTTTCCGTCTTCTTCCTCGCCATAGAAAGAGCAGTAACCACCCAGCGGAAACAGACGAAGCGAGAATTTTTCGCCCGTTTTTTTGGATGTGCGAGAAAATATGGCTTTACCAAAGCCAATCGAAAATTCTGTTATTTTAAATTTCAAAACTCTGCCTGCAATGTAATGTCCAAGTTCGTGCACCAGCACCATAAAAAGGAGTATCACAATTGCCAGCAAAATATAAAGAAAAGTCATCATAAATCTACCCTATTAAACACAACAATTGACTTATCTTTTGTGAAATTATAATGCAAAAATCCAAAAAGCAAGCAAAATGTATGGAGCAATGAAAATATATGAATCAATGCGGTCCAAAAGTCCGCCGTGTCCCGGAATGAATCTTCCGCTGTCCTTGACACCAGCACGGCGTTTGATGATTGACTCAAACAAATCACCACAAACAGCCACGCCAGCGCCCACCAAAACGATGAGAAGATATGCCCAAATTGGGAAATCAGACCAAAGGAAGGTGAATCCGGTTATGTTGGCAAAGATAAGCCAAACACAACTCATAAGCAAAACTGACCACAAGATTCCACCAACAAGACCAGAAATAGTCTTTCCCGGGCTTATTCTTGGACAAAGTTTTTTGCCACCAATAACTGAACCTGTGAGCATTGCAAAAGTGTCATTAAACATTGGGATTAAGATTGCGGTTAAAAGAATGAGAATGGAAATATCCACGGTCAAGCCTTCAAATTTTGCAAGTGCAAGTTCGCCAATATGATTGACGAAGATAAAGAAAAGGAAGAAAAACGCTGGATAGATGAAAATCATCAAGGTATTCAAGCATTTTTTAAACAAAAATTTTGTTGTGGACATATTTTTAACTTCTCTTGTTGCCATCTCATTCAAAATTTTTCTTCTTGTCAAAAGACCGATTAAGAATGCACCGAGCACTGTCAAAAGCATAAGTCCAATATCAATCAAAATTGCCCACAAAACCCAATAAATATCGCTTTGATTGCCAGCATAGAAAACACAAACAAGGTTAACAGCCAACATTATTGCTGGAAAAATCACTGACAAAATTTGATAGTTAAACAGTTTTGTTTTTGACATAAGTTTTGACATTTCGTATGATGCAATACAAGCAATAATGCCAAAAAAGGCGTCAAAAAAGTATGCTCCAAAACTTGGAACGGCGATTTTGAGCACGAACAAAATTGCGAGTATCAGCACAATTAATATTGATGAATAAACTCTTTTTTTCATTAATTTCCTCCAAATCTTCTGTTGCGTTTCGAATATATTTTTAATGCTTTTAAAAGTTCTTTTCGCCTAAAACTAGGCCAGCAAACTTTTGGAAAATAGAGTTCGCTGTATGCAAGTTGAAAGAGCATAAAGTTTGACAGACGCATCTCTCCACTTGTTCGAATCAAAAAGTCAATGTCTGGTGCCGGAAAGGAATATAAATTTTCAAGAATATCATTTTCAGTCACCTTCTTTTTGCCTTTTTCGAGCGAATTGTTAACCGCACGCACAATGTCATCTCTCCCGCCATAGTTAAGTGCCAAATTAACAACAAGCCCAGTGTTATTTTTGCTTTCTTCCACTTCTTTTATAATTCTTTTTTGAATTTCACTGTCAAAACGCGAAGTATCACCCATAACAGTGAACTTGACATTCCATTTTTTGAATTTTTCTTCATTTTCGTCAAACATATTTTTAACAATATCAAAAATGGCGTCAATTTCTTTCTTATCTCTGTTCCAATTTTCAGTGGAAAAAGCGAAAAATGAAGCAAATTTGATTTCTTTGATTTTTGTCAACTCGCCTATTATCTCGACAATGGATTCAGCACCTTTTTTGTGACCATATTCCTTTTTGAGTCCTCTTCTGACAGCCCAACGCCGATTGCCATCCATAATAAACGCGATATGAACAGGATAATTTGCAATTTTTTTCATAAAACCCCTAACTAGACTTTCATAACCTCGTCTTCTTTCTCGCTTGCAAGGGTGTCTGCAAGAGATGTGTATTTATCAATCATCTTTTGAACATCTTTTTCGCATTGAGCAAACTCATCTTCGGAAAGTTCACTGTCTTTCTTAAGGTCTTTCAACATATCAAGACTGTCACGGCGAGCATTACGCATTGTCACCTTGGTTTCTTCAGCAATCTTCTTGACTTGTTTGACAATTTCTCTTCTTCGCTCTTCTGTGAGAGTTGGAAAAACAAGTCGAATTGTTTTGCCATCATCAGTTGGAGTGATGCCAATTTCCGCTTGATTTATTGCTTTCACAACATTTTTGATTTGACTTTGATCCCAAATATTAATATTGAGGATTCTTGCCTCGGAAACAGAAATTGTGCCCATTTGATTGATTGGAGTCATCACGCCATAATATTCCACCATAACCTTGTCCAAAATATGCGGGTTTGCTCTTCCCGCCCGTATAACAAGATATTCACTTTGCTGGTGAGAATATGCTTTTTCCAAATCTTCTTTAAGTGTTGAAAAAATGTCATCAACCATTTCGTTCATAAAAATCTCCTTAACGAGTTTATTATATATTAAAAGAAAAATATTTGCAAACAAAATTGCATAAAAACAAAAATAAGTTGACAAAGACAAAATTAAAGCCACGCAAAATATTCGTGCGTGGCAATAATCAAATTATTTTCCAGCCATTTGTTTTGCAACTTCTTCTGCCAAATTATCGTTTCTTTTTTCCATACCTTCACCAAGTTCATAACGAACAAAACGGCGAATGGAAATTTTTTCTCCGATTTTCAAAGTTGCTTCTGTCAAGATATCTTTGATTGTCTTACTGCTGTCTTTAACAAAAGGTTGATTAAGAAGACAAACATCTTCATAATATTTCTTAATTCTGCCTTCAATCATTCTTTCAACGATATTTGCAGGTTTGCCTTCGTTGAGAGCTTGAACCTTCAAAATTTCTTTTTCGCTTTCAAGTTCGCTGGTTGGAACTTCGCTTTCTTGAACATATTTTGGATTGGCAGCAGCGATATGCATTGCAATATCCTTAACGAGAATTTGGAAGTCCTCGCTTTTTGCCACGAAGTCAGTTTCACAGTTAACTTCGACCAAAACACCAATTTTTCCGCCCATATGAATATATGAAGCGACAAGACCTTCTGAAGCGATTCTTGCTTGCTTTTTGTCAACCGCTTTAAGTCCTCTTTCACGAAGAATCACGATTGCCTTTTCAAAATCACCATTGGCTTCTTGAAGTGCGTTTTTGCATTCCATCATACCAACGCCTGTTTGTGCTCTTAATTTTGCAACATCTTGTGCAGTAAAACTCATAATATTATCTCCTTTTAATTATTCTGCATCACTTGCAGATTCAGTTTTTTCGTCTGCCTTCACAGTGGCATCGACATTTTCATCTTTCTTTTCTTCAACCTTTTCTTTTTTTGGAGCAGGTTTTTTCTTTGGCTTTTTGTTTGTTTTCTTCACTTCTTCACCAGCTTCAGCAAGTTCAAGACTTGGCTTTGCTTCAGTGAGCAAACTTTCAAGGTCAACTTTTTCTTCTTCAGATTCTTCATCTTTCTTCATTGAAACACCTTCTCTTGCTTCAATACAAGCATCAGCGATGGCACTTGCAATGAGTTTGACAGAGCGAATCGCGTCATCATTTCCAGGAATAACAATGGTGACATTTGAAGGGTCGCAGTTTGTGTCAACCAAAGAAACGACAGGAATATTCAAAATGTTTGCTTCGTGAACGCAGATTTTTTCGTTTGTAGGGTCAACAACGAACAAAGCGCCAGGAAGTTCACGCATTTCTTTAATTCCGCCAAGATTTTTTTCAAGTTTATCTCTTTCTTGTTTCAAAAGAGCAACTTCTTTTTTTGGAAGAAGGTCAAATTCTCCCACTTTTTCCATTTGATTAAGTTTGTTTAATCTTTCAATTCTGTTTCTGATTGTTTTGAAGTTGGTCAAAGTTCCGCCGAGCCAGCGAGTGTTCACGAAGAACATACCGCATCTTTCAGCTTCTTCTTTAACAGCTTCTTGTGCTTGTTTTTTTGTTCCAACAAAAAGCACTGATTTACCTGATGCAACAACATCACGGATGAATGAGTAAGCTTTGTCAACTTGCTCTGATGTAACTTCAAGATTCAAAATGTGAATATCATTTCTGGCAGTGAAAATGTATTTCTTCATTTTTGGGTTCCACTTTCTTGTTTGGTGACCGAAGTGAACGCCTGCTTCAAGAAGTTGTTTCATTGAAATAACTGACATAAAAATATACCTCCTTGTTTTTGTCCTTCCCCAAAGTTTTAACTCTTTAAGTCAACCCAAGATTACTCTTTTGCTTTGCGATAAATTCAAACAAAAATTTTCCAAACCAAAAATCACAAAGCGTTCAGGCAACCGACCTAAAAATGTTCTTTGAGTGCAAATTTGTCTCAATGACGCGATGATTATAGCATAATAAATTAAGAAAATCAAGCATTTTTCAGCATATTGCAAAAATATTTTCAAAAACGCTTGATTCTCACCTATCATATTTATTTGCAGTCAAAATGCCAAAAAAACTTAAACACACACATATTCTGACACCTTGATTGTCAATCGCATACCCAAAAGAGATGTCGGACGCTGACCGATACCACCAACTCCGCCACTTGTTTTGCACTCAATGGTGTTCAAGTTCGAGCCAAGGTCGCGGACAAAATAATATTTCCCATCACCAAACATATTCAAGAAATCACTCACAAGGTCGGAAAATTCGCAAGCAAAATCACCGCAAGTGGACAATATTTCCTCCTCACTTGCCAAAGCGATTTCATTTTCAAAAGTTTCCTTTTCAATGCGAGATGTGGCAGAAAATTTTTCAGCATTAAAGGTATAATTTTCCAAAAAGTTCTTATTTTCCAGCGTGAAATTATGAAGATAATCATCAGCAAAAGAATATTCGCTGTTTGCAGAGATATAACCTTCTCCAACACTCAAAGATGCGACAGAATATTTCCCCACATACACCACGCTTTCCATCACAGCAAGAGCACCATTATTGTTAAAATTATTTGACACATTATTGCTGTTGTATTCAATTCGCCACCTAACCGGCAAAACACGATACCAATTTCCAAACGCATATGCATACTCTTCGCCGTCATAAATCTTTGCCGAAAGCATCAGCCCAGCAAAGAAATAGGAATATGGCGAATTTGTGACGCCGTCCGTGTCATCCAGCGTGTCATCGTTTTCAAGGAAAGTGATTATTGTGGAGTTCTCCACTCGCTCTTGTGGCATTTTGCCGTATTCAATATACCAATAATCACCTTCTTCATCATAATACGCCGGCACATTCGGTTTCCAATATGCAAAAATTTCGGTGTCAGACACCGTGAAAGTCGGCTCTGCCACAATAACCCCACTCTCGTCAATAATCATCACCCCTTCGCCATTTTCGCCGGTGTAATAACCCTTGAAAATGTGGCCAACTCGTGTCGGCAAAGAAACTTGTGTTATCAAATTCGTTGTTGCATCATTGGAATAAAAGCCAGTATTATATTTTTCATATATTTTTGCAATTTCGCTATAGCCATTTTGATAATTTAATGAGATTGTGTAAGTCCCCAATTCCCAATCTGCAAACAAAGTGAAGTGGTCGTGAAAATATGTGTTTGAAACAAGAAAATTTCCGTTTTCGTCAATAATTTTTGTGCCTTGTCCATTTAAAGAAGTGTAATAGCCCAAAAATTTATAACCAGTGAGTGTTGGAGTTTCAATGGAAGTTATCATCTCCATTGTTTCAGAGTCAGAATAAAAGCCAACACCGTATCTTTGATAAATATATGTGTTCTCGCTTTCATTTTGAGAGTCCAGCGTGATTGTTGACACATCAAGATAGCCTGATGTGTTGTTAAACACTTCATTTAGATTGAGGTGAAGTGCTGGTCGCACAGCGTAAGAAGCACTCACATTGCTGACATTGAATTTACTCCCAGACGGATAGAGAATGAAAGCACTATTAGCAAAATTGGAGTAGCCAGAACGGAGCCAAGAATAGTTAATCACATATGTTCCACAATCAGAATTGTCGCTCCCTACGCCCGGTGTGATTGATGAAGTGGAAGAAGATATATTTTGTCTTTGTGTCTGTGATGTTTTCCATAAACCCAAATTTGAAGAGTCATATCCCGTTTCTGCCAAACTTGGAAGCCAAATATAATCATTCGCCCAAGCACTATAATCTTCTATTGAATGGTAGTTAAATCCTGAATAATAATCCCCTTCCAAAACGCCTGTCGGGTCATTTATGGAATCATTTGGCAAAAGACTACTAGACAAAGATGGATTGTTCTCTGGAGAACTTTGCAATAATTGCCACGAAACATCATTTGGTGTCACCAAAAAAGATGTCAAACTCTCCTCAACTTCATCCATCGTAAATTTTGCAAAAACACTGTTTTCATTTTGCTCTGCTGTTGTGGATGCCGAAGTGCTCGTTGCATAAATTCCACCATTATTGAGTGTCACAGCACGAATATAACTTGTGCCATACATATTTGACGGATAATTTACACCTGTTGAAGTTGAATAAAAATCATCAGACCAATCCGAATAAAGAGATCCATTTAAAAATCCATATAAGGTTCCTTCTGTTCTTGAATATTCCAAAAACTTCTCTTGGTAGCTTGAAGAAAGCCACAATGTGAGAATATTATTTCCTTGATTATCTTTGGATAGATAAACAACTTGCCAGTCAAGACCGCCCAGTATCACAATCACATCTTGTCCGTTTGATTTTGGAATTTCTGTGTTTGTCAAAACTTTTTCACGAATATCTGCTGATGTTGTCGCATTTTCTGCCATTGTGCTTATTGACGCCATTGTTTCGTCGTTCACACCAGCATTTTCGTTTCCGGTTATGTATCTTAAAAGTGTGGTTAAATTTGTTCGATTGAATTTTAAGCTGTTGTCGTCATATATCTCATCCACTTTGACATATGAAGTTGTGTCATCATCGGTTATTAATTCACTTGCATCTTCTTTTTCATCTTGTGAAATCCCCCCCCCGCTTGTTCGAAGTGGGTTTGGTTACAGCCGGCAAAAAGAAAGCCACTGCCGAGTGTTGCAGTGGAGATAAAGAGAAAAGAAAACAGGCACAACAAAAACTTTTTCATATTATCTCCTTGAAAAAGAAATTTTTGTCAAAAATCTTCAAAAATCGATATTTTCAAAGTCATTTTTTTGACATATCAACAAAATTATTATAAATCTTTTTGAGCAAATTACCAAACAAATTCACGTGTATTTTTTGAAAAAATATAAATTTTTACTATTTTGTGTCAAAAAGGTTCTTACCTTCACCAACATTCACAATGAGTGGCACTTTGAAGGTTTTGACATTTTCCATACACGACTTGACAATTTCCTTCACTTTTTCAAGTTCACTTTTTTCAGTGTCAATCACAAGTTCGTCGTGCACTTGCAAAATTATATGACTTTTCAAATTTTTAAGTTCGCGGAAAGTGGCAATCATTGCGAGTTTAATGATATCGGACGCAGTGCCTTGCAGTGGCATATTCATCGCCACGCGTTCGCCAAACTTTCGAACATTGAAATTTGAAGAATTGAGTTCTGGAATCATTCGGATGCGACCAAAAAGCGTTTTGGCATAGCCATTAGTTTTGGCAAATTCAATATTTTTGTCCATAAACTCTTTTATTTTTGGATATCGTGAGAAATAGTTATCAATATATATTTTTGCTTTCACACGTGAAGTTTTGATGTTTTGTGACAAGCCGTAGTCGCTTATGCCATAAACAATACCAAAATTCACCGCTTTTGCATCTCTTCTCATACTTGGCGTCACCTTGTCGATTGGCACATTAAAAATTTCGCTTGCGGTTTTGGTGTGAATATCAATGCCGTTTTGATAGGCTTCAATCAATGAATCCTCTTCTGCCATATTTGCCAGCAATCTTAATTCAATTTGGTTATAGTCGGCAGAGAGAATGACGCCATCGTCAAACTTGGAGACAAAAATTTTTCTCAAATTTTTTCCTTCTTCATCACGCGTTGGAATATTTTGCATATTTGGTTCAGAACTTGAAAGTCGCCCAGTGTTTGTGAGTGTTTGATTGAAAATCGTGTGAATGACATCACCACGCGTTTTGCAAATTTCTTTATACACATTAATATATGTGCTTTTAAGTTTATATACCTTTCGATAGTGAATGATAAGATTGACAATCTCGTTGTCAAACCTAAGTTCATCCAAAATGGCAAAACTTGTCGAGCGCTTTTTGTTGTTATATGGCACAATTTTCAGCTTATCAAAAAGAATGGTCGCCACTTGCTTTGGAGAGTTAATGTTGAACTCTTCGCCAGCCATTTGGTATATCTCTTTTTCAAGTTCCTTTATCTCCAAAGATATCTTTTGGTCAATCTCATCCAAAATTCCTTCATCAATTTTGAAGCCTTCTTCTTCCATTGACGCCAAAACTTCCACAAGCGGAATTTCAATGTGATGATAAACAAAATCAACACCTTTTTCTTTGATTAAATCTTCAAACTCCACCTTGAGAGCAAAAAAATCGGCTGGGTTTTTCGATAAATCATTGGAAACTGTGGTGAAGCAGACATATCTGGCAATTTCGAGGTCGAAAAAGGAACGGAATTGAATTCCCAAACGCTTCAAAACTTTCATATCATCTTTTGAAGAAAGTGTGATTTTTCGAATTTTCTCATCTTCAAAAACATTTTTTAATTTTTTCAAAACCTCGTTTAAATCAATAAAAGACGAAAAAAGGTTTGGATTTTTTTCAAGATAATAAACTTTTGAAGAATTTGGCGAAAAGGAAAGTTCTGTGATGCTGTATGAAAACTCGTCCTTAATTTCCTTTATCATATCATCAATTTGCGAGAGATTTTCCACCAAAACTCGTTCAACTTCGCGTTCTTCCTTTTTTGGTTCGCCGAAGATATCTTCTCTTTTTGTGAAAGAGTTGAAATTCCAATACTCAAAAAAGTCGCGAACTTCATTACTGAATGGAAAGGAATATTCACATTCTTTCAAATCAAATTTCAAATCGCAGTCAGTTTTTATTGTGGCAAGCGTTTTTGAAAGATAAGCATTTTCCTTGTCAAAAACGAGTTTTTCTTTGAGCTTTCCGCTGATTTCATCAATATGTTCGTAAACACCGTCCAAATCGCCATATTTTTGAAGAAGAGAAAGTGCGGTTTTTTCACCCACACCGCTGACACCCGGAATATTGTCCGAACTGTCGCCCATAAGTGCTTTAAGGTCGATGATGATGGATGGAGCAAAGCCATATTTTTCTCTGATTGCACCTTCATTCATCACATCAAGTTCGGTGACACCTTTCTTTGTCAGCCACACAGTCGTGTTGTCATCAACAAGTTGAAATAAGTCCCTATCTCCAGAAAGCAAGATATTTTCATTTTGAGAATGTTTGGCAATCGTGCCGATGATATCGTCCGCTTCAATTCCTTCTTGTTCAAAAATTTTGATATTCATCTTCAAAAGCATCTCTTTGATGAAAGGAAATTGTTTTCGCAAGTCTTCTGGCGTTTCTTTTCTCGTGCCCTTATATTCACTGTATATTTCATTTCGAAAAGTTTTTCGTGCGTGGTCAAATGCCACGGCAATATAATCCGGCTTTTGCTCAGTTATCAGTTTTATCAAAATGTTTGCAAAACCAAAAATTGCACCAGACGGCTGAGCCTTGATATTTGATAAATATGGCATCGCATAAAATGCCCGATTCGCCAAACTATTTCCATCAACAATCAAAAATTTTTTCATATTCTTTCCTTTCATCAGATACTATATATGGTGTGTTATGCATTGCATACCACAATGCATTTTGTGTTATAGCGTCAATGAAAGTGGATTTGTTGAACTGAACCAACTGTATATAACATCTGGACAAGCCATAACAATGATATAAACAACAATCGCCACAATAAGCAGAATGAAGAAAACAACTTTTAATGGATTTCCAGCAAAATTCACAAGTGCGAACAGGAAGATTATTGCCACGCCACCAAAGTTGACAATAAGGTCAAACCAAGGTCGAAATCCACCCATATCTGGCTCCCACGCCGTTTGTGCATCAATAACGTGCACAATCAAAAATCCGATATAAACAATTGATAATATTGACAAAACTGTGTAAAGAATTTTTTTCATTTCCCCTCCAAATATATATATTCCATTCTAGCATAAAAAATATTTTTTGACAAACATTTTTCACCTTGATAACAAAAAACACAAAATTTTTCTCAATTTTGAAGGTATAAAAAAATAAGGGATTGAAAAATCCCCTATCTTTCTCTATTTTTCATCTTTCTCTTTCTCATCTTCTTCAAAAGTGTTTTCTTCATTTCCGTCATCTTGTAAATCGTCCTCGTCATTCTTTTCGCTTTCTTTGTTTTCTTCGTCCATATTTTCCGTTTTCTGGTCATCTTTGACAACAAGTCCAAAAACCACAAGAACACCGGCAAACGACATTATGACATTCTCAACCACATTGTTTTCAATCTCAAAGCCAAAAATATTTCCAAGGCAGTTCAAAAAGATTATCAATGCACCTGAAAGAGAAATCCAAAAACTGTAATGTTTCATTTTTTCAAGCAGTTTCTTCAAATTCATCCTCGCTTTTCAAAAATTCTTTGATATCTTGGAGCTCTTCTTTGACATCTTCAAGGCTTGAAAGTGTGCTGGTTAATTTTTCAATTGTTTCTTGATATTTCACTTCTCGCTTTGAAGAATCTTTCATTTGATAGAAGAAAAGCCAAACAAAAAGCACTGCAAAAATACCATTGCTGACAACCATTCTCAACACTTCATTCCAAATTTCCAAGATTTTCTTCCTTTTTCAAATTTAAAGTTATATTTATCATCTCATCTTCTCCTTTTTTATAGAAAAGTTTTCGATTATAAAAACGAACAAAATTGGTGTAAATCATATTATGAAATAACATCAAACACAATCATTGGTTTGGAAATATGGCAGTTTGCAGAATTTGTTTTGAACGAAATTTGAAAATTTCTCCCACAAACATTACAAAAACTCCTTTGCTCTTTCTCACTGCCTTCAAAGGTGTATGTTTTTGTTTCAAGGTCGCTTTCAATCACGACTTCACAGTCGGTTTCGGTGTTGAGAATAATCTCTTTCACTCTTTTCATTTTGCCCTTATAATTTAAGTCTGTCTTGAAAGAACACCAAAATTTTTGATTGACATTATTGAAAATCTTGCCGTTATGTGTCAGTTCTCCGAGATGCCCTTTGTTTTCACCATTGAAAATGGCAATCACCTTGCTGAAATATGGCACATCAAGCGCCACGATTTTTTTGATATCAATCCCCCTTAATATGTCCACACTGTTCGTTTCAATGTCCACTTCAAAAAGAACATTGTTTTTGAAGAGAGTTTCATTTTCCGAGCCAAGCGACAAACCATCATCAAACTTGCAACGCGTGGCAAGGTAATATTTTCCATCAAGCGAACAAGCAGAGCAATGAGTGTTGTCAAGATTTTTGAAATATATGTCATAGTCTTCACAAATTTTCTTCACACTTGAGCCATTGAAAGAATAAAGTCCGTCACGCGTGACAAAAAAGATGACATCTCCACAAACGGAAACCGAATTTTCATATATTTTTGAAGTTGAAGAATATAGATGATTAAAAGAAAAATCGCCCGAAGCGGTATACTCTGAAATTCGAGTAATACCATACTCACGAAACAAATAGATATAGTCATTAAATGTGACGAGTTTGTTAAACGCACCACGCTGGTCAAGAAATTCAATCACTTTGTTGTCCGCCCCATCATATGTGGTAAGGTCAAGGTTATCTTGATATATAAGTTCATTTCTGTTAGTGTCAGTGATACCAAAAAATTTGTCATAATGAACAGCCACCGACAAAAGTGGTGGCACATTTTCATATTTCTCGGTTTCATAGCCAGAAGAACTTATCATTCCAGACGGAAGAAAATACAATATGCAGTCATAATCATCAAGTCGATATTGGCAAGTGGAAACAATATTGTTGAATCCAATGTCCGACTTTGGAATTGGATAGCCCACTTCATCAATAACCGAGCAAATATACAAATACCCATTTTGGTCAACAATATTCATATGATAATAAAACCTGTCATCTTGAATATGTTTGTATCTGAATGTGTCAAGTGCTTGGATTTCTGTGATATTCCACTCTGTCATATCAAAAGAATGCACATCTTCCAAATCGTCTTCACTTTCTGGAACTTCCACATCTTTGAAGCCTAATCCAGTTTTGAGTGCCCCGTCAATAAGCGTATAGTTATAAAATGTTTTGCATTCATTCGGATTTGATATGAGGTCATCTTCGTTTGAGATGACCCCATTTTTGAATATCGAAAAAGTTATGTTCTTTTCATTTGTTTTTTTATGTTTTTTAAGGTTTTTATAAAATATCAAAACCATTTCCTTTTAGGAAGTTTGATTTCACTTTTCTTTCTTGAAAGCACAAACAAACTTTCCTTGAAGCGTTCTTCCCATATCTCCGCGTCCTCACTTAATCCATCAACCAAAAAATACTCACTTGCAATGCCATAAGCAAAAATTCTGGCAGACAAGCCATTAAAGAAGACAAATTCATCTTCAAGGTCTTTTTTGTCTGGCAAAAAGGAATATGTTATGGATTTTGCCTTGCCCAAAATTTCCACATATTCTGGAAATTCACGGAAGCGAACATTACAGCCGAAACTTCCTTTAATGGCATAGACACTGATAAGTGTTTTGGAAAGGTCAGAAAAATTCAGAATGGAATTTTTGACATCAATTTCTTCAGTCGTGAGATATGGTAAATAGTCGCTTGCAATTTCTTCATTAACAAAATTAAAACATCTCAAAAGAGTGTCAACTTTTTCTTGTTCTTTATCCGAATATGAAACTGTTCCGCTTTGGTTTAATTTTTCAGCAATTTCTTTTTCTCCAATAAAACCACACGCATAAGCAATAATTTCTTTAACTTTCATAAATTGCCTCCATATCATTCAAAATATCCTTTTTGCGTTGTTTTTCAAGTTTTTCATTTTCCGCGTCCAATTCTTTTATTAATTCATCGCGTTTAAAACTCTGTGTTTTGAGCGTCAAAGAAATTGCTCTCTCATCCAAACTCTCAAATGGCAAAGTAAGACAAAAGGTGCCGTTCTCTTGCAAATGATTGTGAAGTTCAAAAGTTTTTCTGTCAAGATTATAGACAACAAAGTAATCTTTGTCTATCTCTTTAAGACGCGGAATCACATCTTGACAATCGCTGTATATTTCAAATGACCTATTCATAAATTTTCCTTAAATTAAGTGTTGTTATCTGCGGTTAAAGTTTTGGCAACTTTTGAGTATTTGCCTTGTCCTGCTGGTTTTTCACAAACAAGTTCAGCATATTTCACCAAAGTTGCTTGGTATACTGGATAATTTGGAACTTGCTTCAAAATTCTTCCGCTTTCATCTTCCAACCATTTCCAATCGCACATTTCATACATTGTGAAATCATTTGTGTTCAAGAAATACATTGTGTCATCATTAACGAATCTGTCGCCAACAACTGGAATACCATTATATGTTATTGTTTTGAATCCGCCTTTGAGTTCAGTCACATCAATATTTCTTCTGTATGCTCCAAGATAATCTTGATAGAGTCTTCTTATTGCCTTTGTTGTGGCAATATAGTTGATGTTAGAACCACAAGTGTCTTCAAGATAGTCAAGCATTGTTTGAATTGTGCTGTCAGAAATATAAACTGTTGTGCTAACTTTGTATGGGTTTAACCACTTATTGTCAGCCTTGGTGAGTCCATAAAGAGATGTGTTTTCAAAAATTCCTTCAATACCAGTGATTTCCTTGTCTTTTGAACCTTGAACATACAAAAAGTCACCGCTTGAAAGGTTGGCACTGCTGTAGTTATCTTCTGCAGTGTAAACATAATTATTGGTTCTGTCCACGCCGGTCACAGTGTATTTATAACCAGATGAGTGTTCAAGAATCATTCCTTCCACAACATCTTTAACGCTTCCGTCAATGTTAATGCAATTGTTTGCTGGAGTTGATGAATCTATTTTGACAATTTTTCCTGTGCCATCGCCAAAGAGCATTCTGCCAAGATTAAAGTTTGACGATTCAATCAATCTTTCCATTTCATCATTGAGAAGATTAACAAAACTGTTGGCATTGTTTTGAGTTGCTCTCAATGCCTTGTCAGAAATCTCAATTTTTCCATAAAGGTTTTTGAGTTCTGCCACAAATTTTGCATAAGTTGTTCCTTTTGCTGTTGGCAATTCACCGTCTTCATCACCTGCACCAATACCACCGCTGATGCCAATTGGTGCTGCCAATCTCACTTCTTTGCCATTAATATGATTTGTTGAGCGTTTAATTTGTGCAAGAAGTGGGTTTGCTGCAACATTCAACTGATTTGCCAAAACTCCTAAATAAACTTCTTTGAGTGCATTTTCTGCGCTTGTTAATGTTATCATTTTCTCTCCTTTTATTTGGAAAACAAGTTAAATAAATAATCTTTTGCTTCCTTCAAATTTTGAGGAGTTTGGGTGACAGGATTTGCCACCCGCTTCCCCGAAGAAGAAATCTTGATTGGTGAACTGTTTTCCGATAATTGATTTACATATTTTTCAAGAACCATATTTTTAAGTTGTTCGTTATTAAAAACATAGCCCACGACCTCTTCACTTATTTTGTTTGGCGTTTTCAAATTGTTATATATATGTTCTGCCCAAACAAAACTGAAAGGGTCGTCCATTTTTTTCAACTTTTCATCGCCAAGAACCTTTTTCTTTAATTCCTCGGCGTATGAATTTGCCTCGCCATTTGTCAAAAGGAATGATTTGAGTTTTTGTTCAATTTCCTCGTTCGATTTTTCACTCTCCTGCATCTTATCTTTCTCAAATTCGGCTAGTTGTTGGCATTTTTTGGTGAATTCTCTTTCAAGGTTGTTATACGCATCAAGTAAATCGCCCACATTTTTAAATTTTCCAATCGTTTCGCCTTTTGCTTCAATTTCTTGTGCTTCTTCCTTTTCTTCACCTTGCTGGGAGCCGTCAGAATTTTCGTCTAGAACCAAATCTTCAGGTTGTTCCCAGTATTTTTCATCTTCATCCATAATATTAACCTTCCTTTACAAGATTTTTGTGTTTTTCAATATGTTTCAAGAAAATTTCTTCCACATCTTTGTCCGCTTCCTTATAAAAATTGCCAGAAAGCATAAACGCAATATGCTCGTTGATGTGAAGAGCGTGGTCATCAATAGTCTTCACTTCCACTTCATTTTTCTCAAACATTTCAAGATTTTCGCTGTCCGCTCTTTTTGTGTGAAGCGACTCAATGTCCACCGCACTCTCATAATTTCCAAAGCCAATCATCTCAAGGATTTTGTTTTTCATTGTGGCAGAAATTTTGCCATTTTCGTCAAACAAAATTCCTTTTTCCAAAAGTGTATAGACCATATTTCTTCTTTGCGTCAGTGTGTCATTACTTTCAATTTCGGTTTCAAGTTCCACATCATCTGACGAGATGTCACTTGACTTAAAGTAGAATATTTCCACATCACCATTGTCGCCCAAAATTTTGGTTAGGCGTGGGAATGTGGCATATTGCTTAAACAGTCTTAAAATTTGCTTCCCAATCTCTTTTATCGCATTTTTAATACTGTCAGTGGTGAAAGAAAGACGGGTTTCATTTTCATCAATCAACAGTTCAAGAGCTGTTCCGCTTATTGATGAAGAAATCGTGTCCATCGCACCCATTTCATTTGTTCCACTCACGGAGGTGAATTCTTCAAGCAATCTTTCTTCTTCCTTTTCAAAATCAGCAGGCAGATTTTCGGTATCCAGAAATCTTGGTGGGTTTGCTCCTTGGCGATACACCAAAATTTTTCCCGGAGCAAGTCCTTCTTCTTCCAGATTGTCGATATCAACACTGCCATCTTCAACTGACAAAACACCCAGCGTCAAGCGATTGAGATATTCGTGCTTGCGATTTTTGACAGCGTTATACGCCCTTTGGATTGGAATCATCCTGTCAATCAAACTAACTCCCCAAAAACTTCCCACATTGTCACAACAAACCTGCTTAATGAAAGGAAAATCGCGTTTCCCGTCCGTGCCATTAATGTATGGCAAATCCCCGTCAAACACAAGTTCATCGCCTGCCACAATGATAAGACGCCCATTCGGATACCCTTCACTTGGTCTAACATATTTTTCAATCACAATTGAAGAATTTTGTTTTGTGGTTTCCGTCACTCTTGCACCCAGTCCATTGATACCTAAACCACCGAGCGAAATGGTGTTGTCAAGTGAGAAAATGTTGATATCACTTCCTTCGACTTCCACACCATACATATCTTTTATCTCTTCTTTGGAATAGACTTTGGCGTGAATAATACTTTGACAGTCCTCCAAATTTTCGTTTGCCACTGAATCTGGATAAATTTCAAATGGTGAACAAACAAGAACATCAACATCACCTGTCTTTATTTTCCTGCCACTCTCTTCAATTGCCACCACCTGTCCAAGATTACTGTTCCAAAAAACTTTATAGAAACTTGTTCCACAAATTTCGCTCCACTTTGTCGCTTGGTTTATCTTTTGCGACAATTGATGCTTGTTGGCAACTGAATCCAAAATTTTCTTGGACATTTTTGCTGTGTAGATGTCACTCTCATCATTACTTGCTGGCACAACACGCATTTTAGGTTTAATCTTGCTTAACTTTGCAAGGCGAATGTCAATCTTTGGTGCGATATGATTGAAAACTTCTCGCTCTTGCCAAAAATATTCTCGGTCAAAGTTGTCAATAATACTGCCCAGTCCCACCGAGCAAAATTGATTACCCATATAAAAATTCATATTGAGTCGCCAGTTAAGGTCAAAACTCTTTCTTTCACTGACGCGCTTGGAAAAATCTTCCAAAACTTCTTTCACAACACCATTAATCTCTTTCTTCATCTTTTCTCCTTTTTCTGTTTGGTTTAAAATGCGATTCAATCGCTTTTGGCACAAAAATTTTTGATAATTCTTCAAAAAGTTTTTGCATACATTCTTCACAAAAGGCAAATTCGTTTTTGAACAAACCGCGTGTCGAAACATAAAATTGTGCCAAATTTCTACACCCGCCAAAATCACACTTGACTTTATGAGAGCATTTTTCAACTTTCATTTTTTTCTTCCTCCTTCAAAAGTTTTAAAAGTCGCTTTTTTTCCTTTTCAAGCTCGGCATTTGTCAATTTTGAAAGTTTTTCGTGCGTCAAAATGTCATTTCTTTCCAAAAGCATTTTCATCGCACTGATATCTGGCGGATTAAACTTTTTTGTCACTTTCTTTTTGTTCAAAATTGGATTGCCGGACTCGTCCAAGGAATATTCTTCCACAATCTCATCAGACAAAAATCCCAGTGCCTTTTTTAAAAGTGCTTTTCTTATCTCACCTTCTTCCACATTTGCCTCCTTTTGCAACTTTCAATTTGATTATATTTCCAAAAATCGCCCAATTCAAGGAAGTGTGCCAACTTTTTTCTTGGCACAAATTTTTTAGATAAAAATAGAATGTTATTGTAGAGGTAAAAATGGAAAAACTTTTAGAATTTAGGAATGTTAACTACTTCTATCAAACCAAAAACGATGAAATTTTTGCACTTAACAACATAAATTTTGATGTTGGAAAAGAAGAATTTGTTTCTCTTGTTGGACCAAGTGGATGCGGAAAAACCACCATACTTTCACTCACTGCCGGGCTTTTGAAACCAAGTTCTGGCGAAGTTATCCTTGACGGAGAGAAAAAGATTGACACAAAAAAAATTGGATATATGTTCCAAAGGGATATGCTTTTTGAGTGGCGAACAGTTTGGAAAAACATAACCCTTGGTCTTGAACTTCAAAAACCAAAAGATATTGACAAAAAACTCGAATTTGCGGAGCAACTTCTGAAAAAATATAATCTTGAGAGTTTCAAAAATCGAAAACCACGCTCATTGAGTGGTGGTATGCGACAAAGGGTGGCACTCATAAGAACGCTTGTGCTTGAACCAAAATTACTGCTTCTTGACGAGCCATTTTCCGCTCTTGACTATCAAACACGACTGACGCTTTGCGATGATGTTTCTGAAATACTCAAAAATGAAAAAAAGACAGCTCTTCTTGTCACACACGACATTTCAGAAGCAATTTCGCTGTCCAACAAAATTATTGTTTTGTCAAAAAGACCTGCCAAAGTGAAAGATGAAATTCATCTATCTTTAAGCGGAAAAACTCCATTAAAGAAAAGAGAAGACAAAGAATTTGGCAAATATTTTGATTTAATATGGAGTGAACTCACAAATGAAAAAGAACAAAAAAGTGATTAATTTTTCACAATCACACAAAAAATATGTAAAAAAACTCAAAAAAGACAGATTTTTGATAATATTTTTCAGAATTTTCATTCTTGTTTGTTTCATCGGACTTTGGGAACTTCTCACTGCACACAAAATTTTGGACCCGTTCTTTTTCAGTAGCCCGTCACGGATTGTGAAAACTCTCGGTGACCTAATTGAAGCCGGCACTCTTTTTCATCACGCTTGGGTAACCTTGTTTGAAACCTTGATTGGCTTTTTGATTGCCACCGTTCTTGGCTATATCATTGCCATTCTTCTTTGGTGGAACGAAAAAGTGAGAAAGGTTTTCGAGCCATATATAATCGTTCTCAACTCTCTGCCAAAAATCGCACTGGGACCAGTGATAATTCTTTGGGTTGGTGCAGGCACAAGTGCGATTGTTTTGATGTGCGTGTTAATTTGCATTGTCATCACAACAATGTCGATGCTTTCCGCTTTCATCAGTTGCGATGAAGGGAAAATACTTCTTCTCAAAAGTATGAACGCCAATAAAATACAAATACTCTTTAAGTGTGTCTTGCCATCATCAATGCCAGAATTTATTTCTGTTTTGAAAATTAATGTTGGAATGAGTTGGGTTGGAAGCATAATGGGTGAATACTTGACAAGTAAAGCAGGCTTGGGCTATCTCATTGTCTATGGCGGACAGATTTTCAAAATCGACCTAGTGATGACCGCCACCTTTGTCCTTTGTCTCCTTGCCTATTTGATGTATTTCCTTGTCAGTCTTCTTGAAAAAAGATACAAAAAATAGGAGCAGAAAAATTGCCAGGACAGAAGCAGACGGATATAGATATGAAACAATATACGAAAAACCACACTCACTAATTAAAAAAGGCAAAAAAATCGAAAAAGAAAGAGTCAAGACTTCATTTTTGAAAATCGACTTCAAACTTTCATTAAGCGTCACACAAAGCGACAAAAGAGTGGTTAAACAACCAATGAAAATCACCAAATATGCAAGGAAAAAGAAGAAAGAATTGCCTTGACACAAGAAAAGAAACGGCATTTCCGCATAAAAACTTTCTGGGTGCATATTAAGAACAAAATTGCCCAACATAAGAAAGGAAAAAAGAAGAAGGCTTGAAAACAAACTCGCCAAAAAACATTGCTTTTTGCTCAAATCTCTCCCAGCTTTGGCGATGATGAAAGTGCTGGTGGAAAAATTGAGCGCGACATAAAGCGGTGCATACAAAACGCCAAAAACGCTGTTTTTTTGATATGTTAAGTTGCTTTTTTCAAATATAAGGAAAAAAAGAACGCCCAAAAATATGAAAGCACAGATTGGCATTATAAGTGCGGTGAACCTTTCCAGCGTTTTCATACCCTTAAGAGTGATAAAAAGCACGAGCGACAACAAAACTGCACAGAGAAAAACATAGAGAAACGAACTTGAAAATGAAAACAAACTTTTGAGCCCTGCAAACATTGAAGAAGTGAAAACAATGGAGATGAAAATCAAAATTATTGTGACAAATTTGCTTTTTTCAAACCTTTCAAAAATCCTTTGCCCTTTTCTTAAAAAAAGATAAAACAAAAGGAAAAACAAAACGGACGCGAAAAAAATGTAAAGATAGGAAAGAAAGCCAAAACGGCTGAAAAAGACAAAAATTTCCTTTCCAGAAGAAAATCCCGACCCCACAATTGTGCCAAAAATGAGAAAAACAGTTGTCCATACTTTATTCATAGAAAAATATATGAAAAACTTGAATTGAATATGAAAAAACGGCAGACGAAAAATCTGTGAAACAAAATTTCTCAATTTTTCCAGCCGTTTTTTTGTATGAGAAATAATTTGAAAATATGGAATTCACAAACATTTATTTTCCTATCGCTTAAACTTCATCTATTAGAATTTAGAAAGAGTTGCGAAATCTCAACACGAGAAAGTTTTGATATTAATGGTCACGCGAACGCCCAAGATTTCACTCATCTTCATTTGTGTGCCGGTTGTGCCACACGCTGAAATAGTTTGAGCGTTGTTTAGATTCGAGCCAACATCGCGTGTCCAGTAGAATAAATAACCACCCAAAATGTCAGCCACAAGGTCGGAGAACTCGGCTGAAAGGTCGCCAAACACACTTTGAATTTCACTTCGATTGGACGCTATCGCCTGCACTGAAAGGTTGGTGCTGGACTTTCCGCCGGTCGCCGTTTTGAAGTTGGTGACATTGTATGTCGGCGTGTTCAAATATTCGCCATTTGCAAGCGAGTTTGAAAGAAATTCGCTGACATTGGTGCTGATTTGAGCGTTCGCATAACCTTTGCCAAAGCAATCGCTTGCTGTCCAGCCGGTTTGGAAAACACTGGCAAAAACGATTTTTTCCGAAACCGCTGTCACACTTCCATTTTCGGTTGCAAAACCATTTTTCAAACTGGAACTACTCTGCAAAACATATCTCACCGGCTCAACTTTGTAATAACAGCCTGTTAGGTCAAGATATGCATATTCTTCGC
>CALWEM010000012.1 GCA_944377315.1 uncultured Clostridia bacterium
TTTCCAGCGTATGTCTGTCCGCCAAAGTTGACATTATATGCAAGCCCAGCAAGTTCGGCTGGCGTGGAAATAAGATATGGGTCATCTTCCGTGCCACTTCCTTCAAAAGTGGTTTTGATTTCACTTCGCACTTCTTCGTCCGTCCAAAGATAATTTAAATTTTCAGGCGTATTATAGTTAATATTTTGAAGATAAGGCAATCCATTATTTATCCAAGGGTGAACTGCCCAGATTATATCAAAATCCCAAGGATATTCATTATTCCAAACATCACTATCAAAATACCAACTCTCTGTTTTTGCATCAGTTGTAATTGTGCCTAAATACTCTGCCTGACCTTCAACATCTGAATTTTTTATTCCGCCGAGCCCCTCTTCACAGTTTCCGCCATAATAACTATTTAAAATGACAGATGTTGAGTTTTGATTAACACCAAGCACGCCACCAATAGACGAACTAAAAGAACTTACTGAAACTTTGCCAATATTAAAACAATTTGTCGTTGTAGAATAATTATAATTATATCCAATAATTCCGCCTAAATTATAATCCCCAGTCATTTCGCCTGTATTGTAGCAATTTGATACAATGGCATTACCATTGGTAACTCCAACAATTCCACCAACAGAATGATATCCTGTAATTGAAGCTATGTTGTAACAATTTATTACTATAGAATAATCATTACTACTTCCTGTCATTCCACCAATATAAATATTTTCGTGATTATCGTTAATACTTTGAACAGTTCCTGCATTATAGCAATTTTCGATTAGAGATGAAATATTGTTAAACCCTGCAATTCCTGCAATAGAACTGTCATCTCCTGTGATTAAACCTAAATTATAACAATTTATTACCGAAGAGAAAGATTGATTACAACCTACAATTCCAGCGACTTGTGAATGCCCATTTATTCTTGCAGTGTTATAGCAATTTATTATAGTGGTATATTTTGTTGCAAATCCCGCAATCCCTCCCACTTTATCATTACCTTGAATAAATGAGTTTATGACTCCAAGGTTTTTGATTTCTGCCTTGACAGTTTCAGACTTTCCACTAACGAATCCAAAAAGTCCTTGATAATTAAAATCACTTGTTTCACCATATGGCGTAAAGATTCCTGAAACCGTATGATTATCACCATCATAGTTTCCTTGAAAATATCTTGAAGTTGTCCCGATTGCGTCCCACCAATACGCTGAAAGATTAATATCTGTCGTTTGCAAAAAATAAGAATCGTAATAATTGATTCCATTGTTTACTTGATATGCTAAAAATGCGAGTTGTTCGGCTGTTTCAATTTGATAAGGGTCAGACTCCGTTCCAGTTCCACCAGCAAAAGAGTTCGCGTAGTGATTTGCCCAGTTATCATCAGGATTTGTTGGTTCTTCGGCATATGCATCTAGATTTTCATCTTGCCAAATTCCCCCCCCCCGCACTTTGAGATGATGTTTGGGTTAAAGAATTTGAAAGTAAAATTCCGCCTGTTATCAAAGCAGAAAAAACAAAGACAAAAGAAAATATATAAATTAAAAATTTTTTAAATATATTCATACTTTCAAACTCCTAGAAATAATTCTATAATTTATTATAAATATTTTTGTAATTTTTACCAAACGTTTTAATTAAAATAAACGACAAAAAATAAAATTTGCCTAAAAAAGCAAATTTTACTCATAAATTACAATCTTATAATAAATTCCCAATTAATTATTTTGAAATTTACTTCACAAAATTGCAAAACGCTTTGTAGGCATTATATAAATCGCCTTTTGAAATGAGTTCATACGGTGCGTGCATTGAAATCACCGGCACGCCAATGTCAAGCGTGTCAATATTGAGTTGTGCCACAAATTTTGCAATTGTGCCACCGCCACCAAGGTCGACTTTGCCAAGTTCAGAAGCTTGATATATGACATCGGTGTCGCGGAAGATTTTTCGTATTTCACCCATAAATTCTGCCGAAGCATCATTTGCTGAACTCTTTCCGCCAGAGCCGGTGTATTTGTTGATTGAAACGCCACAAGAAATTATTGACGCATTTGTCTTTTCATACACATTTGGGAAATTTGGGTCAAAACAACTTGTCACATCGGCTGACAAACATTTAGATTTCGACCTGACAACACGCGGTGAGCATTTCATATTCTCACAAATTTCGTCCATCAAATCTTCATATATTTTGCACTTCATTCCGGTGTTACCTTCGCTTCCAATCTCTTCTTTGTCCACCATCAAAGCCAAAATTGTGTCGTCAGACTGGGTGTCCAAAACCGCACGAAGAGAAGGATAAACACAAGACTTGTCATCGTGTCCATAAGCACCGATAAACGCACGGTCAAAGCCGATATCTCTTGGCATATACGCCGGCACAATGGAAAGTTCACTTGACAAGAAATCTTCTTCCAAAATGCCATATTTTTCATTCAAAATGGCAAGAATATTGAGTTTTATTTTGTCCTTCACCTTTTTGTCTTTATATGCCTTTCCACCGACAACAAGGTTGAGTTGTTCGCCAGTGATAATCTTGTGACCATTCGACATCATTTGCTCTTGCCCAAGATGTGGCAAAAGGTCGTTGATATAGAAAATTGGATCGCTTTCATCTTCACCGATTGAGACATTCACAAAAGAGCCATCTTTTTTGATGATTGTGCCGTGAAGCGCAAGCGGAATTGTCGTCCATTGATATTTTTTGATACCGCCATAATAATGCGTTTTGAAGAAACAAAAACCGCTGTCTTCATACATTGGATTTTGCTTCAAATCAATGCGCGGGCTGTCAATATGCGAACCCAAAATTTTGATACCACTTTTTTCCAAATTGTTTTTGCCAATTTTGAAAACCGCCACACTTTTGCCACGATTGACAAAATATCTTTTGTCGCCCACCTTTAACTTGTCGCCAAAATGAAATTCTTTGAACCCTGCTTTTTTGACAATTTCGACAATATTTTGGCAAGTTTCACGCTCGGTTTTCGATTTTCCAAGAAAAGTCTTATAGTTTTCTGCAAACTGAAAACACTTTTCAATGTCTTTTTCATCTGCCTCTTCAAAATAATTTTTCTTGCGATAAAACAATTTTTCTTGCAAAGATTTTTCTTTTTCTTCCATATTCTCCCCCTATGTTTAGCATTATACCATAAAGAGAAATTATACGCAAACAAATTCGCTCACTGTTATCACAAATCTCATTCCCAGCATATATGTCGGGCGCTGACCGATACCGCCGACACCGCCACTTGTTTTGCATTCGATGTTGTTTAAGTTCGAGCCAAGGTCGCGGACAAAATAATAGTGAGGTCTGCCCATTTCATCCAGAAAATCGCTGGCAAAATCTGAAAAATCAGCTTGGAAACCACCAAAGAGTTTTTCAATTTCTTCTTCACTTGCCAAAAAGATATTTCCACTCACACTCTCACTCTGTGTGCCACTTGCTGTGAATTTTTCTGAATTAACCGCAAACTCTTCCAAAAATCCCTTTTCAAAAAGAGAGAAATTGCCAAGAAAATTATCCACATATGAAAAGTCAGCATTGGCACTTTGATAGCCGTCACCAATATTCAATGATGATTGCGAATATTTGCCCACATACACCACGCTTTCCATCACCGCAATTGTGGAAGTGGAAACATAGCCACTTGTTGAAGGTGGAGTGTCCAAACGCCAACGAATTGGCAAAACCTTATACCACTCGCCAAAAATATTACAATGCTCTTCGCCGTCATAAATCTTTGCCGAAAGCATCAAATCTGCAAAATAATACTCATTTGGCGAAGTTGTGACGCCGTCCGTGTCATCAAGTGGATTGTCATTTTCAAGAAGTGCGATAATCGTGCCGTCAGTCAATTTTTCTTGTGGCATTTTGCCGTATTCAATATACCAATAATCACCTTCTTCATCATAATACGCCGGCACATTTGACTTCCAATATGCAAACAAGTTTGTGTCATTCAAAAAAGCGTTTGCTGGTGCAACGATATTGCCGTTTTCATCAATAATCTTTGTGCCAGAGCCGTTTTCGCCGGTGTAAAACCCGCCAAAAATATACCCTGCCCGCGTTGGCACTGTGATTTCTGTGAGTTCATAGTTGCACGCTTCGTCTTTGAAATAGCCAACATCGTATTTCAAATACAACTTGCTGTCAGTGTCGCCATTGCCATATTTCAGAGTTATTTCATAGATATGCGAATAAAAGTAAATATAAACTCTTGTGTCTTCATCCTTTACACGCACTGTGATGGTTTCAGTTTCAACTGTTGTGCTCCACACTGGACATCTCATTCTGTCAAAATAGTAACCTTGTGGATATGAATTCAAATCAACTCGCATT
>CALWEM010000013.1 GCA_944377315.1 uncultured Clostridia bacterium
CATTTTCAATCCAACTTGCTGATATATTTTCAAGTGCTGGTAATACGTATGTGATTGTTGCTACTGCTTCTTCATCTAAACCTAAACTAATTCCAAGTTCACTTTCCACAAAATTCATTACTTCATCGATGTTTTCTTGTGTTAAGTCAAACTTGAATTTTAGGCTGTCTACATTTAGATATATTGTTTGGTCGAGTAAGTAAATATATGCATTTACTCCTTCAACTTCAGCATTTAACCTAATATATGGAACAAATTTTTCTCCGCTTGTAACGACCATTGCAAGCATATTCCCTGCAAAGCTCATTTCATTGTAACTAACCGCTAAATCTCCAGAAATTGCATATGTGTTTTCGTCGAGTTTTGCATTCTCAACTAAATCAAGTAGTGATGTCACATCTTCAAATTCATTTGGTTTTATAATTTCAAAGTTCTCATCGTTAATTACCAAATTCGTTATATTCAACTTCTCAACTTCAATATTTTCAAAACTGAATGGAGTGACAGCGATATTGAAGAAATTATTTTTCTCGGTGTCGAAGCCAAAAGTTATGCGATAATTTTTGAATGTCAACTCAAATTTGTCGCCAACTTGTGTCAAGTGAATATCTTTCAAATTTTCAATGATGGTTTTGACGAGATTGTCACTATAATAAGTTACGCCAATTTTTTGCAATATATCTTCCAAACCCACGCTCATTTCAAAACTCAATCCAAACTCGGCAAGCACTTTTTGGATGTTGTCTTTGTTTATGTCAAGTTTGATGGTTTTTCCACCCAAAGTGAGATAGATTTCCCCACTTTCCACATTCTCCATAAACAACGCAAAATCGCTGACAACAAGCCCGTCAATATTGGCAGTCCCTTCAAAAATAACCGATTTGGAAGCAATATCAAACTTAACTTCGCCAAGAAGCATCATCTTCAAACTTTCCGTCAAAATTTCCGTGTCAATCGACAAAGTTAAATTTTTTGCATCGGCAATTGTTTGTGCCACTCTCAAGAAGTTGCCAAGGTCGACAAATTCTCCAAGTTCCACATTTCCGCTGTTCACTTTGATGCTTTCAACTTGTTCAAAATTTTCTCCGCCAAACTTGATATCGTCAACATTGTTCACGCGTTTGCCAAGTTCGATATTTTTCAATGTCAATGTGAGAGTCTTGTTCATCTCTTCCGCCAGCAAATCGCCACTCAAAGTGATTTCATCTGGCAAAATGTTTTCTTCAATCTCTTTGAACAAAATGTCGATTGCGATATTTGAAAGTTTCACTTTTTCCACTTCAATATCACCATTAACACCAAAAGATAACCCGTTTTCCAGCCAGTTTGCCGATATCTCACTCAAAGTTGGTAAAATCACAGCAATGGTGGAAAGTTGTGTTTCATCAAGCACAACATCAAATTTTTTCAAAAGTGTTTTAATTTCTTCAATGTTCACTTCGTTGATATCAAACTTAAACATCAAGTTTTCAACATTGAGATATACCGTTTTGTCAAGAAGATAAAGATAAACATTTGCTCCATCATACGAAGTTTTCATTCTCACATATGGCACAAATTCTTCACCTTTTTTGACAACTGACGCAAAAACATCACCCAGAACTTCCAAGTCATCCACTTTTGCTTCAAAATCGGAAGACAAAGCGTATTTGTTATCTTCAAGTTGAGCATTGTCAATAATATTCAAGATTGAAGTGATATCTTCTTCTTTTCCAGTTGGCAAAGATGTTATTTCAAATTTCTCATCATTCAAAACCACACTGTTAATTTTTAGGTCAAGATAATAATCTTCAAATGGTGGCAAATCCACTTGTGCTGTTAAGTTATTAAAATTTTTGTCGCAGTTCAAAAGAACTCTTATTGAGTTAAAAGCGATGTCAAAAGTGAAGCCATTTTCGGTTTCAGTTGGCACAGTTTCAGTTACTTTTTTGAGCAAATTATCCAAAAGATTTTCATCCGAAAAGTCAAAACCTGTGTATCTTTCAAGTGCTTCGATAAATCTGTCGATATTAATATTCAAACCCAAATCATCAAAATTCATTTTTGAAATAATGTCAAAAAGATTTGGATTGACTTCATCAAGATTAATTTTGAACCCACTTTCATTCACATTGACAAAAACCATATTTTCACTGCCAAGAATGTTGGAATTTTTGAGAACTGAAATGTCAAAAAGTTTATCGTTATAAACAAAATTAATATCGGCAGAAAAATCTTGCTTTTGAATGTCAACCAAAATATCACCAGAGAAAACAGCAATCAAATCGTCACTTTCCACATCAAGTTCAAGTGAAAGCGAGGCTGTTTTGGTCGCCATAAAATTGTTCACAAGTTGTGTGAACGGGTCAGATTGAACGCCTGAACTTTCTGTTGTTGGAGATTTTGGTTCATAAAGCATAATAAAGCCGAAAAAAGTGCATAACGCTATAATCATATACAGCGTCAGCAACTTAAATATTTTCGAACTTAATCGACTTTCTGCTTTGTCTGGATTTATCATAATTCTCCTATGCTTTCAAGATAAGAAGTTATCGTTTCTTCATCATAATAAAAATTGTCAACAAGTGTGTTTGTGACAGGTGCACCCTTAATCACTTGGTCCACACGATATTTTTCCACATAACTCAAGGAAATCAAATTGAATTCGCTGTCCATAACGCCAGTGATAGAAACACTTTCCCATTGTGGCAAATCCGAACTTGATTGTGGTGGCACTGTTGGAATGGTGTTTGCTTCCAAAAAGTGCGTTATTTCAAAACTATAATAAAGTGCGGCATATGCTGCGAATTCATATGAAAGATTGATTTCAAAAACATATTGCCCATTTTCGTTTAAGGTGATGTTGTCGTCATAACTACCTTTGCCACAAGTGAAGTCAGAGATGATGTATGTGAGCGGAGTGGTTATGTCAGTCTTAAAGAAACTGCGGTATTTTTCCAAACTCCATTCGGTTGCCCCATCACGGCCGAGTGTTATGTTAAAATTATCTTTGTTGTCGCCGGTGATATCGTTGATATTTCGGCTTTCATTCATAAGAATATGATCAGAGCCAATTTCATAGTTCATCCAAACAGCCATTGAAGGAGCCATCGGTGTTCCGTTGAGATTTGGGCTCATTTTGAGATAATAAATTTGATTATTATATAACACTTTGTTTGAGCGAAGTTGCTGATGAGCAAACCCCATACTTTCCACATCGCCGGTCAAAACTTTCATAAAAGAATCTCGTTGCTTCAACTTATATTCAGCAATTTGATATAACTCCTTCCCCGAAAAAGAAGTTTTCTTTCCGCTTATTGCGTCATTATACAATTTTTCAATGTCCTTTTCATCATCTCGTATTTCAATTTCTTGCGTGGAAAAAGTGTCGACAAGCGGAATCAGCGAGTCGCCATATAATTCACCCATAAGTAAGCCAGTGGTCACAGCAAGCAAAACAACAACACCATATATAATAAAATTTTTAATTTTCAAATCAACCTCAATATAAGAATAAATAAATTATTCTGTATATAGAATAACATATTCTATGTTATAAGTCAAATAAATAGTTAAATTTTTTTAAATAATTTTCTCCAAGGACACTAAAACTTCCAAATTGGCGGTCGATGGAAACATATCAAAAACTTGGACGCTTTTGATTTTATATTTTTCACAAAGAAGTTTCAAATCTCGAATTAAAGTGGAAAAATTGCAAGAAATATAGAAAATTTCTTTGATTTGTGCGTTTTTTATGGCGTCAATCCCACTTTTTTCACAACCAGCGCGTGCTGGGGCAAGAACAATGATGTCATAATTTTCATTTTTGAGAAGTTTTGACAATTCTTTTTCCACAAGGCCATTGATGTTTTTCATATTGGAAGTTTTAAGTTTTTCAGCAATTAAATGAGAAGATTTTTGCACTTCAATGCCAACCACTTTTGTCGCCTTTTCTGCCAAAAGTAAACTCAATGCTCCTTGACCAGAATAAGCATTCACCACCTTTTTTCCAGCCACATTCTTTATGATGGTTTGATATAAGCAACTTGCAACTTCATCATTAACTTGAAAAAAGGAAGCAAAATCAACAGGAATTTTCTTGCAAAGAATTGTTTTGTGGCATTCTTTCTGATGAAAAATTGAAGTCAAAACCGTCTTGTTACTCTCCAAAACATCTCCAACAAACACACCGACAACAAAATCGCCCAGAATTTCATCATAAAAAAATTTTTCTTTTTGAGAAAACAAAAAAGAAATGAGAACGCTCTCATCGCTCTTTCTGAATGTGACAGATTTCAAATTTTGGTATTTATATTTCTTTAAATATTTTTTGATGACCATTATTGCATCATTAATTTCTGACTCGGCAAGTGGGCAAAAATCAATGTCAATAACCTTTTTTGATTGCGATTTCAAATATCCTAATTTGTCATCAACATATGTAAGTTTAATTTTGTTACGATAATTAAAACGAGTTTTTGCAGGAAAAACAGCAATTTTTTCAAAAAAATTTACTTTTTTCAGCTCATTTTCAAGGATTTTTGTTTTCAGCTCAATTTCACGACCATAATCGAGAAACTGAAAATCACAACCACCGCACTCATCAAAATATGGACATTTGCTTTCACAGCGACTTTTTGATTTCTTCAAAACCTTGACAACTTTTCCCGTGCTGAACTTGGAATTTTCCTTCACAATTTGGACATCAACAATTTCGCCAATATCAGTTCGTGGCACAAAAACGACCTTTCCGTCCACCCTTCCAACGCCACAACCGTCATATGAAATATCAATTATTTCCACTTGCATTTTGCACTTCCTTTTCCAACCATTTCATAATTAAGTTGACAACAAAATCAATTTCGTCATCTTCAAGATTGTGATTCTCGTCAATGTTATGCCACTTCTTTAAACAACCACGGCAACAAGTTGCAGTTGCGTGTTGAGCGATGAAAACTGGATGATTTCTCATTGGTGTTTGCTTGCCGTCATTTACCTGCTTTTTTGGTGCCAATCTTTCTTTGACAAAAAGAAGACAATGAGATTTGATTGTTTCCATTCCTTTGTTTGAAACATATTCCAAATCTTTCTTTTTTAAGTGAAATTTGCTTCTGAAAGTTGATTTCGACAATTTTTCCAAAATATCGTCATAGCTTTTCATCTCATTCTCCAAGCACACAACTTGATTTTTGGTGCGTCCGAGAGGATTTGAACCTCCACGAGATTGCTCTCAATAGGACCTGAACCTATCGCGTCTGCCGTTCCGCCACGGACACATAAGATAAGTATAAATTAAAAAAAGATTTTTGTCAAGTCAAAGAGATATTTATACTTATCTTGTTGTGATTTTTTCAAAAATAAAAATCCTCAATAACTTTGAAAAAAGAATATATGGTCTTAAAAGCAAATATCTTGTCAAAAAAAGAGAGCGATTGCTCTCTTTTTCATTTGCAAAGATTTTATCTTACACGCTCTTTTTCAGTTTTGTTTGCTCCTTGAACATAGTCTGCTTCCACATAAACTTCGCCAGCGTTTTGATATATTTCCGCATCTCCTTTTTCAATTGAGCAAGAAGGGAGTTTGGAAGAGTAGCCGTCATAAACTGAAAGGATTGCCAAAGATTTCACTGCATTGCTTCCAACTCTGCCATTGTCAACGCCAACTGTGATTGGAAGAACAGTCGCGCCCTTGTCACCAAGATAAAGAACGGAAACATTGTAGTCACCATTTGGGTCAGACAAAAGGTCAGTTGCAACATATGTTGTTCCGTTGTTACCAACTTGTGCACCATAAGTTTTTGACATTGTGGAGTTAATGTTGTCAGCTTTAAGACCATAACTTGAAAGTGGCACACTGGCAAGTTCATAATCTTCACAAATTGCATCTCTGCCTTTTTCTTTCTTCGCATTGTTCAAAGCGTTGTATAATTGTTCAGTTGTTTCAATTGAGCCATTTGTTTCAAAATTGATTTCATATGCATTTGCTCCAGAATTTCCGGTTGCATAGATTGTCACATATGAAATTCCATTTTGTTCAACAACATAAACTGAATTGATTTGTGCATCAGTTGTGCCCACCAAATCTCTCATTGAAGAAACAAAGGTTGGGTTATTGGTGTAATAAACTTTTCCGTCATCAATCTCTTCATAATCATCTGGAATTGTTGGATCGCCTGTTGCTCCAACTTCATTTGTTTCTTTTGAAGTGGTGTAGCTTCTGCCATAACCTTCTTCATATGCTGAAACAATTTCATCAACATTGTCATAGCCTGCTTGTTCAAGTTCAGTAACAAAATTTGCTTTGGTTGTCATATCACCTTCTGCAACTGGATAGTAAATCACGCCATCTGCAATTTCTGCTTTTGAAAGAGAAGCGATTTCTGCTCCCACAGCTTCTCCCAACGCTCTTGAAACTTCCGTGTTAACAATGTCAGCATATGGATTCTTTCCTGTGGCAAGTCCTGTGAATGACCAGTTAACACCATATGGTGCAACTTCTTGAGCAATTTCTTCAGGGTTCACCACTTGTGTCATATCTTTTGCAATTGTGGCAGCACTTCCAGGACGAATATCATATTTTCCAGTTTTGTCATTATATTGAGTTATAACAAAATCAATATTTCCACTCTCTTTTGCTCTTGCACCATTTTCAGCACTTTCAACTTCATCCACAACAAGCACTTGACGAGCGTTTTGATATGAAAGTTCTGTGGCTGCATTTCTTGATGCTGCAACATTGGCATCACCAATTCCTGCTGTCACAACCAATGCCCCCAATGCAGTTCCTGCAGCAATTCCGCCAAAGAAAAGGATTGCTTCTTTCAATGTTCTTTTCAATTTTGAAATTTTTTGAACAGGTTTTCCTCTCTCATCGCTTGTGGTTTTGTGAGTCAATGAATAATCAACAAGTTCGTCCAAATTTTGCAAAGAACCATTTGCTCTCAAATCTGATTCAATTGCTGAACCTGCAAAAGCAGTGGCATATGGTGAAGCACCTTCAAGACTTTGTGCTGAACGAAGACGAGAAAGTGTGTCATCTCCTTGTCTTGGTCTGCAAACAATACGAAGTGGGTGGTCGCCTTTTTCGTGAGCGCCTTTGGCATCATATGTGTCAATAACAATGTTGCCATTTTTGAACTTGATTCTGTCTTCTGTCACTTTGAACCATTCGCCACTTTTCTTGATATAGTCCAAAGTGAGTTGTGAAATGTCAGTGGTTGCAGTGGTAACACCTGTTGGATGAACGTGAACCCAAACATCAAGTTTGTCGGTGTCTGTTTTACCTTTTGTGAAAGCAAGTTCAATTCTGTCATCGAATGGTTGAGCGTCATAAACTTTTTTGCCTTTCTTAAGTTTTCCTATTGCACGAGAAGCATTCCAATATGCATTTGCTTTTGGATTTTTGATTTCTGTTTGTTTTGATCTCACAACTTCAACTGGGAAAATTGCATAAACATCTTTTGGTTCAGGTGGGAGGTCTTGTTTTGCTTTTTCAAGAGCCGGAACTCCTTCTTTTATTATTTTACCAAAAAAGCCGATATATTTTTCAGGAACAGCCTTTGCTCTTGTTTTTTGGAAAGTAAAAGTTGGAGATGTTTTCTCACTAACTGTTTGAATACCAAGTGGTTTATCATCTTTTGAGCTAGCAGTTAAATTTGTGACACCACTAACCACATACACTTCACCTTTGTCAACAACAACTGACTTGCAACGAAGTTCTGGAACTTTATAGTCAGCACCAAAATAATATAAAACAGCATCATCTTTTTTGTTGTAAGGTGTGAGTTTGATGATTTTGTCTTTGTTTTGTTCAATCTTTTCTCTGACCTTTTTTTCAGTTACTGTTTGAGCAAAGCCCATTTTTTCAATGTCAATCACCACTTTATCATCATTATGTCCCTGGTCTTTGTTGAAAGAATCTAACAAATCCAAAACAATCTTTTTTGATTCATCTGTCAAATCTTTAAATCTATACATATAAACCTCCTCGTTTATTTGTCTATATTATACCCCAAAACTCGCCGAGTGTCAATACCCTTTTGAAAAAAATGTGTGCATAATCAATTTTTATTTGCCCATTCGTCCAAATATGTCGCCATATTGTCTGCAAGGTGAAAAATAAAGGCAAGTGGAAAACGATAAAAAACATCGGTGATATTCACACTTCCGTCTTTTATTCTTGGGTCAAATCCGCCAGTATGCCAATTGATTGCCATTGCTTCTTCACGCGTCAGTCGCATAAAGCCAGAAATCATATACACCGATTTCTCGCCGTGACCATACGGCAACTGCTCATCTTTTTTATAGTATGGCTCTTGCACCCAAACGCCATCTCTTTTCACATTCCTTTGTTCCACTTTGTATAAGTTTGTTTTGCAAATATCGTGCAAAAGACCGATTATCGCCACACTTTCTCGCGAGATAACTTTGTCCCATTCTTGACCATATTCGCCTTCCAACAATCTCACAAATCTTTTGTATGTGTTCACCGAGTGAAAACAAAGTCCACCTTCAAAAGCCGAATGATAGCGCGTGCTTGCTGGTGCGGTGAAAAAGTCCGAGCGTTCGAGATAATCCAAAAGTTCTTCCGAGCCTTCGCGTTCAATGTTGTCATAATAAATTTGCAAAAATTCTTCCTTATATTCTTCTTTGTCCTTGATTTCCTTGTTCATAATTTTTCCTTCACATATATTTTAGCAATAAAGTATGCCAAAAATCAAATAATATAACGCATTTTCAATCTGCATTTGCCCATTTTTGATGTATAAATCCACATTGTCCAACAATTCATATATGTTTTTCAGTTGAATTTTGGAAAAGTTTCTCGCGAGTTGGCGTGCTTTTGTGACAGCGTATTCTTTGACTTGAAGAAGTTTGCTCAATTCAAGGTCGTTTTCTTTCGATATTGCCACAAAAAACAAACGCCTGAAATGATTTAAAATCAGTGTGAAAGTTTTGGTGTCCTTGTTCATCAAATTCAAAAGAGAAATCGCTTTTGAAGCGTCTTTTTTGGATAAGGCTTCTGTGAGTTCAAAAACCGTCCATTCAGTTTCACGCGTCACCATATCTTCAATCTGTTTCACTCCAATAACATCAAAATTGCAACTTTTGAGTTTCTCCAGTTCGTTTTTGATAAGAGAATAATAGTCACAACAATAGGACAAAAGAAGATTCAACGCCTCTTTCTTTATCTCCTTTCCGCTCTCTTCAAGTTCGCTCACCACAATTTCTTCCAAACTTTTTTCATCAAGACGCTTGGCACTCACCTTCTCCGAAATTATGAAATCAAATTTGTTGTTGAAATCGAAAATAACAAGACAGGTGGAAAGAAGTGGCGACTTCAAATATTCATTGAGTTTTTTCTTGAAATCTTCATTGAACTTTGTGACATTTTTCAAAAGCACCAACTTTTTCTCGCTTCCAATTGGCAAAGTTTGAAGAGTGTCAATGAAAGTGTCCGCATTGAAAGTGTCTTCATCAAATTTCAAAAAATTGAATTCTTCAAGTTCCAGTTTGCAAGCCTTTTTAATCATTGAAAGTGCCTTGTCATACAAAAGGATATCTTCTCCTTGAATGAGATAGCACGGCTCAATTTTTTTCGTCAATCGTTGTTTTAATGTTTTCACTATATCCTCCTTAAACTATAATCCTTTTCGGACAACAATAAAAGCATACTGCCACCATTTTCAAAACTATGGTTGGAATTTTGAATATCTTTGTATGTCAACACCACTTCTTCTTTGAATGGCGTGTATGTTTCGTCAATATCTCCCAAAATGAGATAGTCAAAATTTTCTTCGTCAAGCATTTCGGCAATTTCATAATTATATTCACATAAATTGTTTAACACAAAACAAGTCACATTGTCAAACTCCACCAAAACACCAACAACAAGAGAAAGATGTTCGACTGTGCGAAATTTGAAGCCACCCAATGAATACTCCGTGCTGGACAAAAGCTCACTGCAACCATCATAGGCAGAAAGAGCGGTGTTATAAAAATAGTAGTCGCTGTCCAATTTCTGCATTGCATTTTGTGTGAGTGTGTTATTCAAGGAAATATGCCCAACAACCTTGTTGGCGTTCACTCGGTCAAGAGCGTTGTTGATGTTTTCAAAAGAATATCCGTCAATCACAAGCGTTTTGTTGTTTGTGTTTGTGAAAACCACCAAATCTTCGTCATAGTAATACGAATAAACAATGGATGGACTCTCTGCAATCGGTGCAAAATTATATATCAAAACTCCACCAATTAAAAATGTGGCACAGATATTGAGTGCGACAATTTTGTTCTTCCATTTTGCCATAACAAAACGACTCATCATAAAGAAAAAGGCGAACATAAGCATCGCCACAATGGCATTTAATGGTGATAAAGGCAGAATTAAACTTGTTTGAGAGAATATTTCGGCAAGAATGTCAATAAGAGTGAACCCATACCCCAAAAATGTGAAAACGAATCCCAAAAATGGCATTGCCACGCAAAGTATCATAGCCACAAAAAGAATTGGATAGATAATTCCAAAAAGTGGCACGGCAATCAAGTTTAGGAAAAAGGAAAGAAGATTGAAATTGGCATAGAAACTTGCCAAAAAAGGCAAAATCATAATTTGAGAACTTATTGAAATTGAAAAAGAATCTGCCACATATTTAGGTAAAAATTTTCGCAAAAGTTTGGACAATACTGGATGAATAACCAAAATCCCCAGCACACAAAAATAACTCATCAAAAAGCCAATATCAAACGCTGAAAGTGGTGAGAACAAAAGTGTTATCACACCAGCAGTGCCGAGTGAGTTCAGCCCGTCATAACACCTTCCCGAAAGAGAACAGGCAAGAAAAATAATTCCCATTATGCCCGCTCTGACAATTGACGGAGCAAAACCACAAAGATAGACATAGGCAAAAAGCACAAAAAAGGAAACAAGAAAGTTTGTCCACCTGTTGACTTTCAAAAGTTTCAAAAAGTATCCCAAAAGCGTTATCAAAAATGTGACATTAAGACCACTGACAGCCAAAAGATGCAAGATGCCGGCATTTTGATAGTTCGCATAAGTTTCATCACTTATGTCATTTGTGTTACCAAACAAAACAGCAAACGCTGTCGCACCATTTTCGACACCCATATTTTCATATAATAAATCTTTGACTTTCAAACGGAAACTCTCGTCAAGTTTCAAGTGACTGTCCAAAATTTCAATATCACTTGAGTTTAGCGTCACGCTGTATGGTGCATTGTCACGATAGCAAGACAAGTTAAAACCGCCCAAATTGAAAAGTTGATTTTTTGAAATTTCCGCATTGAATCTTAAAACATCTCCCACTTGCAATTCTTGGTCATAGCCATACACCACAGCATACATATTGCTTTCACTTCTATCATTTATCTTCACATCAACAAGTTTGTATCTCGTGCGATTGGAATATCTCACAACATCATCTGTGATTCTCGCTTCCACGGTTTGTGTGCCATAATATGTGTTTGCTTCAAAAATCTTCACACCCAAAAAAAATAGACAAACACCAAATAACATAACTGATATGAAGATGAAAATGAGATAGATGTTTTTTTGCAAAATCAAAAAGACAAAAAGCCCAATGAGCACCACACTCACCAAAACGATATATGTCACATTGACTTGAAAAATATACCTTGTTGCCGTTATGCTCAAAAGTAACGCCAAAAAAGCATAAAATAATGGTCTGTTATGTATTATCTTCTTCTTTGCTTCCATTTTTAATTAATAATATCATAAAAATCATTTTAAAGCAAGAAGAAGAGCCTTCTTAAACCACTTTTTCACTCTCTTTTTTGTTGTCGAAGAATTTTTCAAGTTTCTTGGTGTCTTCCACATATTCTTCATTCTCAACAATAAACTTTTTCAACTTCTCTTCAATGATATGCGAGTTGTGCATACTTATTTGCAAACTTTCTTGATAGACAGTTTTTTCAATTTCCAAAAATTCACCGTCTTTCAGTTCAAAATATTCAGTTTGACAAAATTATTCTCCCTAACACGCTTGATGTCCAAAAAAGAAAATTGATATGGATAGATGGCATACCCTAACTTTGTTCCTTCAATTTTGATTGGTTCTGTGACATAATATGGCATATATAACTCCTTTAATTGTGGAATTATTATATGAAAATCAAAAATATAAAAGAAATCATTTTTTGAAATTTTCCGTCACATTAACTCGAATATTGTCAAAAATATTATAGAAACAAAAAACACTGCTCGCTCCCAGCAATCCGCATCCAGTTTTAAGTTTTCTCAAACATCAATCTTCTTGCAGTTTTCTATATAATTTAAAAATCCATTCATAGTCAATCCAATTTCTGGTTTTTCATATTCATATATTGCCACATCATATTTTTTCACTGGTTTTACATACGATTTTGCAAATTCAATTTGTTTATTTTTTTGCCATTCAATTGCTTCGTCAACAGAATTAAACTCATATATGCCTTTATTTTTATAGTCTGCAAACTCAAAAAGATTCCATTTTTCATTTTCTTTAAACAAAAGATATGTATGGGCAAATCCGGAATTTTCAATATCTTGTTGGTATGCAGAAATCCAAAATGTTTTAACAATGTAACCATTTTTTTCAAACCAAAATCTTTCAATTTCAACAATGTCATAACAATGCCCAATTCCTTCTTTTAACATTTGAAACACAGAGCGAGTTTTCCAAACGGTCTTACAGGCATTTTGAAATTCTTGTTTTGAACTATCATATAATCTCTTACCCTTTCTGTCAATCACTCCATATGTAATATTTTTATTTAAAAATTCCATTAACTCTTTTGGAGTTTTAACATCATCTATACTCATTATATAATTCTCCCAATATGATTATAAATTGAAAATGACAGATAGTCAAACAAATAATATGCTAGTTTATAAATTTATTTTTCCCAAATAAATTCACCAAAAATATAACATTAAAAAAAGCGAAATCAATATATAGATTTCACTTCACATTTTAGACTCAACATATTTTGTTTATGGTGGCCTGCCCGGGGCTCGAACCCGGGACCCCAAGATTAAAAGTCTTGTGCTCTACCAACTGAGCTAGCAGACCATATTCAATTTAAACAAACAACAATATACAAGATTTTTCAAAAAAAGTCAAGGCATTTTAAAAAAAACTTAAAATTTGTTTGTTTTTGGCAGGGGTGGCAGGATTTGGAGAGTGAAACATTTGTTTCACGAACCTGCTGGAACTCCCATCTTGAGTTGAGCCGACTACGAAAAGTTGGTTCAAAACAAAAACCCGTTTTTGTTTGAAAACTTGAAAAGTTTTCTATCCTGCCACAAAAGATTATTTTGTGACAAAGATTGGCAGGGGTGGCAGGATTTGAACCTACGAATGCAAGAGTCAAAGTCTTGTGCCTTACCGCTTGGCGACACCCCTACGATGTCGATTTATGTGGCTGGGGTGGTAGGATTCGAACCTACGGATGTTGGAGTCAGAGTCCAATGCCTTACCGCTTGGCGACACCCCACCGCAAAAGCGGAAAATTTTATGGGGTGATCGAAGGGAATCGAACCCTTGACCTCCAGAGCCACAATCTGGCGTTCTACCAATTGAACTACGACCACCATATGGTGCTCCCAGAAGGATTCGAACCTTCGACCTCTGCCTTAGAAGGGCATTGCTCTATCCAGCTGAGCTATGGAAGCAAGTGGAGCAGGTGAAGGGAATCGGACCCTCGCAACCAGCTTGGAAGGC
>CALWEM010000014.1 GCA_944377315.1 uncultured Clostridia bacterium
CTGACTGAAAGTTTTGTTGCAAGTTCAACTTGTGTTAATCCTTTTTCTTTTCTTTGAGATTTTATGAAATTGCCAATTATTTTTAGATCCATTTTCACTCCTTTTACAAGGTCATTATATCACAAAACAACAAAGAATAACTCCTATCAACCGTAGAGTTTTAACAAAATATGTATACTTTTAAGGGGAATTTCAAGTCGGAAGTTTGCGACCTGGACTTGTCCGGGGTTCTCTTGCGGATGCAAGTGCAAAGATTTATCTTTGCAAGTTCACGGCATAAAAAAAGAAGACTTGCGTTTCTTCTTTTGGTGGGTTGCCGGGGGCTCGAACCCCGGACCCTTCGATTAAGAGTCGAATGCTCTACCAACTGAGCTAGCAACCCAAATATAAATATTAAGTTTTTTATTTTGTCCGGGGTGAGAGCCCTGGGCGAGAATGGGTTCCCTGAAATTTTCAATTTTAGGGTAAAGCCTCGGACCCTTCGATTAAGAGTCGAATGCTTTTGCCATAGAGCTAGCAACCCAAATATAAAGTTTTAGGTTTTTTGTGTTCAGCAAAAGAAGTGAGTGAGATTGGTGAGAATATTCAACCTTATGCTAACTTTAAGCTTAACACAAAATTTGCGATTTTTCACTTGAAACAAATTTGACAAATGAAAAACTATGTGTATTATATAACACACAGAAGAAAAAGTCAATCATTTTTTGAAATTAATTAAAAATCAGAGTCGTTTTTTGTTTCAATTTCGCCGTGCAGACGCTCAAAATCCAAAATATATCGCTTTACTGCCATTTCAATTTCTTTGTTTTTCGAGCGTCCATTGTAATCAGCAGTGTAATTTATCTTTTCGTGCAGGTTATTTGAAATTCTCAAAGTGTAGCGAGAATAGTTCTTTTGCATATTTACCTCCTATAAAAATTTTACTAAAATTCCAGTTCAAAATCTTAAATTTGACGCCAAAATGACGCTATTTTTTCGACAAAAACCGACATTTAGCGGAAATTTAACATTTTCTATTATAAATTTGTATAAATATATATGGAAAACTTTAATCACAAGGTGATTTATCGCGATAACTTGCATTTTAATCTTTCGCAATTTGCTGATAAAAAAATATTTTTGATGGTAAAATCAAACGCATATGGGCACGGGTTGGAAGAGATTGTCAAGCTTGCCAATCCTTATGTCTTTGGATATGGCGTGGTGAACATTGATGAAGCATTGAAAGTGAGAAAATTAACTCGCAAGCGTGTTATTATTTTTGCTCCAACAAAAGAGTTTGAAATTTGCAAAAAGAATAACCTTGAATTTCTTGTTCAAAGTGAAGAAGATTTGAAAGATGCGATAAGTTTTGGTTGTCAAAATCTTATTCATCTTTCCGTTAATGTTGGGATGAATCGATATGGACTCAAGAGCGAAATTGAACTTCGAACGGTTGAAAAAATTTTGCTGGAAAACAAAGTTAAGTTAAGGTCAATATACACACACTTTCCAAGGTTAGAAAACTATGCCTCAACGATGCAGGCATACAGAAAATTTGAGAAACTGAAAAATCTCATTTCGCAAAAATGCCCAATTTGTTTTGGTGGAAGTGCGGTCTATTACTATCCTTTTGAGTATGAATTTTTGAGGCTGGGAATTGAGGGATATGGTTATGGGAAGAAAGGAAAAAAAGTGATGGCAATTTATTCTCAAGTTTTGAAAATCAATTTTGTGAAAAGAGGGGAATATGTCAGCTATGGCAAAAAATTCAAAGAACCATACGGTTCATATTTTGCAGTTGTGCCGGTGGGGTATGGTGACGGGCTTTCAAGAAATTTGTCAAACAAATTCAAAGTCAAAATCAGTGGCGTGGAATATTGTTCGGTGGGTAACATTTGTATGGATTGCTTTTTTGTTCGTGTGGACAAAAGCGTCAAGGTTGGTGACAAAGTTGAGGTGATGGCAGATGCGGATTATTTTGCCAAAAAATTAAAAACAATACCATATGAAATTCTCACCAATTTTTCACTGCTTCGTGGAAAAACTGTGATTAAGCCATAAAAATTCGCAAAAAAACTGAAAAAAAGTTGATTTTTTATTATTTTTCCATATAATTTGCAAAATTATTTTTATTTTGTTATAATTTTATTATGAGAGTTAATTCGGGAATATACAAGGGAAGAAGGCTTATTGAGAACAAATTTGAACATATAAGACCGACAACGGACAAGGTCTGCCAAGCACTTTTCACAAAGTTGCAATTTTTTTTGCAAGGGAAAAAAGTGCTTGATTTATTCTCGGGCACTGGTGCATTAGGTATTGAGGCAATAAGCCGAGGTGCAGAAAGTGTTTTGTTTGTCGACAAAGATGTGAGAAGTGTTAAACTCACAAAAGACAATCTTAAGAATCTTGGGATTGACGCCAAAGTTGTGAAATGTGATGCTTTGAAGTTTGTGGATGTTTGCAAAGAAAGTTACGACTTAATCTTGCTTGACCCACCATATAAAAGTGGCTTATATGAAAAAGTTTTACCCAAACTTGAAAGGATTTTGAATGATGAAGGAATAATTGTTTGTGAACACGCCTCAAATGACACCTTTTCTTTTTCACCATTTGTGGTTTTTGACGAGAAAAAATATGGAAATATAACTTTAACTTATTTGACCCTAGATAAAAATTAAAATTCATTAAACTAACCATTCATTAAAATTTCGCATATATTTTTATAAGAAACGGAGAAAATATGTGCGGAATTTGTGTTTGTGTTGGAAGCGTTAATGCTGTCAAAAAGGTTTTTGATGGCTTGAAGATTTTGGAATATCGAGGCTATGATTCGTCAGGCATCGCATTTATTGAAAACGACAAAATAAAATGTGTTAAGACGGTGGGAGATATCTCAAATCTTGAAGAGAAAATTTCATCGCTGCAATCAAATATTGCCATTGGGCATACGCGATGGGCGACACACGGCGGTGTGACGATTGAAAATGCTCATCCGCATCTTTCGGCGTCCAAGAATTTGGCAATCGTTCACAATGGAATTGTGGAAAACTATAAAGAATTAAAGAAAGAGTTTAATATTTCCACGACTTCACAGACAGACAGCGAAGTTTTTTGTGATTTAATTGAAAAAGAAAATGGAAGTTTGCTTGAAAAAACAATAAGTGCTTCAAAGTTGGTTAAGGGCGGTTTTGCCATTGCTTTATTATCAAATTTGGGCGAAGTTGTTTTGGCAAAAAGAGAAAATCCACTTTATGTCGCACAAACTTCTTTTGGTGTTATGGCAACAAGTGATATCTATGTTTTTTGTGATATTACTCAAAAATATTACACTCTTTCTGATGACGAATTTGCCAAAATTGAAAATGGCAAAATTTTCTTCTTTGACAAAAATGGTAAAAAAATCAAGAAAAAATGCGAAAAAATCAAGAAAAATCTTAAAAAAGTGGAAATTTTTGAAAAAACGCATATGAAAAGTGAAATTCTTGAAACAAAAAATTCACTTTTTATGACATATAAAAATTATCAAAGTGGCAAACTTTTCGAAAAAATTTTTCTTCCGAAAAAACTTGAAAGCATCTGTCTTATTGCTTGCGGAACGGCATATCATTCTGCTTTGCAAGGTGCTATGTATTTTAAAAAAATAAAAATTCCATCGCAAGCATATATTGCAAGTGAGTTTCGTTATGGTGATGAAATTTTGAACAAAAACACACTATATATTCTTATAAGTCAGAGTGGTGAAACTTTGGACACAATTGCGTGTGCAAAAATGCTTAAAGAAAAGGGGATGGCTTTACTTGCTCTCACCAACACTGAAAATTGTTATCTCAATCAAATCTGTCAAAACATTCTTCCAACTTTTGCTGGGAAAGAAATTGCAGTGGCGTCCACCAAGGCCTATTCGTGTCAAGTTTTTGTTCTTTATCTATTCTCTTTATTCTTAAGTGGGAAATTTTTGGATAAGAAAAAAGATATTGAAGACTTTTTGAAGGAATTGAGTTTGACAGATATAGATGAAGAAATTGTGGATTATGTTGCTTCGTTTGAAAAAATATTTTTTGTTGGGCGAGGATTTGATTATATCACTGCCTTGGAAAGCAGTTTGAAACTCAAAGAAATAACATATATCAATTCCTTTGCAATTTGTGCGGGCGAACTCAAACACGGCACACTCGCTCTTGTTGACGACAAAACGATTGTGATAAGTTTTTGCACTTTCAAAAAGACAAAAGAAAAACTTTTTTCCAATTTGGAAGAGATAATTGCACGGGGTGGCAAAGTTTTGGTGGTGAGCGATGAAATTGTTCCCTTCAAATCTGTTCGACTTCCAACTTTTCTTGAAGAATTTATGCCGATTGTTTCCGTTATTCCAATGCAATTTTTGGCACTCAAAATCTGCGAGAAATTGGGCTATAATCCAGACAAACCGAAAAATCTTGCCAAATCTGTTACTGTCGAATAGTTATTTTTGAAAAATATTAATCATATATTATCTTGTCCATATGACAGATAGTATATTTTTTTTGAAGGAGTCAATAATGAAAATGAAAGCAAAGATATTTAAAACAGAAAAAACAGAAAACAGCGGAAAAAAATTGAAGCCAATACTTAAAGGGGTTTTTGTTTCTCTCACATTTTCTCTTCTTTTCATCCTTCTTTTCGCTTTTCTTCTCCGCTTCACCAACATTTCTGAAAACTTGATTTCGCCAGTGAACCAAGTGATTAAAGCAGTTTCAATTTTTTTGGGAGTCTTGTTCGGAATGAAAAAGGTAAAGCAAAATGGCATCATCAACGGCTTTTTGATCGGCTTCTTTTTCACAATCTTGGCGTTTTTGGTTTTCTCTTTGCTGGATGGGCAGTTTGTTTTTGACAGAACGCTTATAAATGATGTTATTTTTGGCTCAATCATTGGTGCAATTTGCGGAATAATTTGTGTAAATCTCAAAAAATTTTAGTATTTTAATTGACAACTGCTCTGTTTTGTTATATACTTAACAAGTATATTCTTAAATTTCACAATATATAAGGGGCAGTATGGCTAAAAATAGACTTAAAAAGAACTCAATACTTAATTTTGTTGCTGTTGCAGTGCTCACTGCGATTGGTATCGTCCTTTCAGTTTGCAGTTTTATCATTCCTTACACAAACGGCAAAACATATAACGGATTTGCAAACTCCATCTCATTGGGACTTGACCTTGCAGGCGGAATTTCGGTTGTCTATGATTGTTCACTTTCACAAGACAGTAACACAAGCGACCTTTCAACAGCAATTGATGCCACAGTTTCTCGTCTTGAAAATGTGATTGGCGGGAAGTATTCCGAGGCGATTATCACACGACAAGGCAGTTCTGAAATCAGAATTGAAGTGCCAAGTGTGACCGATTCAAATGAAATTTTCAATCTTATCGGCGACCCAACGCCACTTTATATGACTTTAACGGAAAATGGTGAGGCAGGAATTTCCGGTTCTGACATTTCCAATGTTTTTGTTTCATATCAAAACAGCCAATATGGTGTGGTTATCAATTTCACCGATGAAGGCAGAACAAAATTCTCAAATCTCACAAAAGAAGCAGCAAATGGCTCACAAACCATATATATTTATTTGGGTGAGATAAGCGATGAAAACTTGTGGAATCAATTGACTTGTTCAGAACAAATCACTGGTGGCACAACTTTCATTTCATCGGGTGACAGCTCAAACGCTTGGACTTATGAAGATGCTGAAAATTATTCTCTTCAAATTATGTCCGGAACATTCAATGTTATGTTGGATTTGAAAGAAAGTAATGTCGTTTCCGCAACTTTGGGGTCTGAAGCACTCAAATTTGTTATTATTGGCGGAGCAGTTGGGCTTTTCCTTATTTTTGTTATTTTGTGGTTGAGATATGGCGAACTTGGTTTCCTTGCATCATTTGCTCTTATCATATACATCATCTTGATGCTCTTCTTCTTGCAAGCAATTTCCTTTGTTCAATTGACTTTGCCAGGCCTTGCAGGTATTGTTTTGAGTATTGGTATGGCAGTGGACGGCACGGTTATTATCTTCGAAAAAATGCGTGAAGAATATCGTTCTGGAAAGAAACTTCCACTCGCTTCGAAAAATGGCTTTAAGCGTGCATTTTGGCCTATCTTTGACTCAAATATCACCACAATCATCACTTCTCTTGTGTTGTATATTTTGGGAACGGCATCAATTCAAGGTTTTGCCATCACACTTTTGATTGGTATTGTGCTTTCAATGTTTATGAACCTTGTCGTTATGCGTTTCTTTGTTAAGTGGTATTTACCATTCAACAGTGTTAACGGCAAAAAACTTCATTTTCCAAAACAACAAAGACCAGTAAAAGAAGAAATTGTTGAAGAACCTGTTGTGGCAACTGTGGGAGGTGATGCAAATGAATAAGAAATTGACGAAAAAGAAAGGTCGCTTCTCAATTGACGCATTGATTGAAAATTCAAAATTCAGTTTCACAAAAAATTTAAAATATTTCATTATTGCACCAATCGTTATTATTGTTGTGGGGATAATCCTTCTTTGCACGCTGGGTTTCAATCTTGGGTTTGACTTTACTGGCGGAACAAATATGACCATCTATCTCAATGATGAAAATTCTTACCCGGGACAAAGTTACAATCTCGACAACGGTGATTATGATAAAGTTGTTGACAAGATAAACAAAGTTCTGGATGAATTTGATGTGAAATTGAGTTCTGTGCAAACAACCGAAATCAACATCACGGAAGGTTACAGTTTCACAATTTCAAATGGTGATGCTGTCATCATCAAATTTCAAAATGGTGACCTTGACTTATCTGAAATTGAAAAGCAAAATGAAGAAATTCAGCTTGCACTTTTGAAAGAATTTGGATATTTTGATGAAACAGCCACAGTTGATGATATTGATGGCAATGAATATTCTGCTTTTGTTGCAAATGGTGGTGTGACCACAGCAAGTGCCACAAGTGAACTTTTGATGAATTCCTTTATTGCACTTATCGTTGCGGTTGTTTTGATTTTGATTTATGTTGCCATTCGCTTTGAAATCACAAGCGGACTTGCAGCAATTTTGGCTCTTTTCCACGATATCTTGGTGACCACAAGCTTTATGCTTATTTTCCGTATTCCAATCAACACACCTTTTATCGCGGCTCTTATCACAATTTTGGGCTATTCAATCAACAACACGATTATCATTTTTGACAGAATAAGAGAAAATGTCAAACTGTCAAAAAATTTGGGTAAGGTGGACAACCATTTTGTGGCTGACGGTGCTGTTCGCGGAACAATGACAAGAACAATTTTGACCACTCTCACCACTTTTGTTATGATTTTCTTTATCACTGTCATCGGTGTGAGTGATATTCAACAATTTGCTTTTCCAATTATGATTGGAATTTTGGCTGGCTTCTATTCTTCAAACTTCTTAACCACTGGACTTTGGGCGATTGCATACAAGCCTTCAAAGAAAAAGATTGCAAAGTGGGAAGCAAAAAAGAAAGAGCAAGAGCGTAAGGAAGCAAGAAAACAATATGAAGTTTAAGCGGGCGAAATTTTGCCTGCTTTTTTCTTTTTTACTTATATTTTAAGCAGTAAATTTTCAGGCACAAAAATATATATAACCAAATTTTTTTGGTTAAAGTTGTTGGTTATTCAAATTGTATTCACAACTCTTCTTGTTCGTTTTTTCGATTGATAAAGGAATAGCCATCACTTGCAAGAAAGATTTTGTTTTTGCCATATTTACGATTTATATACTCGACACTTTTTGTCACCAAAATATTCTCATCCTCAAAAAATGACAGTTGTTGATATTCATCAACTTTCCTTAATGATGAAACGCGAACACGAACAGCACGCACCTTTTTGTCATACTGCCAAAAACTGTCGAGAAGTTCCATTGCATTTTTGAATATCTTTTCGTAACTTTGCATTGGCTCTGTGGTTTTGGAATGGCGATATTTTTCGAAGTCGGCAGTTTTTATGGCCACACTGATGTTTTTTCCTTCAAATCTTCCTTTCACAAGCCTTGTTGCCACTTTTTGTGCCAGAAAACCTACCACTTTTTCAATGTCATCACGATTTATTATGTCGACAATTGTGGTTGTGCCATTACCCACACTTTTGGGCGGAGCAAGGTGGAAATAATTTGCCACGCTGTCAATCAATTTACCTTCAAGTTTACATTTGAGTTCAACAAGCGTTTTGCCCATTATTGCTTTCAAAATTTCGTCATCAAGTTTGACAAAATCGCCGATTGTCAGAATGTTCATTTTGGAAAATTTTTCTTCCAATCGGCTGCCAATTCCAACAATACTGTTGAGCGGAAGATGATATGTCACATCCTTGAAGTTTTCGTGCGAGATAACTGTGGTGGCGTCAGGTTTTTTGAGGTCACTGCCAAGTTTGGCGAAAATTTTGCTGAAAGATACACCCACTGAAACAGTGATGGATAACTCTTCTTTCACACGGTTTCGAATTTCATCGGCAATTTCCCTGCCAGTTTTCCCAAAATATTTCAAACTGTCTGTGACATCGAGCCAACATTCATCAAGTCCTAATGGCTCGACAAAATCGGTGTAGTCAAGATAGATTTCGTGAAGTTTTAAAGATATTTTTTCATATTTATCATAGTGCGGTGAAAGACAGACGAGATTTGGGGCTTTCTTTTGTGCTTGCCAAATTGCTTCGCCGGTTTTCACGCCCATTCGCTTTGCTATTTCATTTTTTGCCAAAATAATACCATTGCGCTTGTTTGGATTGCCAGTGACAGCGACAGGCAAATTTCGAAGTTTCTCATCCGAAGTGCATTCCACCGAAGCGAAAAAATTGTTGGCGTCAGAGTGCAAAATAACTCGTTCTTTCATTTGCTTTTTCCTTTCAAAATTGTTAAAATATTTTTATAGTATTTGCAAAATTTAAAGAAAAATCGAAAAAGGTGAAAAATGAAAACAATTTTTAGAAATGCCAATTTGTTAGATTTTGAAAGTGACACATTGAGAAAGGTCGACATTCTTGTTTGTGATGGGAAGTTTGAAAAAATTGGAAAAGTGAACGAAACAGTGGGAAACACATTCGACCTTGATGGAAATATTGTCCTTCCACCATTTGTCAATGCTTTCTTTCGCTCAATTGAAGCATTCAAACATAGTTATATCAACAGAGATTTTGATGAAAAAGAGAAAGAAATAATAAGAAAATATATGGAAATCAAAAATGTTTTGTCTGGCTGTGTGGATTTCTATGATTTTTCTTTCCAAACGCCTTTTACTTTTCTTGAAAAGATTGATGAAGTGGAAGAAAATGAACTTGATGAAGTGGCAATGAAAACAAAAGGCAAGATTTTCATTAAAGTGGGGCAGAGTTTGGAAGAAATGGGCGAAATTAATGCTCGCTCAAAAAAAATGCCCAGTGAATATTTGGAAGATTTTGGCTTTTTGGATAAAGATGCGGTGATTGTCGGCGGAAATTTGTTTGAGAAGGACGAACTTGAAATTTTTTCTTCATATGACACCAAATTTGTCGCACTGCCAAATGATGATGCGAGAAGTGGACGGAGATTTTTGAATTTTAATTCCTTGAAAAAATACAACCTTCCATTTTTTCTTGGAAGTGGCGATTTTGCCGAGATTGATTTCTTTGCGTTTATGCGCCAAATTTTGTCGTATAACTCTTTTGTGATGGAAAACACAACTCTTTTGTCGCCGAAAGAAGTTTTGGAAATTGCCACAAATGCTGAAATATTTGGAAGGAAAAATGAAATTATTGAAGGAAGCAAGGCGAATTTTATTGTCCTTAACAAAAAAAATATCTTGTCAAGTGATATTTTCAAGGGGATTGTTTTTGAGTTAAGTAAAAAAGACATCACTTTGACAGTCAAAGAAGGAAAAATTCTTCAAGAAAATGGCGTTTTTGTTATGGAAAATGGCTTGGTTTATGATAAAATATTTTTGGAGAGCAAACTTAAATAATAATCGCATAGACGCTCCCAAAATCACTTATGCGAAAACTAGGAGTTATTAAAATGGAAATTAAAGAACAACTTGCCAGCGAATTTGGACTTAAATTGGATTATGCTGGGAACATCATCGACCTTATTGACGAAGGGAACACCATTCCTTTCATCGCGCGTTACAGAAAGGAAATGCACGGCTCTTGTGATGACCAAGTCTTGCGTGATTTTGCCGACAGATTGAAATATCTTCGCAATCTCAACGATGAAAAAGAGAAGGTGCAAAAAGTTATCACTGAACAAGGAAAATGGACTGATGAAATTGCCACTGCTTTGTCCAACGCAATGACGCTGACCGAAGTTGAAGATATTTATCGACCATACAAACCAAAGCGAAAAACTCGTGCATCAGTTGCGATTGCCAAAGGTTTGGAAGGACTTGCTGATATTTTGCAAGCACAAAGCAAGAGTTTTGTTGTTTTGGATGAAGCACAAAAATATATCAAAGAAGATGTGCCAACCATTGAAGAAGCAATTCAAGGTGCAAAAGATATTGTGGCAGAGCGAATCTCTGACAGTGCAGAATTAAGAAAAGAACTTCGTGAAATTTTGGCAGAAAAAGGCGTTATTAACTGCACTCTTCTTGAAAATGAAAACAATTTGACATATGAAACCTATGCTGGTTTTAAGCAAGAAGTTAAAAATCTGCCAAGCCACAGAATTCTTGCCATTAATCGTGGTGAGAACGAAAAATGCTTGAAAGTGGAGATAACAATTGATGAAAAACTTATGTTTGATGTCATAAATCACCATTTCAAGAAAAATAATCCGGACACTGATGCATTGATGGAAGAAACAATAAAAGACAGCTATGACCGTCTGCTTTTCCCATCGCTTGAAAGAGAATGCCGAAGTAATTTGACCGACAGAGCAAATGAACAAGCAATCAAAATGTTTGAAGTGAATTTGAAACCACTTTTGATGGAAGCACCACTCAAAAACAATATCATTTTGGGGCTTGACCCAGCATATCGAACAGGTTGCAAGATTGCTGTGATTGACAAAAATGGTGCTGTTTTGGACACCACTGTTATATATCCAACTCCACCGCAATCAAAAACAGAAGAGAGCATTGAAAAACTCAAAGTTTTGATTGAAAAATATAATGTGGATATTGTTTCCATTGGTAACGGCACTGCGTCAAAGGAAGCGGAAATTTTTGTTGCAGAACTTATCAAACACGTCAATCGTCCAGTGAGTTATGCTGTGGTTTCTGAAGCCGGTGCATCTGTTTATTCAGCCTCCAAACTTGGAGCAGAAGAATTCCCAGACTTTGATGTTTCGCTTCGTTCGGCGGTTTCAATTGCTCGTCGACTTCAAGACCCGCTTGCTGAACTTATCAAAATTGATGTTAAATCCATCGGTGTTGGTCAATATCAACACGATATGCCACAAAACCGTTTGACAGAAGTTTTGACTGGTGTGGTTGAAGATTGTGTTAACAGTGTTGGTGTGGATTTGAACACCGCATCACCATCTCTTCTTTCATATGTTTCCGGACTTAATATGTCAATCGCCAAAAATATTGTGGCATACAGAACCAAGATTAAAGGCTTCAAGTCAAGAGAAGAACTTTTGTCCGTGCCAAAACTTGGTCCAAAAGCGTTTGAACAATGTGCGGGCTTCCTTCGTGTGGTTGGTGGCGAGAATATTTTGGATAACACTGCCGTCCACCCAGAGAGTTATGATGCAACGAGAAAACTCTTAAAACTTTTCAATATGACAGAAGAAGATGTGAAAAACAACAATCTTTCACTTCTTCCAAAAATGATTGAACAAAAGGGTGAAGAAAAAGTGGCAAATGAGTGTGGCGTTGGTGTGCCAACCCTTCAAGATATCACTTCCGAACTTCAAAAACCGGGGCGTGATATTCGTGAGAGTATGCCAAAACCAGTTCTTCGCAGTGATGTCATTCATATGGAAGATTTGCAAGAAGGAATGGTTTTTGATGGAGTTGTTCGCAATGTTGTCGACTTTGGCGCGTTTGTCGATATTGGTGTTCACCAAGACGGACTCGTGCATATTTCTCAACTTTCTGATGCCTATGTCAAACATCCGTCTGAAGTTGTCAAGGTGGGCGACAAGGTCAAAGTGAAAGTTTTGAGTGTTGATGTGAACAAAAAGCGTATTTCCCTCACAATGAAAGGGATTGAAGAGGAAAACAAAGAATAATGGAAAAATGTTCAAAGTGTGGCACAACCAGTGAAGAGATTTTGGAAACTGGTTTTGTTGGGTGTGAAAAGTGTTACGAACTCCCTGAAATTCGTGAGGCTATCTTAAAATTATATGGTGGAAAAACTCATAAGGGGGAATAAAAGGAGCTAAAAATGTTAGGCGCTATAATTGGTGACATTGTTGGTTCAAAATATGAATTTCAAAACATTAAATCTAAAGATTTTACTTTTTTTCAGCCCGATATGTTTTTCACAGATGATACAATAATGACCGTGGCTATTTTTGATGCTTTATACTCTTGCCAAGGTAATTTTGATAAACTTGAAAACTTAACTATTCTTAAATTAAGAGAATATGGAAAAAAATACCCTGGAAATGAAAAAATTGGTTATGGCAAGTTGTTTGAAGAGTGGATAAATAGCGAAAATCCTAGACCTTATAATAGTTTTGGCAACGGAAGTGCGATGAGAATTTCTGCTGTTCCTTATTTTGCAAGCAATTTAAACGAACTTAAAGAAATTTCGTTTAAGGTTACATCGGTAACACATAATCATCCAGAAGGAATTAAAGGTGCTGAAGCTGTCGCAGTTGCTATATATTTAGCTAAAAATGGCTTTTCAAAAGAGAAAATAAAAAACGAAATTGAAAAATATTATAATCTCAATTTTGATTATGAAGATTTAAGAGAAAATTATACCTACAAAGTCTCTTGTCAAAGAACTGTTCCAGAGGCAATATTTTGTTTTTTGATTTCAAATTCGTTTGAAGATGCAATTAGAACAGGCATTTCTATTGGAGGCGACAGTGATACCATATGTGCAATAATTGGTGGCATTGCTGAAGCGTTTTACGGAATACCAGAAGATATTAAAGCAAAAGCTTTAAATTATTTAGACAATGACTTAAAAACTCAAGTTGAATTATTTTATGATTTTGTAAATTTTCAAAAGGAGTTATGATGTTTGAAGATTTTGAAAAGGTGGCAATTTCATCAAGAATACGACTGGCTCGCAATTTTGCAGGCTTCAATTTTTTCACGAAACTAACAAAACTTGAAGATGCAGAATATATTTTGAGAAAAACCAAAAGTGTTTTGGATGAATTTGGTGATTTCGACTTTATTCGTCTTAAAAATCTTTCTTTGAACGAGTGTAATTCCCTTTTGGAAAGGCATATCATAAGCAAGGAACTTATTGAAAACAAAGATATTTCAGCCGTGGCAATAAGCGGTGATGAACACACCATTGTTATGATGAATGAAGAAGATCATATAAGGGCACAATGTATGTATGGTGGTCTTAACCTTTATCGTCCATATCGCGAGATAAAGAAACTTGATGAGAAATTTTTGTCGGAAATTGACATTGCATACAGTGATAAGTTTGGTTTTATCACCACGAGTCCGTCAAATTTGGGCACTGGTATGCGGGCTTCTGTTATGCTTTTTCTTCCAGCGATTGAAAGGCGAGGAGAGTTTGATTTGATGAAGAAAGAAGTGTATGAAAAAGGCTTGACAATTCGTGGGCTTTATGGCGAAGGCACAAATTCTTATGGCAGTTTCTATCAAATTTCCAATCAAAATTCTTTGGGCAAGAGCGAAGAAGAGATTATTGAAGAAGTTTTGGATGAAATTTCACTTATTTGTGAGATGGAAATGTCGGCACGAGAGGATATTCTATCAAATGACCATTTGAAGCTTAAGGATGATATATTTAGAGCCTATGGTGTGTTGTCGGAATGTGTTTGCCTTGAAGAAGATGAGATGATAAGGCTTTTGTCACTTGTCAAATTTGGCGGAGCGCTGGGCTTTTTTAAGATAAAGGAAAGAGAACTTGAAAAACTTTTTCAAGATGGCTCATCGGCAAATCTACAAGAATTGACAAATTTTTTGGAAATTAAAAAGGAAGAAGTGGCAAGAGCAGAGTATATAAATAGGAAGATTAGAGAAATTGTCAGAAAGGGGGGATAAAATGGGATACAACAATATTCAATTTTCAGACAGCATTGAAAAAGTGATTAAGAATGCCAGTAAAATCGCACTTCGCTTTGGCAGTCAACTTGTTGGCACGGAGCATATTCTGTATGGCATCACCACCATCACTGACTCAATTGCTGCAAAATTACTCCGCGATGAAGGCGTGACGGAAAGTGAACTTTTCGACCTTTTTGAGCAGTCAAGTTCTGGAATAACACTTTTTGGTAATGTGGAATTGACCCCGCGCACCAAGGACTTATTCAGACAAGCACAACAAATTGCTCTTGATTTCAATCATTCTTTCATTGGCACGGAACATCTGCTTCTTGCAATGATACAAAACAAAAATTCATACGCCACCAAAATCCTTATGAGTGCATTCAATGTTGATGTGGATGAACTTAAAAGCAAGATTTTAAACAATATGCAAGTGGTAAGTAGACCAAGTGGAACAAGTGGTGAAGAAAGTAAGAGTCAAGTCGGCTCAACATTGCCAGACAAACTTCTTGAAATGGGAAGCGACATCACCTTGAAAGCCAAACAACACAAACTTGACCCTGTGATTGGGCGAGAAGATGAAATTCAAAGAGTGATTGAGATTCTTTGCCGTAAGACGAAAAACAATCCAGTGCTGATTGGTGAAGCTGGCGTGGGTAAGACCGCAGTTGTGGAAGGCTTGGCGCAAGCGATAGTCAGTGGAGATGTTCCAGAAGAAATCAAGGACAAGGTGATATATTCGCTTGAAATTGGTGGGCTTATGGCAGGGACAAAATATCGCGGACAAATGGAAGAAAAACTTAAAGATGTCATCGAAACCATCATAAAGGCAGGAAATATCATTGTCTTTATTGATGAAATTCACACTTTGGCACAAGCAGGGAGCGAAAAAGGAGAAACCAGCCCTTCCGATATGCTTAAACCATATCTTGCACGCGGAGAACTTCAAACCATTGGAGCGACCACAACTGATGAATATCGAAAATTTATCGAAAAAGACAAGGCGTTGGAACGAAGATTTCAGCCTGTGATGGTAAATCCGCCAAGCGTGGAGCAGACCATTGAAATTTTGAAAGGCCTTCGTGACACATATGAAGCCTTCCACAAGATTATCATCACGGATGAAGCAATTGAAGCGGCAGCAAACCTTTCCGATCGATATATTATGGACAGAAGTTTGCCAGACAAAGCCATTGACCTTATTGATGAAGCCTGCTCAAGGGCAAAAGTCAACTTCACATTAAAGCCACAAAAAGTGAGAGATTTGGAAGAAAATATCAGAGTGCTTTCGGCAAATCGTGATGACGCTTCTCTTCAAAGAAATTATGAAAAAGCTGCAAAACTTCAATCAGAAATCGTCAAACTTGAAGAAGAACTCAAAAAATATGACCAAAGTGTCAAGAAAAAGAGTTCGACAAATCAAATTGGAGCGAATGAAATTGCCGAAGTGGTGGCAAAATGGACGGGTATACCGGTGACAAAAATAACTGAAGGTGAAAAAGAGAAGTTGGTGCATTTGGAAGAAATTTTGCATAAACGCGTGGTTGGACAAAATCAAGCAGTGGACGCAGTTGCCAAAGCAATAAGAAGAGCGAGAGTTGGGCTTCAAGACGGCAAGCGACCAATCGGGTCTTTCTTGTTTATGGGTCCAACCGGCGTTGGAAAAACCGAACTTTCAAAGGCGATTGCGGAAGCGATGTTTGACAACGAGAACAATATCATAAGAATTGATATGAGTGAGTATATGGAGAGTCACACGGTTTCCAAACTTATCGGTTCACCACCGGGATATGTTGGTTTTGATGAAGGTGGTCAACTCACAGAGCAAGTGCGAAGAAAACCATACAGTGTTGTTTTGTTTGATGAAATTGAAAAAGCACATCCGGAAGTTTTGAATGCACTTCTGCAAATACTTGATGATGGGCGATTGACAGACAGCAAAGGCAGAACGGTTAGTTTCAAAAACACAATAATAATAATGACCAGCAATTTGGGTGCAAATGAGATAAGACAGCACAAAAAACTTGGATTTGGCGGTGAAAAACAAGAAGAAATTTCTGAAAAAGAAATATATATGGACGCTCTCAAAAAACGCTTCAAACCAGAACTTATCAATCGTATTGATGTCATTTGCATTTTTGAAACACTCAAAAAGCAAGATTTAATCAAAATTGCCAACATTTTGCTTGCAAACATCAACAAACGCTTGGCGTCACGCGGACTCAAATTGGAAATTGACGATGATGTTGTCGACTTTATTGTTGGGAAAGGTTCAAATTTGGAATATGGCGCAAGACCATTGAGAAGATTTGTCGAGCAAGAAATTGAAGACCGAATCGCCGAAAAATTACTGCTGGGCGAACTTGAAGACAAGGGAACAATCAAGGTAAGTTTGAAAGACGGCGACCTTGAATTTTCTATGAAAAAATAGAGAAAATGTTTGCCAAGATTTCAAAAATCTGATATAATCATAATACAAGGAGAAAATTATGAAAATAAAATTTGTGGAAAAAAATTATAAAATTGCTGAAAGATTCAAAAAAGTTATCACGGCAAAACTTGAAAAATTGGAAAAATATTTTGGGCAAGATATGTCAGTGACCGTTTCTTGTGTTAAACAAAACAAGAGAGAGAAGTTGGAAATCACAATTTTGAACAAAGGACTTATGTTCCGCTCGGAAGTGAGTGGCGACAATATGTATAACAACATTGACCTTGCACTTCCAAAACTTGAAAAACAAATCGTAAGACACAATGGCAAAATTCGCGATTCCAAAAAGAAAGGAATTGAAAATCTTGGCTTTGAATTTATTGATGATATGCCAGAAGTTAAACTTCCAGCAATATACAAGAAAAAAGTTTTTGATTTGGAACCAATAATGATTGATGATGCCAAGGATGCCATTGAGCGTTTGGGTCACACTTTCTATGTCTTCCTTAATGCTGAAACTGGAAAAGTGAATGTGTTATACAAAAGAGATGATGAAAAGTATGGACTCATTGAAGTTAATTTCTAAATGAGAACTTTGTTTAAAAGTTGTTGCAAACTAAATATATCATTAAACCATCAGATTTTTCTGGTGGTTTTTTGACACACAAATAACTTTGATTTTCATCAAGATTTTATTTATTATATACCAAAAAATATTAGAGGTTTAAAATTAAATCCTGAAAATTAAAAATCTTAAAAAGTTAAAAATAATGAAAAAAATGCACTTTTTTTCAAAAATTTTGCGAATTTTCATATATTTTTTATGATTTTTTGTCCAAAATATATATTATGAAAAAATTATACAAATTTGGATTAATATTTGTTTTGCTGATTTTTCTTTCCGGCTGTGATGGTGAAGAAGTTAGATGTGCGCATCTAAACAATAAAACACAAGGGCAGAGCACAAATTATGCTATATCCTTTTCTTTGGACAAAGATGACAGAATGAAAGAAAAATATGTTGACCTTCAAATCAAGTCCTCTTGTGAAGGACAGGTGATTTCTTTTGGAAGAGAAATGGAAGAAAAGACAAGTTTATATTTGGAAGACAAAGATGTGTGGTATAACTTGACTGTTTTGATTGCGGAACAAAATGGTTTAAGTGGCTATGAAACTTTTGAAAAATATGTGGATAAGAAAAATGAAACATATCTTTTTACAGTTGACAATGACACCACTTTGACTTTTCGAGTTGTGGCAGGAAATATCACTGAAAATGATGAAAAGACAGGGCAAATCTTAACATCAGTCGAGACAATCTCAAACGAACTTATGGTTGAAGCTAAAAAAAGTGAGAAGTAAAATTGAAAATAAATAAATTTTAATTTATGTAATTATATAAATTCGCTTTTATTTTTTTTAAAATTATAGTATTATATAAGAAGATTAAAGCGGAGAAAAAATATGTTATCAATCAAAAACTTATGTTTAAAATACACGCGAGAGTATTATGCTCTCAACAATATCAATCTTGATGTCGCTGTCGGTGAAACAGTGGCCTTGATGGGTGAAGCAAACAGTGGAAAAACAAGTTTGCTTCGCGTTATTGCCAAACTTGAAGATTTTGACAGCGGTGAAATTTATATCAACAAGATTCCTCTCAAAAAAGTTGATTACAAAACCGATGTGAGTTTGGGATATGTTCCATATTGTCCTGTTTTTTTGGAAAATAAAACGGTTTATGAAAATTTCAGATATATCTTAATCAAAAAAGGCTTCAAAGTTGCCGAAGCGGAAAAGATGATAAACAATGCTATTATTGAATACTCACTGGAAAAAATTCGCGACACAAAGATAAAGAACATCAGAAAAGAAGATAAATATATTTTGTCGCTCATCCGTCTTTCTTTCAGACCAATTGATTTACTTTTGGTGGACAATATTTTTGATGAGATAAGCGATGTTTATGTGGACGCAATTTTGTCAATGATAAAGCGACTTAAAACTCAAGACACAACGGTGATTGTCGCTTGCACAAGACCAGAACTTGCTGACAAAATAAGCAAGCGAAAAGTGTTCTTTGAAAATGGTTCAATTGTTGATGATTGAAAAAATTTGAATGGTTAATTTTGATATAAAAGACAAAGATTGAAAAATAATCGGAAATGGAAGATTAAAAGTCTTCTATTTCTTTTTTTTCAAATTTTTTTCTCTCCATTTTTTCCACTTCTTGCTCATTTTTCTGTAAACTTTTCATCATTGAAGAAAGTTGCTCTGGGTTTATATTTGAGTTTCTTCCAAGGAAAAGTGGCAAAAAGTCTGTCATATTTTTATTATTTTTCAAAAGTGACATCAAAAGATTGGACGGATTTTGAGTTTTTTCCGTTTTTTGCTCAAACTCTGGTTTAACGCTTTCAGTGAAGATTCTTCCATTCTTAATTGTGATGTTTTCAGGGTAGAAGGGAGTTTTTTCGTTCATACAATATTTATATGCTTGAAAATAACTAAATTGTGTAAAATTTTCAAATCCTTTCATATATTGAAAATAGGAGTGGGAAATGAAACTTTCTGAATTTGTATCTTCAAAAGAAGAAATGAAAAAATCGGGTGAAACAATGAAAAATGAAAGTGTTGGCGAAAAAGAATTGGAAAAAATGTATGATGAATTAAAGGATAAAAACGAAAACGAGCTTATGTCGATGTTGAGAAAAAATATAAGAGAGCAGAAAGAAAAAGGAGAGTTTGATGCTGACGCTTTATTGGAGTCGATAAAAAGTTTGCGTGGCGTCATTCCGGAAGAAAACTATAACAATATGATAAGGATTATTGATGAACTACAAAAAGATTGATGCGAGATTGCTTTCAGAGTATGAAACGCTTTCAAATGGGAGAAAGAAAGATTGTTTTATTTATTATACTGACAAAAATTCTCTCATACATATTCTAAAAAAGAAAAATATTGAGATAAAAAATGAATATTTATTCATTCGTGCAGTGTTTGCTCGAGCGACAAAAGATGAAATTATCACGCTTTCAAATATAAGCGATGTTGAATATATTTCTTCTGCCACGCTTGCTTGCACTTTGATGAATGTTTCCAAAGAAATCTTGAAAGTGAAGGGGAGAAATTGTTTTGGAAAGGATGTGAATGTTGCGTTTATTGACACTGGCATTTCACCGCATTGTGATTTTATGCTGGGAGAAAACAGAGTAAAAATTTTCAAAGATTTCATTGAAAACAAACCTTTTCCATATGACGATAACGGGCACGGAACTTTTGTGTGTGGTGTTTGTTCTGGCAATGGCTATTTGTCCAAGTTCAAATATTCTGGAATTGCTCCAAAATCAAATTTGTTTGTTCTGAAAGCACTAAATCAAAATGGTGAAGCCACGGCTAACAAAATTTTGGACGCAATGGAATGGGTTTTTGACAATCATAAACGGGAAAAAATCAAGGTGGTTTGTATGAGTTTTGGCAGTGAGCCGATTGGTTATAACGACCCAATAATGCAAGGTGCTAATGCACTTTGGCGTGACGGTGTTGTGGTGGTTGCTGCAGCGGGAAACAGTGGACCAAAAGAAAACACAATAAAATCACCGGGAACGAGTCCTGAAATTATCACGGTTGGCGGGTTTGATGATAATCGATTTGATGAAAAATCGTTCAATAAGGATTTCTTTGAAATGGCAAACTTTTCTTCGCGTGGACCTAGTTTTCGACATTCCAAACCTGACCTTGTTGCACCGAGCGTTGATATCACATCTTGTGGAATAAGGAATTTCTACACCAAACTCACTGGCACGAGCGTGGCAACACCAATGATTGCCGGCGTTGTGTGTTTGATGCTGGAAAGGTTTCCAAATCTATCACCAAGAGAAGTCAAGTTAAGACTCCTTCAAAGTTGTTCTTCGATTGGATTTGATGCTAACAGTGAAGGTTATGGTGTGCCAAATTTGTCAAAAATTTTGAAATAATTTTAACAAAATAAAAATTAGATTTTTTCGCTAAATTTTGACATAAAAAACTTAAAAAAAGTTGATTTTTAATAAAAAATTAAATTTATGAAAATTTTAAAAATCTAAAAAATAGATAGAAATGTGTTATTTTTTGCCTAAATTATGCACATTTTTATAACAAAATTTATTAATTTTTTATTTCATATTTTGTTATTAGGTCAAAAATCAATGCATTTGTGTCAAATTTTTCATTTTTTTGCATATTTTTTATGAATTTTTCCTTGTTTTTTGATATATATAACAATTTTTCTTCCACATTATTGAAGTTTGCATTCTCTTCTTCAAGATAAATGGAGAAGCCTTTTTCTTGGAAATATTTTGCATTTTCAATTTGGTCACCGCGCGAGCACTTTTTTGAAAGTGGAATAAGTAGCATTGGTTTTTTGAGTTTTAATAATTCGTTTATAACACCACTGCCTGCTCGTGATAAAACAATGTCGCAAGTTTCGTAGTAGTCTTCAATGTTTTTTGCATAGTCTAAATTGATATAATCCTTAAAGTTGACCGCTCGGAAATTGTTTTTGCCTGTGATATGAATGACATTGAAGTTTTTTGTTAGTTCGCATATGTTTTCACTCACCAAATCGTTTAGGAACTTTGCTCCCAAACTTCCGCCCAGAACTAAAAGGATTGGCTTGTTGTTTTGAAAAAGACGAAGTTTTTTGCCTTTGAAAACTTGTTCGCGAATTGGTTGCCCGGTGTGGACGCATTTTTTGTTTACTTTGCAAGTTTTGTCAAAAGTGGTGCACATAACATCGCAATAGTGCAAGATGATTTTGTTGGCGAGTCCCAAACTCAAATCGCTTTCGTGACTGATTGTTGGAAGGTGAAGTTTGTGTGCTGAAATGACAACTGGCACGGAAACAAAACCACCTTTTGAAAAGATGATGTTTGGACTGATTTTTTTCAACTCTTTTTTTGTGACACAAATTGATTTCAAAAGTTTGAAGGGGATTAAAAGATTTTTTATTGTCAACTTTCGTTCAAGTTTCACAACAGGAATTTCGTGATATATGACTTCTTTGTGATTTTTCAAGATTTCTTTTTCCATTCCATTTCCGCCCAAATAATGGATTTCATAATCTTTGAGTTTTGGAATGAGTGCAAGTGCAGGGTAAATATGTCCTGCCGTGCCACCACCAGTTAGAACAATTTTTTTCTTCATATTTTTTCCTTTCTCTTATTTTGTCTTTTCTAATACTTTTTATGAAAAGAAAAATGAATTTGTTTAATATGTATATTTATGCAAAAATATTTATAAAAATAAATCATTTCGCTTTTTAACGGAAACCATTAAATATGATAAATTTGAATATTTTTCGCTAAAATCACTCATTTTATTTTTTGATTTCAAAATTTTATGTTATAATTATTCAAGATAGATTTTGTATCTTATTTATTTTTGAGGTTTTTTATGGCAGAGAAAAAGTATGAATCAAAAGATATTGTTGTTTTGGAAGGGCTTGACGCTGTTCGTTTGCGTCCTGGAATGTATATCGGAACAACAAGCACAAAAGGCTTTCATCATATTTTGTGGGAGATTGTCGATAACTCGATTGATGAAATTTCAAATGGTTATGGTGACACAATAAGAATAATTTTGAACAAGGACGGAAGTGCCACTGTGGAAGATAATGGTCGTGGAATTCCGGTTGATATGCATCCAACACTCAAAAAAAGCGGTGTTGAAGTTGTCTACACAACTCTTCACGCAGGTGGCAAGTTTAACACGGAGAACTATAAGTTTTCTGGAGGTCTGCACGGTGTGGGTGCTTCCGTCACGAACGCTTTGTCAAGTTGGTGCAAGGTCACAGTCAACAAAAACGGAAAGAAATATTTTATTGAATTCCATTCATATGAAGATGAAAATGGTAAAATGCACAGCGGTGTGCCGGTTGCACCATTGAAAGAGATTGGAACAAGCAAAACCACTGGGACAAGTGTGACATTTATGCCGGACCCAAAAGTTTTCGGTGACCAAAAATTCAATTATGAGATGATTTCAAGGAGAGCAAGAGAGCTTGCTTTTCTCAACAAGGGTTTGAAAATTGAACTTGTTGACGAAGTGACTGGCGAAGAAAATTGGTATCATTATGAAGGCGGAATTTCCGACTTTGCTCTTTATCTTGTGGAAAACAAAACCTTACTTTTCAAAAATCCGATATATTTCAGTGCAGAGAGCAAAATTTTGTCACTTGAAGTTGCTTTCATTTTGACGGATTCATACACTGAAAACACTTTCTCGTTTGTTAATAACATTCCAACAACTGAAGGCGGTATGCACGAAACTGGCTTCAAAAGTGCATTCACAAAGGCATTTAATGATTATGCGCGCGCAAATAACCTTTTGAAAGAAAAAGAACCAAATCTTTTGGGCGAAGATTTCCGTGAAGGGTTGACAAGTATCATCAATGTGAAGATGAATAATGTTCAATTTGAAGGACAAACCAAAACAAAACTTGGAAATATTGAAGCAAAAACAGAAGTTGAAAATTTGACCTTGAAAGAAATGGCAAGAATTCTTGACGACAAGAAAAATGCGACTGTGGCTGAAATTATTGTGAACAAGGCTAAACAAGCAGCAAAAGTTAGATTGGCAGCAAAAAAAGCAAAAGAACTCACTCGCGCAAAGCAAAATGCTGAAAATTTCAACCTTGTGGGGAAGTTGGCAGCATCCACTACAAGAAACCGCGAAAAAAGCGAACTTTTCATTGTGGAAGGAGATTCGGCGGGTGGAAGTGCAAAGCAAGGGCGTGACCGCTCTTTCCAAGCAATTTTGCCACTTCGCGGAAAACCATTGAATGCCGAGAAAAAGAGAGTGGACCAAGTTTTGGCGAACGAAGAAATAAGAACGATAATTTCTGCACTTGACACTGGATTTGGTGAAGATTTCGACCTTGACAGTTTGAGATATAACAAAGTCATTATCTTGTCCGATGCTGACCAAGACGGCGCGCACATAAGAGCGATATTATTGACCTTCTTTTTCAGATATATGCGTCCACTCATCACAGACGGGCACGTTTTTATTGGGCTTCCACCACTTTATAAAGTGTATAAAAAGGACTATGAAAAATATGTTTACAGTGACGCCGAACTTGCCGATGCTGTGAAAAGTGCTGGCAAGGGGTATATGATTCAAAGATATAAAGGTCTTGGCGAGATGAACCCAGAACAACTTTGGGAAACCACAATGGACCCAAACAAAAGAACATTAATTCAGGTAACAATTGAAGATGCAACCGAAGCAGAAAAACTTATCACAACTCTTATGGGAGATGCGATTGAAGACAGAAAATTGTATATAAGTGAGCACGCAAACTTTGATAAAGAAGACAAGTTTATGAAGGAATACAAAAACATTTGATTTGAGGGAATATGGATTTTTTTGATGACGAGAAGGATGAAAACTATTATAAACCTATTGAAGGGCAGATGCGTTATGACGAACTGCTTGTTCCAGAAGAAGAGAAGGAAGAAGCAGAAGTTGATAACTCCGTTCTTGATGGGCAAATGGATATATGGTCAATAAAACCACAAAAGAATGGGGAAAAATTTGAAAAAGATGTTACGAAAGAAAAAATTGAACAAAATGAAAAATTAACAAAAAATAACGAAAAAATCCATAAAAAAGAAGAAAAAAGTGAAAAAATTGAAGAAAAAGTGAAAATTGATGAAAATATTTCTGATGACGAAGTTGAAAATGACAGCACTTTTTTGAATGAAGAAGAAAAAGAAAATGAAAATATAATCTTTGAAAAAAGAGAGAAAACATTTTCAAATGAAAGATATAAATTGCCCAAAATTAACAACAAGGTGACTGACAAATATCTTGACTCTGACGAAAGTGAAAATATTGAAGAGTTTGAAGAAGATGACGAAGAAAACGAAGAAGAAATTGAGGAAGATGTTATGAAAGAAAACAAAGAAGAAATGGTTACAGAAACGGAAAAAACAACAAGTGGATACTACGGCGATGGCGGTGATGGTATCATTATGAAAGAACTCAGCGAAGTTCTTCACGACTCAATGATTCCATACACCGAACACGTTGTTATGGACAGAGCACTTCCGCGTGTTGAAGATGGGCTTAAACCTGTTCAAAGAAGAATTTTGTATTCAATGATGGAACTGGGACTCACACCAGACAAGCCATACAGAAAATCGGCAAGAATTGTCGGCGATTGTATGGGTAAATATCATCCACACGGTGACTCTTCTGTCTATGACGCAATGGTTCGTTTGTCACAAGATTTTGTTTTGCGAGCACCACTTGTGGATGGTCACGGAAACTTTGGTTCGATTGATGGTGACTCTGCTGCTGCAATGAGATACACAGAAGCGAGAATGACACCACTTGCTTTGGAACTTTTGAGAGATTTGGAGAAGAACACAGTTAGGTGGAGTTTGAACTTTGACGACACTTTGAAAGAACCAGATGTTTTGCCAGGTCGTTTTCCAAATCTTTTGGTTAATGGTGCATCGGGTATTGCAGTTGGTGTGGCAACAAATATTCCACCACACAATCTTGGTGAAGTGATTGATGGCGTTGTGGCGTATATAAATAACCCAAATATAACCTTGAAAGAAATGATGAAAATCATCAAAGGTCCAGACTTCCCGACTGGCGGGGAACTTATTTTGGGTGACGGACTTAAAAGTGCATACGAAACAGGAAAGGGCAAGATAACCATCCGTGCCAAAGTCGGTGTGGAACAAAACGGCGACAAACAAAGCATTATCATCACCGAGTTGCCATATCAAGTCAACAAAGCACTTCTTCTTCAAAAGATTGCTGAACTTAAAGAGAAAAACAAAGACAAACTTGCCGACATCAGTGAAATTCGCGATGAGAGTGACAGAAACGGAATGCGAGCGGTTATTCGTCTTAAAAAAGATGCAAACGCCAAAAAAATTCTCGGAATTTTGTTCCAAAACACCAATATGCAAGTGTCATATGCCATTAATATGGTTGCCATCGCAGGCGGAAAGCCACGACTTATGGGGCTTATGGAAATCATTTCATATTACACTGCTTTCCAACGCGATGTCATTGTGCGAAGAACAAAATATGACCTTGACCTTGCCAAAGACAGAGCGCATATCGTTGAAGGATTGCTTGTTGCCATCAAAAATATTGATGCTGTCATCAAAATTATCAAAACTTCGGCAAATGTGACGGAAGCAAAGCAAAGATTGCGTGAGAAATTCAAACTTTCTGAAAGACAAGCACAAGCAATTTTGGATATGCGTCTTGCGCGTCTTGTCAATTTGGAAGTGACAAAACTTCAAGCGGAGTTAAAGGAACTCAAAGAAAAAATCAAAAACTATGAAGCCATTTTGGCGTCCAAAAAACTGCAACTTGATGTGGTGAAAACGGAAATTTTGGAAATCAAGAAAAAATTTAACACACCGCGTAGGAGTGTGGAAGGAAAAGATAATGGCGAAATCATTTTGAAAAAAATGGAAGAAGTGGAAGACACGAAAGATTATCTTTTGCTTCTCTCTGCTGGAAAAACGGTGAAAAAAGTGAATATGACCAATTATGTCAAGACAAACAAGGCTGTCAGCGATGGTTCAACACTTTTTGATGTCATCACTTCAAAAGTGAAAGTAAAGGCAAATGACCCAGTTCTTATCATCACAGAAAAGGGAAATTGTCTTAAAATGAATGTGTCGCAAATTCCAGAATGTAAGTGGAAAGACAAAGGCTTCACACTCAAACAACTCGACAAAAATGTTGATGTGATGGAAAGTCCAGTTGGCATTCTTCCAGTTTCGGCAAGCGAACTTATTTTCATCACCAAGCAAGGAATAATCAAGAGAATGAGCGGAAATGACGCCATCATCACAAAATCATATTATCAAGTGATGAAAGTTGCCGATGACGACAAGATAATTTCTTGTGAAGTTGACGAAAAAGGCAGAAGCATTTTGATGCTGACAAAACACGGATTTTCGGTTAACTTTGAAAAGAGTGAAGTGCCAGTGCAAGGCAGAGTTTCCGGCGGTGTGAAAGGCATTAACCTTGAAGATAAAGACGAGGTTGTTTTTGCCGGACAAAACAAATTTGACAGCGTTTTGATTGTGACTGACAATGGTTTTGTGAAACGATTAAGCATCAACGAGATTCCAATGTGTGCAAGATACAGAAAAGGCGTCAAATATATCAATTTGGCAAAGAACAAGGTGATATATGTTGGAGCCGGCGAGAAAGTTGCCGTTGACCTTGGACTTAAGTTCAAACTTCTTGAAACAAGGAAATTCAAAATTTCCAGTGTCCGTTTGAACGCTGGCTCGCAAGAAGTGAAAGGCAAAGTGCTGGGTGCATACACATTTGAAGATTAATTTTTAATATTTGAAAGATAAAGACAGGTGACCCCTGTTTTTATTTTTTTGTTCTATTTAAAAAACTTTGAAAATATATTTTTTCTAGGCAAGATGTTTTCGACAAAAAAAATTCTTTCTCTCTTTAAAGCGATAAATTTCTTCAAGGTGGGAAAATTTAAAAAACAATATAATAAAAGCGAGGTTTGTATGCATTTCTGTGTTGTCAAATCAAGAACAATCAAAATTTGCTTGGCTCTTGTTCTCATTTTGGTGCTTCTTTCTCTCTCAATTGACGGAGCCACTTCGGCACAAGTCTTTTTTGGATATGCACCGAGAAAAGTCCCAATATACTCTGTGGAAACGGATGAAAAACGCGTGGCGATAACTTTTGATGCGGCTTGGGGTGCAGATAAGACGGAGAAGATTTTGGAAATACTTGACGAATTTGATGTCACTGCCACTTTCTTTCTTGTTGGCTTTTGGGTGGATGAATATGGCGATATTGTCAAGAAGATTGACGAATCAGGCTGTGAAATTGGCACACACTCAAACACGCACAAAGATATGGCAAAGCTTTCCAAAGAAAGTGTGAGTGAAGAACTTTCGTTATCGATTGAGAAGATAAAAGAAGTGACAGGAAAAGATGTGACACTTTTCAGAGCGCCATTTGGTTCATATAACAACACACTTCTTGAAACAGCAGATGAGTTTAACCTAAAAACAATTCAGTGGGATGTGGACACTTTGGACTGGAAAGGATTAAGTGCAGGTGAAATGAACAATCGTGTGCTTAACAAAGTGCAAAATGGTTCAATCATTTTGATGCACAACAATTCTGACAACATTTTGGACGGCTTGCGACTCATTTTGACCACTTTGCAAAACAAGGGCTATGAAATTGGTTCGGTTTCTGACCTTGTCTATGAAGACAACTACACCATTGACAGAAATGGCATTCAGCACTCAAATTAAAGGAGAAAAATATGAATTACAAAACACTTAATGAGAAACAAACAAATATGGCGACAGTTATCGGCAAAATTGTGACAAAACCGACAATTTCACACCAAATTGAAGGGGAAAACTTTTTGGATTTTATGGTGGAAGTGGAAAGATTGTCAAAGACGAAAGATATCATTCCTGTGACAATAAGTGAGCGGATTTTGGGTGATGGAAACTATCAAATTGGTGACAGAGTTCTTCTTTCTGGGCAATATCGAAGCCACAACAAAAATGTTGATGAAAAAAACAAGCTTATTCTTCATCTTTTTGCCAAGGATATTGAAAACACTGACAAAATGGAGATGAATGAAGTTAAACTTGTGGGATATCTTTGCAAACCACCAATCTATCGCACCACGCCGTTCAATCGCGAAATTTGTGACATACTTCTTGCAGTGAACAGAATGAATAATCATCGTTCGGACTATATTCCTTGCATTGTTTGGGGAAGAAATGCTCGCTTTGTTTCCAATTTACCAGTCGGCTCAAAGATTGAAGTTTCTGGCAGAATTCAATCTCGCTCATACACCAAGAAATTGGAAAATGACTTGTCGGAAGAGCGAACAGCCTATGAAGTGTCTTGTAATTTGGTGGCGCTACTTGAAAAAGGCAAGGAAAGTGAGAAAAATGAAAAAGAAATAATTTGACAGCCTTGCAAGGCTGTTTTTTGTTTGAAAATTATTTTTGTCGCATTCATAGTAGATTTTCGAAATAACTTTGAAAGGGTGCAAAAAACTTAAATTAAATTTGCAAGAAAAATGAAAAATTAATTTTAATAAAAGCGTGAAAAAGTGAAAAAATATATAAAAATACCCCAAAAAAGTTGACAAAGCGGGGGGAGGATTTGATAAAATCAAAATATGAAAAAACTGCTTTTATGCTTATTTTCATTCCTATTCATCTCAACTGCTATCAGTGGTTGTGCTTTTTTGCTTGCAGGGTGTGACAGCGTCGAGCAACAAGTGGACAAAAACATAGACAATTCGCAAAATGATGAAAATTTTGAAACAGATTTGCCAGCTGATGAAAATAATGGCGGAAACAACAATGAAGAAGACGATATTGGAGCAAATTCCGTTGATTTTACGATAAGAATGAAAGTTTATTATAGCGGAGGAATTGCAGATTGGTCGACACTTGGTAGAATTTCTTTACAAGCAGGTTACTTTGATATATGGTGGAAAGAAGGAAATGGTGGTGGAAATCACGGAGGAAATAAGACTTGGGGTAACACTCCATCAACTGCAGAAGCATATGGATATGACCAACAAGGTGGTGCTGGTGGTGACGAATACGCACTTTACATTTCTTACCTTTCATACTCGTATAATATGGGAGTTCAAAGATTTGCAGAAGTTTGGCCACATTATGCCACAGGCTTTACCTGTTGGAGTATAAACACAGATTCAAGTTTTGAAGCTAACCGCACATCAACGGGAGAAGTGGCAGATGATGGAGATCCTGTTTATATTTATGGTAATAAAAAAACATCAACATCAAAGCCAACTAACTCTGTTGGCGGAACAATGACAGGAAATTGGTATATAAAATATAGACAAAATATGACAATAGAATATGATAAGAATGGTGGAAGTGGTGGTCCAACTTCAACAGGTTTTTATGCCGGTAAAAGTGTGGCGTTGTCGTCTTCAAAACCAACAAGGAGTGGGTATACATTTGCTGGTTGGAAATTTAATGAAACAGTATACTATTCTAGTAGTACCATAAACTGGTCTGAATTGGAATATAATACGAACAGTAAATTAAGTACGCGAACAGTTGTGGCTCAATGGACCCCTAATAGTTATAGTCTTACAGTAAATCTAAATGGTGGTACGGGGCACAAAAATATATTTAATGGTGTGAATAATGTGGGAAGTTCTTCATCTTTGCAAAATGCAAATACTATACAATACTATGTAAAAAATGCGGAAATTTACATATATTCAAATTCGACAAATACAAATGATCATTATGGGCATACCCCATATTGGGCATATCTTACTTCTGGTGTCAATTACACATTATCGTTTAAAGCAATTAGCCTTAATTCAAGTGTTTTAAATAGTAGTATTGAAGCAGGTATGTTTTTAGATGGAGAATATAATACATATTATTTTAAAGACGGAGGACCAACAATTAATTCAACAACAAAGCCAATAGAATATTTGTATAGTTTTATGCCAAATGTGAGTGGTAGTTATCAATTGCGGTTAGATACAAACTTAAATAATGCAAAATTTAAAATTTTTGATTTAGTAATTTATGCCACAAACACAACATTAACATCATATACAGTGACAAATTCAAACGAAACTTTAATTACTATTCCGACACCAACTCGCGAAGGTTACACATTTAATGGCTGGACAATTTCAAATTCTAATGGTACATTAACAAAGGGAAGCGGGGAAGATTATTTTTTCAAATATGGTGCGGGAAATAATACAATTACAGCACAGTGGAAAAACAACACTTTCTCGGACACATATTTTTATCGTAACGCTTCGGGAAACCAAGCAACAAAGGGGCAAACTCGAACATATGGACAGTCTTTCGTGACATACACTTCTTCTGAAATTTCGCCATACACAAGTAATGGTTGGAATTTAAAAGGCTGGGCATACAACAACACATCCACTTTTGATTGGACATATGAAGATGGTGTAACTGTGTCTTCCACAATCTACACACAAAGTTTTTCGACACTTTCTTGGTATGCCATTTCCGAGCGTTCAATTTCAATCAAATATGACGGAAATGGTGGAACATATTCGGGTGGAAACACAACCAGCACACAGCGCTGGAATCAATATAACAATAAGATTCAATCGGTGAGTTTGAAAGTCACAAGCACCACACCAACTCGCAAAGGCCACACATTTTTGGGCTGGTCAACAAACAAAAGTGCTTCCCAAGCGGATTATGCCAGTGGCTCGACCTACAATTTCAATAATGGATATTCGGATTCTGCCAGTGTCACACTTTATGCTGTGTGGGAAATTAATTCCTATAAAGTGAGAATATATGCAATGACTGGAATATCCGATATCAAGCAACCGGCAACAACTTGGTATTCTGACAATATCGGAAGATACAAAGAAGTGTCGGTGCAATATGGCACAAGTTACACATTGGAAGTGGCTGTGAAATTGGCATTTAATTTTGACCGCTGGACTTATGTTAATGACAATAATGGTGAAATTGTGAGTTCAAACACGATATATAATTTCACTATTGAAGCTCGCGACTACACCTTTTTTGCTTTTGCCAAAGCCAAAAATCCGGCATATCAGGATGCGAATGGAAACTGGTATGTCGAAATGGGTGAGTATCCACAAAGTTATGCCGATCTTGTTTGGACGGAATATTCTGGTGATGGCAATTATGCTGGATTGGATGTGTCATATAACAAAAATGATAACATATTGACTTTGAATGGCAGTTGCACAGCCACCACTGTGGAACAAACAACATTATTATCTTTGCACGGATTGAAGTTTAATGAAGGAGATGTGTATACCATTAAGCGTGAACATATTTCTGGAAGTGTGGAGATACAAAATGGTTCTGGAACTTCGTTTGTGATTGATGTTATTAAAAGTAATGGAAGTGAAACATCAACGAGAAATTACAACGATTCCAGTGTGGATTTTGCTGGCAAAATTGAAACCAAAACTTTGACAATAAATTCTTCGGCGAGTGCAGAAGCAGATGGCTTTAAATTTTGGATTTGGGGGAACACTGGCACAACAATTGTGTTTAATAACTATAAACTTAAAATTTCAATTAATTATGATAATTTGTTAAATAACGCGGAAAAAGAAACATCAAGTTCAATACAAATTGCCAATCAAGAGTTGCCAGTATACACAATCAAAAGCCAAGTTGGAGATATGCCAACAGGTTCGGAATTTGTGCAATATGAGAATAAATGGTATAAAGTTGAGCCGGTGAAATATGTTCTTGCTGGGGATTATTCATCAGGTTTTGCGACTGAAAGTGGCAATGTGACAGCAGTGAGTGAGAAAGTGGTCTTTGCCAGCATTTGGAATGAAGAAAAATTGGGACTTGGTGATGGATTTTACTATGAAGGGAAACAAGCATCAATTAATTATAATTTTCAAACCTATTTCTTTAATGAAAGCGGATTGTTTAACATTAGAGAAGACGGGATTCTTCAATACATAGATAACAAGTTCTATTACGAGCGATTTAAGGACCTAAATTTTGGCGACACACTTGTGGTTCAAAATGGGACAACCTCGACAGTTGCATCAACTCGTGAAATGGACGAAGTGTTCGGCAGTGGGAATTATAGTGCCAAGTTTTCTGACCTTGTGGCTGATATTTTGGGTGGCTATCTATATTACTGGACACGCGATGTTGGTTCAAATCTAAACAATGCCCAAACGATTTCTGCGGGTGGCACAACTGGCACGCAGATGAAGATGCAAGAAATCTTGGGTGTCCGCATAACAGTCAATGTCAAAACTTTCTCGTGCTTGTAGCACTCTCTAAATTCTTATAAATTTGATTTATGAAACAGGCGGATTTAAAAAACCAACCTCAACAAAAGTCCACACGCGGTGTGGTGACTGTGTCACTCTCTAAATTCTTTCAAGCGAAGCTTAAGCGACAAAAAAACAAAATGACTTGAAAAACTTATGAGTTAAATCAAGTCATTTTTATTTGTTTTTTTTGTGGAAATTTGGTAAAATATTTCTATGGATTTTGAAATTAAGATAATCGAATTTTTGCAAGCAGGACGAACTCCATTTTTTGATGGTGCTTTTCAAGTGATTTCATTGATTGGGAGTTACATTGGAGCGGTGGCACTTGTTCTTTTCTTCCTTTTCACGAAGAAAAAGTATGCCTTTTGGTTTTTGTTTACATATGGATTTGCTTATCTCATTCAAAATATCTTGAAAATGGCGATTGGACGACCTAGACCATACAACATAACCGACACAATTGTCAGTGTTGGCGATGTTGTGACAGATTTCAGTATGCCCAGCGGACACACAATTTGCGCGACAATGATTGCCATATTTTTGGGTGCATATCTATTTTCAGTATACAAGAAAAAAGGACAGAGAGTTTGGGTTTGTTTGGCACTTTGTGTCTATGTCGGGCTTGTGATGTTGTCGCGTATGTATTTGGGAAAGCACTATTTGACAGATTTGCTCGCTGGGCTTGGCATCAGCGTGCTGATTGGCACTTTGGGGCTTTTGTTTATGCATTTTTATGACAAGTGGCATCAAAAACGCAAAAAGGAAGAAAATAAGGAGAAAATATGAGAATTGAAGCAGATATTCACAACTTGCAACAAACTGACAGTTTGGCAATGGCGATAAGTCGTGTGATTAAACCACCGATGATTATCCTTCTAAAAGGCGATTTGGGGAGTGGGAAAACCACTTTTGTGAAAAGTTTGGTGAAATATTTGGGAAGTGATGATGTTGTCACAAGTCCAACTTTCACTCTTCTCAACACATACAACGCCAAATTTCCAATTTATCATTTTGATATGTATCGCTTGTCGTCAATGGAAGAGGCACTCGCTGTTGGTTTCGAAGAATATTTTGACAAAAGCCGGCTGGATGGAATCTGCCTTGTGGAGTGGCCGGAAAATGTGGAAGGACTGATTGACCAAGTCGATTTGACCATCACAATCAACAAAATTAATGATAAAATGCGAAAAATCATCATTAAACAAGGGAAATGAAATTTTTTGTGGTATACTTAAAAACAGGAGAAAAATATGGTTTTAGCGATTAACACTGCTTTTATGGAAGCAAATATCGGGCTTGTTTTGGATGATGGCAAGCGTTTTGAAAGAACAATTGATGCCAAAAGTAAGCATTCTGAAAATGTTTTGAAAACGATTGACGCTCTTTGCGAAACTGCTGGTGTCAAACTTCAAGATATCGACAATTTTGCTGTTGTGGTTGGCCCGGGTTCATTCACTGGCATACGAATTGGGGTGGCGATTATGAAGGCGATTGGAGTTGTGAAAGATGCCAAATTTTTCCCAGTGTCGTCACTTGACCTTATGGCATATATTTATACTCAAAAGAATAATATTGATTTTACCACCGTTTTGAACGGGCTTTCGAATTTGTTTTTTGTGGCAAGTTATAAAAAAGGTGGTATAAAAGTCCAAGAAGAGAGAATGATAGAAAAGTGCGAACTTGAAAAAATTAAGCAAAAATTGGTGTGTTTGAAAGGTGATTTGGCTCTTCAAAATGCCGACTATGTGGAGATAACCACTGAAAACTTGCTGGATTATGCCTTGTTTTTGGTGGCAAATGACCGCTCTGTCAAAATCGAAAATTTGAACCCTGTCTATCTTCGACCATCACAAGCCGAAGCGAATTTAAAAAGTGTGAAAAAAGTGTGAAATTTAGTTGACAATCAAGCCGATAAAATGTAGAATATAAGCGAAAATAAAGGAGATATTATGAGAAAACCTGTCTATATTAGATGCCCAAGATGCGAACTTAACTTCATTGAGAAAAAAGAAAAACTTTGCAGTGTTTGCAAAGCCGAACTTTCAGCGAAAAAGGATGAATACACCAGCGATTTGGACCTTGAACTTTGCCCAATTTGCAAAACAAACTATATTTCGCCTGATGAAATTATGTGCTCCACTTGTTTGAAAGAACATCAAAGCGAAGATGGTGAAATGAATTCAGATTGGGAAGATTATCTCAACCGCGATGAAGATGAAATCATTGATGAAGATGAAGAGACAGGAGAAATGGCGTCTGTGACAGATATCGGCGATGACAGTTTGATTGATGATGACATTGACACCGACATCGGCTTTGATGACACGATTGATGATGAAGATATCGACCTTGATGAAGAATTCGATGAAGAATTTGACGAGGATGACGATTTTGATGATGAAGATTATGACGAAGACGATGACGATGATGAAGAAGAAAATGATGATGACGACGATGATGACTTTTAATGGATGACAAATTCAAACGATGATTTTTGATAAAAAAATGGTGCTGAAATTAACACCATTTTTTTATTTCAATCGACAAAATAACCACAATGAACTATTTATTCACTTTTTTGTATACCTTTATTTTCTTTTTGTCTTCCTTCTCCAAATCCTCATATTTTGTGAGTTTGACGCCTGCTTCTTCACAAATTTCTCTGGAAAAATCGTCCGGATAGCCTTCTTTGTATATAACTTCTTTGATGCCGGCATTGATAATCATTTTTGCACACACAACACAAGGCTGATGAGTGCAGTAAAGGACACAATCTTTCAAACTTATTCCTTCTTTTGCGGCTTGAATAATGGCATTTTGTTCAGCGTGTGCGGCATAGCAAATTTCGGCGTGCGTTCCGCTTGCGACTTGTTTTTCATCTCTCAAACAATATCCCTTTTCCACACAGGTTTTAACGCCCATTGGAGCGCCATTATAGCCAGTGGTCATAATTCTCTTGTCCTTTACAATCACAGCGCCAACTTGGCGTCTTAAACAACTTGACCAGGTGGCGATATGTTCAGTGAGTTCCATAAAACGCTTGTTCCATTTGTTCATAAACTTCTCCTTTTGTCTATTATAACCAAAAAGAATTTAATTGTCAATTTCAAAAACAAACAATATGGAAATAAGACCTTTTTATTATATAAATTGGGCAATATAAACAAAATCACTTTGCCACCATCAGTATTTATGTAACTTAACTTTTTTAGTTTGTTTTTAATATTCAATCTTGTTGAAAAATAAAAGGGTCAGTTTTTTGACCCTTCCATTTTATTTCTTTTTCTTCTCATCTTTCTTTTTGTTTGCAGTTTTTGTTTCTTTTTCAAGTTGTTTTTGTTTTGCTTCATTTTCTGCAAACTTCTTTCTTTCAAGTGAGAGTAAGTGTTCAGGTGACTTCACATTTTCAAGTTGATGTTTCAAGATATCAATCTTTTCAGCCAAAACATCTCTCTTTTGAGCGAACAATTTGAATTCTTTTTCAGTTGATTTTGAAACCACTTTTCTTTCATCTTTTCTCATTTTCACAACTTTTTCTTTGTGTTCTTTTTCGATGTTTTCAAGTTCAGTTTCAAATTTCTTTATGTCACTTTCAAGTTTTTCGACTTCTTGTGCTCTTTCTTGTTCAGCTTCTTGTCTTATGATATCTCGATGCAAACTGCCTTTTCTGTCGTAGGTTTCTTTACGCTTAATTTCAATTTTCTTGATTTTGATTTTTCTCAAATAATATCCCAAAATTGCCACAATGATTGCGAGAGCGGTGATTATTGAAGAAACATACAAAAGCCAAGCATAGTCATTTGTTGGAGATTCTTCATCAGTTTCTTCGCCTTCATCAGTGTCATCATCAGTATCTTCTTCATCGGCAGTTTCAGCGATGGCAACGCGGTCGGTGTTGATGTCATATTCACTTCCATCGACAAGTTCTTGTGCTGATGTGTATTCTTGTGGGACGGTGTCGTCATCGGTGGAGATATCTTCAAAGTTGATGTCGTAGACAACCATAATTCCAGTGGTGTATGCGTGATCGCTGACAAGTGCGATATGAAGTTTTGCCGTGGCGTCTTCAGTTGGGTGAATATACAAAGTGTATTCAGTGTATTCGTTGTTTGATTTAAGTTTGGACATATAGTCAAAGCCAGTCAAGCCAACAGTTGCACCATATGAGTGTTCGTTGATGTCAAAATCACCATAGTCTTGGTTTTCATCATAGATGAATCTTGTTTTGAGTTTGAAAGAGAGTTTATAATAGCCACCACTTGTCAAGTCAAAGTTATATGCACTTTCAATTGTGTGAGAAACTTCTTTGTTTGTTTGAATAACGAAAAGTTTGACATCTTCATCGTTTTCTTTTTCAATCATAAATTCTGGGTCATTTTCAAAGTATGCATCATTAACAATTCCGCCGATACTGTCTTCACTGTTGGAAGAGCCTGTGTAGGCATATGAATGGAAATCGGAAAGATTGTCGGTAATGGTGTTTGTTGGGAGATTGAGATAATAGTTTGTCATATCAACCTTGTTTGCGCTTGTTGGGAGAGTGTTAAATTCATTTGATTCAATTGTTTTAAGGGTGAAATTATCAAGATAAACAAATCCAGTTTGAGTTTTGTTGGCTGTGCCAAGTTCAATGACCACATACAAACTTTCTGCACCTTCAAAGGTTTGGAAATAGACGCTGAAATCGCTCCAAGCAGGAGAAGAAATGTTGTCTTTTTCAAACAAAAGGACATCTTGGCTGTTATACACACTCAATTTGAAGTTCGCGATATCTTCGTTGTCAATTGAACGAGTCAAAGTTTTGAAATTGAGTTTATAGAAAGAATTTGCGTTGAGAGAGAAAGTTGGAGAGGTGACAGATTGAACGCTTGGAGAAAGGTTTGCGAGCATCAAAATATTGTTGGAAAGTTTATCGTTGTTCGAACTGTCTTTTGGATTTGACCAAGTTGCCCAAAGATATGGATTTTCGGAGTCGATTTCATATTTTTTGGCTTCATTTTCATATTTTTCATATTCTTCTTTTTTGGTGTTAATAACACCGCCAAAAGCGAAGCCTTTGTTGTTTTCAATTGTCCAACCGGAAGGGGTGAGAGGGTAGCCATTGCCGTCCTGTGTCACAATGTTGAAATAGCCATTTTCAACAGTTGGGTCTTCCGAGAAAGTGCCAAGTTCCACTTTGTTTTCTGCTTCTTCAAAAGCAGTGTCGTCAACTTTTTCCACTCTTATATCATCAAACACCACACAACCAGTTGCGTTTTCTTCAGAAGAGCCGAGAGCAAGGGTGATTTCAAGTTCGGAATTATATAAATGAGAGCCTTTCACAAAGAATGACATTGAATTGTATTGATTGTTAAAGTTTGAAGAACCGTTGCTTGTTCCACTCACACTGCCGTTTGAAAGTTCGTAGTAATCTTCACTTATGTTGTTCAAAGCATAGACATTTTCACTTTCTTGGACTTTCAAATATGCTGTGCCTTCCACATTGATAAGTTTATAGTCCACTGTGATTTTGTATATGCCGTGCATATCAATGCCAAGGTTCTTTTTCGCGGTAACTTCAACATAGTTATCATCTGCCCAAAGAGCAAGGGCATTGTTGTTATCTTTGAAAACGAGATTGCCTTCATCGTCATAACTTTCATAAAGTTTCAAAGAAGAGCCGGCGAAATCGTGACCGGTCAAATTTTCAAATTCGTCTTTGGTCATTGGAACAATCATCGCATTACCTTTGCCAGATTTTTTGAAGCCGGTAAGTCCAGTTGTTTCAGAATTGTCTTCAAAGTCAAAGTTAAAACCGGAAAGGTCAAGTTCGTCATATGTGTTAAGGTTAGAAAACTTCACGCTCGACTCTTTGTTTTGTCCAAAAGTTTTGTCGGACAAATAGTCAAAATAGGTTTCATAGAAATAGTTTTCGCTGTATTGTTTCACTTTCACATCATCGAAGAAAACAACGCCAGTGCTTTCAATTGTGTTAACATTTTTGGCATCACGACTGCCGAGCCAAAGTTCAAGATTGATGGTTTGTTCACTGTCGCCAGTTGCCACGAAGAAATAGAAAGTTGTCCATTCGGTGGAGATAACTTTTTCAAAGCAAAGGTCGACATTGTTTCCGTCAGCGTCCTTCAAGCCGTCAACATAGATTGAACCTTGACCATATTCGCCTTTTGAAATATAGTCATTTTTTTGAGAGAAATATTTTTCACCGCTTGCGAGTTTGTATGAACCGCTGGTGTTGCTGTTTGTGTTTGGATTGAAGGTGATTGAGCAGGTGTAATATTCTGCACCACTTCGAACGGTGTAGTTCACTCTTGATTTTGCGATATAGTAGAAAACGCCTTCTTCATCTTCTTTTTCAAATCTCAAATAGTCTTCATATTCAGTGAAGGAGTCAGCAGAAGCAGTGTAGTCTTCTTCAAAAGAAATTGTGTTGCTGGTGTCTTCTGGGTTAGTTATCATATTGACATTTTTTGGCACGGTGATATTGGTGACATCATCAAGTTTGACATAGATAGGCGTTCTTGTGTCATCATCGTCATCGGTGAAATCATAAAGGAAACCGACATATTCGCCGTCATAATAGAAAGCTTCAGTTGAAGTGATTTCGCTGTCCAAAGTTCCAGCCAAGGTGGCGTCTTTTTTCGCATAATATGTTGAACTATGATAATTCATTGAAACGTATTCGCCAAATTTGGCGTCATTAAAGTTGGTTTGATAGATTGTCACATCGCTTGAAACAGTGCCTCTGTCGATATAAGTTGTGTCTTCAATATAGTTTGAGTCACTTTTGAAAGCAACTTGGAAAGAATAGAAAGAATTAGCTGACAAGGTCAAGGAGTTAGACTCATAGCCTTCTCTTGCCAACTTGGAATCATCTTTACTTGTTTTTGAGTTAATCATAAGGATTTGACTGTCACTTGATTTTGCCTTTGGATTAACAGAAAGATAATATGTGGAGTTTTTGTAGTTGTCAAAATTATTGCCTGTGCTGATAATACCAGCAGTGGTGCGACTGTCAGACACTTGTTTTGTCCAGCCAGAAGGGTTTTGACTTATGGAAGTCACAGTGCTGGAGTTGAAGTTATTGTTTGTGAGAGAAACACTTTCCACATAATTTTTGTAGTAATTAATTGAAGAGGTTTCAGCATTGGCAACCTTTTTGTCAAAAGATTGAGCGAAAGTGCCAACCACACCTGTGACAGAAATAGGCATAACAACAGCCAAGATGAATAAAAAGATTTTTGCGAAATTCAATTTAAGTTTTTTCATAAACCACCTATTTTAAATATTTTAACTTTAACATTATAATACATTTATCTAATAAAATCAAATATTTTCTTAAAATTTATCAATAATATTAGTATGTTGTCGAGAAAATTGGAGAAAAAAGCAAATTTTTTGGAGAAAGAAGACGAATTATCTTTGAAAGCGAAGATGATTTTGATGCTTTGTGGAGCGTTGATTGGAATTGTCAACGGCTTTTTTGGCGGAGGCGGTGGAATGATTTGCGTTCCAATATTACAAAATGTGCTTCATTTGGAAGAGAAATATTCTCACGCGACAGCAATCGCGATTATTTTTCCAATTTCTTTTGTCAGTGCCGTCATCTATCTTCTTTCGGGTAACCTTGAAATGATTTCTCTTGCCAGTGTGGGAAGCGGGGTTGTTTTGGGCGGAGTGATTGGCTCATTTCTTTTGAAGTTTCTGCCAGCAAAGGCATTAAGGGTGATTTTTGCCATCATAATGCTTCTTGGCGGAATACGATTGATTGTCTAGGAGGGAGAGATGATATATTTTTGGTATGTTTTGGCAGGGCTTGCATCTGGAATATTTGGCGGGCTTGGAATGGGAGGCGGAACACTTTTGATTCCAGTTCTGACCATATTTCTCGGATTTGACCAAAAACTTGCGCAAGGCATCAATCTTATAAGTTTTCTTGTGATGGCGATTTTCTCGATGATAATCCACTATAAAAATGGTTACATAAAAATAAAAAATATATATTATATAATAATTCCGGGGGTTCTTTTTTCCATTTTGGGTGGATATTTGATGAGCGTCATCTCTTCAAAAGTTCTGAAAATCATTTTTGGAGTCTTTTTAATCATACTGGGAATCAGTGAGTTTGTCAAGGTGTTTAAAAAAGAAAAGAAGAAATAATTTGGAAAATATGCGAATTTCTTTGGCAAATTAGACAATTTTCGCTATAATAGGAATGAAAAAAACAAGGAGTTAGATATGAAAAAGTTTCTCGTTTCATTCTTCACCATCCTTTTTTCAATTTCAGTCGCCACGGCTGGTGGTGCGTTATTGTATTATAACTACTCCACAGAACAAGCGGGGAGGGGATTTGACGATTTTCCAAACGAGAACTTAACTCAAAACGCAACTGGACCTGATGACACAAATGATTTTTGGTCTCGTCATTATGCAAGTGATTTCGCTGGTGGGTCTGGGACAGAAAGTGACCCATATCAAATTGAAACAGCAGAGCAATTGGCATTTTTGGCAAAGAATGTTAATGACGGAGAAACATACTCCGGTGTTTATTTTTTGCAAACTGCCGACATTAATTTGGCGGAGTTTTATTGGGAGCCAATTGGCTATGACACATCAAGATATTTCAGTGGAAACTATGATGGTGGCGGACATACAATTTCTGGCATTTTCACAGAAGGTGGACCGAGCAGTAGTTATAACTATCGCGGACTTTTTGGGGTTGTCAAAGGCACATCTTCCAATTATGCCGTTATAAAAAATGTGAAAATTGTTGACTCATATTTTGAGGCATACAGTTATTGCGGAGCAATTGCCGCTCAAATATCTTACACAGAAATTTCAAATTGTCAAAATGAAGGCGACGTTTTTGCGGTGTCAGGTGGTTACACAGGTGGTATTGTTGGGAATATTTCTGGTGGTTCATCCATAATTAGAAATTGTTATAATGGTGGTGATGTTGGCAATTCAGGTCGATATATTGGTGGTATTGTTGGAAATAGTGGCACAGATTCAACTATTGAAGCTTGCTATAATACCGGTGAAATTCGAAGTGGCGATTCTAATGTAGGTGGAATTGTTGGATATAATAATTTTGGAGATGTTATAAATTGTTTTAATGCTGGAAATGTTACTAATGGAAGCGGAATTATTGGAGGAGCTTATCATTCTGGAACAATGGCTAATTGCATCAATATTGGACGCGTTTCTGGAAGTTATGAAGGTGGCATTATTTCAAGTGTATATCAAGCTGAAATAAAAAATTGTGTCAATCTTGGAGAAGTGTTAGGTTCTAGTTGCGGTGGAATCATCGGGCAGATTTCTTCTTGTTCAGCGGTATATTCATATTGGGGTGGAAATTGTGGCTTGGAATTTGGCTATGGATCCACGGATGGCTCAACAGATGATGGTTTAAGCCGAGTGGAAGATTTGAATGCCACTGTGAGAAACAAGGATTGGTATACCAATGCCAGCAATTGGTCTCCATATGGTAACGACAATTGGGATTTTGACACGGTTTGGGCGATTCATCCTTGGGCAAATCTAGGATTGCCTTATCTTCAAGGGAGCGTTATGGAAGAACATATGTCAATCAATCTTGACTATATGTGGACGGACGAAGAAGTGCAAAGTGAAATCAAAACCACTTTTGAAGGGAGTGGCACGGAAGATGACCCATATCTTATTTCCACGCCAGCCGAACTTGCTGGGCTTGCATATAAGGTAAACATTGATGGCGAGAATTTTTCGGGTGTGTATTTTAGGCAAACCGCTGACATAGATATGTCAAAATATTGGTGGGATTCAATCGGGACGAGTGCCAACAAGTTTTCTGGTAATTTTGACGGCGGTGGGCAAATCGTTTCTGGCCTTTTCACCATTTGGAACGGCGTCACAACTTACAATGAAGGCGAAGGACTTTTTGGCACAATTGTTGGCACTTCCACAAGCAAAACAACAATCAAAAATGTCGGCATTGTCAATTCTTTAATCCGTGGTTTTATTGCTGGTGGCGTGGTTGGTTATGCAGGAAACTATAGTGAGATAAAATATTGTTTCAACACTTCATCTGTCAATGGTGAATATTATGCTGCCGGAATTGTTGGAGATTTAGCTGCAACAAATGGAACTGGTTATATTCATAATTGCTATAATTCTGGTCAAATAAAAGGGGGCTCTGCCGGTGGTGTGATTGGCTCTGCTTACGGACAATTTTATAATTTAATTAATTATGGAAGTGTCAGCGGTTCTAATGCTGGTGGAATTATGCAATCTCTTTCTGGTGTTTCATCATTATATAATTCAGTCAACACGGGCAGTGTGACTGGCACATCAACTGGTGGAAATGTTCAAGGTGCTTCGCCAAATGCAGGCGTTGGTTCTTCCTATTTTGGAGTGAATTGTTCTTCAACAGCCAACACAGGTTCATATGCACAAGGTAAATATCTTTCCAATCTCGGCACAGTGGCAAGAACTGAAGAGTGGTATACAAATTCGACCAATTGGAGTTCATCAAACCCTTGGGATTTTGACACAGTTTGGACGATTGATAGCTCGGAAAATGACGGCTTCCCAACCTTTAAGAAAATGCAAGTCAGATATCATTCCAATATGGGCGAAGATGAGGTGATTGTGGATTTGCAATACGCGAATTCCGTTCTTGTCAAAGATGTCGGCTTTGAAGTTTTGGGCTATGAACTTGTTTGCTTCAACACCAGCAAAAATGGTAATGGCACATCATATGATTTTGGCGAAGTTTTTCATATATACGAAGATATCGACCTATACGCTCAATGGAAGCCAGAGATTTATGAAATCACTTTGAACCACACAAATGGCACAACAGATTCAAATATTTATTTATGTTACAACACGGGCTTCTTCTTGGAAGAAACTTGCACAACTCAACAAATAACTGCGATCAGTTCAAAGCCAACGCGAATGGGCTATCGTTTTGAGGGCTACTTCACAGAAGAAAATGGCGAAGGTGAGATGATTGTTGATGAGAGTGGTGTTATTGTGGGAAGTAATACTTTCACCACAACTGACACTGAAATTTTTGCTCACTGGATACCAAATGTGCCGGCATATTATAATGAAGAAGGCGATTATTGGTATATTGAATATGGCAAAATGCCACAAGAAAAATTGACTGACAACGCGATTATCACTCTTCTTCAAGAAGACGACCCACTTGATGACACGGACGGCGTCACGCTTTCACCAAATGTCTACTTTTTCGCAGATTTTATGCTTTCTGCCAAGATTTATGACGGCGAAGAATATTGCAACTATCGCGGAAATTGGTATAAAGTTCTGCCAGTCAGATGGCGAATTGCCACCGGCAACAATGCGAGCGGTTATGTCCACAATGAAAACGCTCTTGCTGTGATGGAAGACATTGTTTTTGTTGGCAGTTATTCACAGCGTTCGCTCAACTTGGGTGAAGGTTATGTTTCGGCAATAAGCGACTTTTCATCACCATTATATTTCTTCAACAACTTCACGACCTCCGAGAGAAATTATCTAACAGAATTCACTGCCACTTCAGAGAAATTTAATGCTCAAAAGAAAGAAACCGAAACTTCGACAAGTTATGCATTCATCTCTTCCGAAGATGAGATTGAAAGCGTGGGTGGTCAACTTTCAGCGAATTTCTCCGACTTTGTCAAAGACTATCTCGCAATTGCAGGTGATGGAAACACATATTTCCTTCGCGATTTGGGCGATAATCTCAACAACATCAAGACCTACACATCTGGTGGACAACTTGTCAACCAGCGTCCAACTTATTTCTTGGGTATGAAAATATCAATCACTGTGACGGAATATATTTGTGTTTAAAACAGAGAGAAATCTCTGTTTTTATATTTTTCCACTCTTTTTCAACCGCTTTTCTTAAAAAAAGGTTTACAAATTTTCTTTTTTATGCTATATTATTCATAACTTTTAGGAGGCGTATTATGGTTGATAAAGAAAAATGTATTGGCTGTGGAACTTGTGTT
>CALWEM010000015.1 GCA_944377315.1 uncultured Clostridia bacterium
GCTGTTCGCCGATTAAAGTGGCACGCGAGCTGGGTTCAGAACGTCGTGAGACAGTTCGGTCCCTATCTATCGTGGGCGTAGGATATTTGAGAGGGCTTGCTCCTAGTACGAGAGGACCGGAGTGAACACACCGATGGTGCACCAGTTGTCACGCCTGTGGCATAGCTGGGTAGCTATGTGTGGTTGAGATAAACGCTGAAAGCATCTAAGCGTGAAACTTGCCTCAAGATGAGATATCCCATAACATAAGTTAGTAAGACCCCTTGTAGACCACAAGGTTGATAGGTCGCATGTGTAAGCACAGTAATGTGTTCAGCTGAGCGATACTAATAGGTCGAGGGCTTAATCACGGATTTGGTTTTTGCTTCCTTCTATTAATATGTAGTTGTCAGAGAATTTTATCTCTGATGAATATTGCTTAATTCATATCCTCCTTTTCTTTTGTGAGCAATATTCAATTATTTTGATAATATCATTTTGGTTGACTTTTATAAGTTTTTATGATATACTTATATCGTAGCAATTAAAATGTTGTTATACCATAACCGGTGGCGATAGAGAGAAGGTCCACCTGTTCTCATCCCGAACACAGAAGTTAAGCTTCTCATCGTCTACGATACTTGGCTGGCGACGGCCCGGAAAAATGGAACACTGCCGGTTAATGTTAAAACTCACCGCACGAGGTGAGTTTTTTCTTTTTATATTTATATGTTTCCTAAAGGCAGTGTTCCGCACGCTTTCAGCGTGCATCAAACAAAGTTTGATATTTTTCCGGGTGAAAAATGGAACTGCCGGTTAGCGTCAGAGACTGCACTTTATTTCGAGTTTTGACGATAATCAAAACTCTTATCATTCGTTTGTCTCTTCCTTATTCCCAAAAGTGATAAACACTTTTGAGAGCCCTTGAGAATATCCGCACGAGGTGAGTTTTTTCTTTTTATATTTATATGTTTCCTAAAGGCAGTGTTCCGCACGCTTTCAGCGTGCATCAAACAAAGTTTGATATTTTTCCGGGCAAAAAATGGAACTGCCGGTTAGCGTCAGAGACTGCACTTCATTTCGAGTTTTGATTATCGTCAAAACTCTTATCATTCGTTTGTTTATTCCTTTAAAACAGACACGGACTGCTTTAAAGTTGTTTAGAATAGATTTAGTTTGTGCTTAAACATCTCAAAAACAGTCACGGACTGTCAAAAACAGTCGCGGACTGCTTCAAGGTTGTTTAAAATAGATTTAGTTTGTGCTTTTAGTTTGTGCTTAAACATCTCAAAAACAGTCACGGATCGCTTTAAAGTTGTTTAGAATAGATTTAGTTTGTGTTTAAACACCTCAAAAACAGTCATAGACTGTTATGATTTTATTATTTCTATCATTTTTTCCACAACATCTTTCTTTTTGGCGCGATATTTTCGTATTTGTTCAAGAATGACCATATATAAAGTATAGCCAACAGCAAAAATTGGAATAATTACCCACACTGTCAATGGTGTGCCACTGACTGCCGGCTTGTTGATGTAGAATGCTTTTGAGAAATTAAGAACATAGATTTGAAACAGCCCAAGCAGAATGTAGGCGGTTGTGCCGATAAGGAGACAATACCACTTTCGCCAGTTTGGAATAAACCAACCAATGATTTGAAGAAGAATGGAGAGATAAAAACTTGTGGCGTGGTGTAAAATTCCGGAAATTGTGATTGTGTGCAAGAAAGAAGAGTATGCTGAAATGAAATCGGGGTAAAGTATGGTCAGCAAACCGCCGACAAAACCCAAATATACCACAAAGTGTAGAACAGCGTTGTTTCTTTTGCCGAACATAATGGCAAGCGAGAAAACAAGACTTGTCATACCACAAAAACTGTCTGGAATAATTTTCCAAAGGTTTCCACCCAGAATCGCAATGGAAAGTCTGTTCCAAACGACAAAAACAAACAAGAAAAATCCCAAAATTCTGACAATAATGTCTTGACTTTTCTCACTTTTTGCAAACTTTTTGATTAATATTGTGCCACCGATTGTCACAGCGAGAAAGGCGGCTAAAAATGTCAAATGTTCCCAACCAAAAATTTGAGGCATCATAGATAACTCCAAAATAAAATCATATGTATTTTATCATAAAAACTCAATAAAACAAACTAATTTTTCAGTATTGTGAGAATAGCATCCTTTTTTTCAGGCTTAACACGCCTTAAAAGGTCAATAATTTCAGCATCTTTTTTATAGGCGGAAATATCATAATAGAAAAATTCTTCCACTGAACTATTGCAAGCACTAATAATTTCAAGCAATGTTTCCATTGTCGGCAAAAAATCTTTTTTGGCTTCCAGTCGATTTATATATCCACCATTCTTGCCTATTAAAAGCGATAAACTACGAGCGGATAAATGCGCGCGCGTTCTTAAAAAACTTATTCTATTAATTATTTCATTGCTATCCATAATATATTCTCCTATAAATAGATTAAGTTTATTTTCGACAAAATATTACACAATAAACAAAGTAAAAACAAAAAATATGTAATATTTTATAGTAATGTATGTGATTTTGTTGACTTATATAACACTATTTGTTAAAATATAATTGATTTCAAGGGAGAGAAAGAAATCAAATCGGACTGAAAAAACAAAAATTATGAAAAAATAAAAGGAGAAAAAAATGACAAAGTCAAAAAGAATAACATCGATTATTGCTGGCATTGTAGCTGTTTTGAGCGTGGTTTTACTGGGCTTTGCGCTTGCTGGTTGCGGTGAAACTGTCACAACAAAGGAAGATGAAACAAAAGTTCATTCAGCAGTGGTGACATCTTGGTGGCAAGCACAAGAAGACAGAAAAGGTCTTGACACAAGCGTGAATATTAATTTTGATAATCTCAATATTGAAGATATTGATAAAATAACATTTGAAATTTATCAAGACGATGAAATCATTGGAAGCGCTGTTTCTGAAGGCGAAAATTTAACCAATCTTTTGAAAGATTGTGCACAATATTGGGATGAAACAGAGGAAACTTATCTTGAAGTTACTGGCGACAGAACAATCAGTTGTGCCTTCTTCACATTGGACGAAGAAGAAAATGATGATTTTTGGGTTCGTTCTGCTTGTTCAATTGAAGAGCCAGAAGTTCCAACCAATTTGATTGTTAAAGTTCTCGCTGGCGACACGGAATACATCACAGAACTTGTGAAATAAGAAAAAAAATTCAGTCCGCAAGAGAAGTCGTTTAAACGGCTTTTTTTGTTATTTTTATTTTACTTTTCAAAATCAAAATGATATAATAAAGATTAATTAAGGAGTTTTTATGAAAACAAGAAAAATGAATATATCTTTGACAATTTTTGCCCTTGTTTTTGCTCTTTTTTCGCTGTCCTTTTTTCTTTTTGGGTGCAATGAAACAAAAGAACAGACAATTTCACTGGCAGAAACCAAAACTTTGATTGTCAACGCTTTGCAGTTGGACGGCATAAGTGGTCAAGAAATGACCAAAAACAGCACTGACAACAGAAATATCTTCACCAAATTTGGCAAGACGAATATTTCTTTTAAGAATGATTTGATGGCACAAAATTTGACTGACACAGTGGAAATGAATGCGACAATTGAAAAAAATGGCGAAGCTTGGTCAAAATATGTGCTTGATTATCAAACATATTCTTCGGATAGCGCTGAAAAATTTGGCACAAAAGAATATTTTGATGGTGAAAAAATCTATAAAATTGACTATGACGACAGTCGCGTTGTGTCCGATTTTGAAAATGGCACGCAAGAGAGTATGAATTTGAGCATCACTTTCTTATATTTTGATGTTATGTTCTATGACGGTGCGTTTGAAAGTTGTTATCAAGAAGATGTTTTGAAGGTGACAAATGAAAATGGTTTCACTTTGACAATTGATGTCGATATGTTTAACTATGCCACTTTTGTTATGGAAACAATTGGTTATGGTGCGGATGGGCTTTTTGGTGACACCGATATGGTGGAATTATTGAAAACGGAAGGCTCTGGCAAAATTGTTGTTTCTTTTGACAAAAACAATGAAATTGACAGTTTGGAGTTCCAAATGAACATTCTTGGAATGGCTGGCAATGAAATTGTGCCATCTGTGGTAGAGATAAATTTGGCGAAGTTTGAAAATGAAATTAATCCGCCAGATTGGTTTGATATAACAGAATTTGAAACCAAATAAAAAATAAATCCACAGCAAAAAATGCCGTGGATTTTTCATTTTTCCTGTTTAGTTTGTTGGCACAACTTGAACCTTAAATTTGGCGGAAATTTCAGGATAGATTTTTGCGGTCACCGTGTATATTCCTGCAAGTTTGATTGGCTCTTTCAAATCAATTTTTTTCTTGTCAAGATTAATCCCTTGTTTTGCAAATTCTTCGGAAATCTCCTTGCTTGTGACAGAACCAAATGTTTTGCCATTTTCGCAACACTTAATTTTCAAAAGAAGATTTTTTCCTTCAATTTTCTTTGCCAACTCTTTTGCGGAATTGATTTCTTCTTGTTTGTGAAACGCCATTGCACTCTTTTGAATGGCATTTTCGGAAAGAGCGGAATTGTCAGCCCTTTTTGCCAAGCCATTTTTGAAAAGGAAATTGTTTGCAAAACCATCTGCAACCACCTTTATTTCGCCCTTTTTTCCAGTTCCTTTAACATCTTTAAGTAACACAACTTTCATTTTTTCCTCGCTTTAATAGATATTTTAATATATTTTTTCTTTTTTGTCAAATTTTGTTCTGTGATTTTATTCACAAAAATTTGGGCATAATATCTTCAAGGAGAGAGTATGGATATTCGATGTCGCAAAACAGGTTGTGTTTTTAATGACAAATACACTTGCAAGGCTAGAGAAATTATGGTTGCCAAGAGTTGTGTTTGCAAGAAGTTTGAAAAGGGCGAAAAGGAGTTGGTGGACAAAAGTCGCCAAATGTTTTCAAAGACGCCAATCTACGCACCACAGCGTGACAGTAAAACAATCAAAATTGATTGTCAGGCAAGTTGTTTATTCAACAAAAATGGCGATTGTCAAGCAAATGGTATCACCTTGAATGACCTGAAAAACAGGGCATATTGTGTGACTTTTTTGAAGAAATAAAAAATTCCATTTTAAAAAAGTGAAAAAATATTGCTTTTCTCTTGTTTTTATTGTATAATTTTGATATGGAAAAGGAAATGCAAAAACAAGCTCTTTTCAAAAAACAGGCAGAAAAAATGGGAGAAAAGGAAACCAAAACTCCTGTGAATTTGGAAGAAGAGAAAAAAGTTAAAAATGAAGTGGTGGAAGGAGAAATTGACGTCACAAAAACGGCGAATCTGCCAGAAGAAAAGAAGGAAGATGATAAAAAATCATTTGATGAAACACTCAAAGATTTTGAGAGATACAGTCAAATGGAAATAATCCTTCGTTCTTCTTTGTTGGGGCATTTTGAAGGCGATGAGTATAAGATTTCTCAAGAAGTCGCTCGTGACCTTTTGAAGTTGCCAAAAATTATTGACGACCAAACAGTTGGGAAGATTCTTTGTCATTCGCTATACAAGGACTTCACATTCAAATTTTTGATTGTTTACGACAATTTTTCCACATATTCCACGGCACGCATCTACCTTCTTGAAGACGAAGACCGTGTGCAAGAGATAAAAACACACAAAACACTGATTGGTGAGAGTGTGCAACCGGGCGGGAAAAATATTGTTGATATCATCACAATTGAGTGGAATTTGAAAAAAGGTTCAAACAATGGCGATGGCGAAACTGACGGTGGAGAAAATATGGAAGTGACGGACTTGGATTCCATACTTTTGGGCATCAAAACTGATTATTATTTCAGCCGTGAGTTGTTGGAAATATTGTCACAAATATACATTCTTCGAATGACTTCGCTTTTGGGAGAGTGCGGTGTTGAAGGTGAGAAAATTTTGAGTGAATATAACAAAATTCTCAAAAACTACGCCATAAACCGCCCGAGCGTTTTGCAAAAATATGCGATGATGAAGCATATTTTGGACGAAACCATCAAAAAGAACAACGGATATGAAGTTTTGAAAACGCATAATGAAAAAGCATTCAGAGAAGTGATAGAAAATTTCTACACACCGCTTGAGAAAATAAATTTGCGTGTTAAAGAGAAAAGAGAAATGGATTTGCCAAGTGTTGCAGAAAAGAAAGCGGAAAAGGTGGAGAAAACAGAGCAAAAGTGGAAACCGCATCTTGGCGAAAAAGGCGAAAAACCATATTATCCAAAACCACCAAAAGGAGTGGAGATAAAGCCTGCAAAATTTGAAAAAGGTATTTCAAAAGTTGCAGGCAGTCCACTAAAACAGCCTCCAAAACCACAACAAAACGAAAATGAAAGTGTGAATGAAAATAGTGACGCCAAGCTTGCAGCAAGCCTCGCCGATAATTTGGGTATGTTGCGCGCTGAAGAAATTGCTGAACAAAGTGCAGAGATACAGTTGGAAAACACTGAAAGACAAATTCAAACTAGAGAAAATGCTGAAGACATTGCAAAGAGTAATGTGGGCGAAATTGTGAAAAATACTGAAAACAGTGCAGGGAGACAATTGTAGTATATGGGAAAAACAAACAATGGTGTGACCCCAAAAGAAATGGGAATGTAAAAAATGATTTATAAAAAAGAAGATAATGCAAAACGCATTATCTTCTTTACATAAAAAATGCTTTAACCATCAGATTAAAGCATTTTCTCTTTCAAAAGTATTTTTATTATTTTTGCATTCCATCATTGTTTATTACCGCTTGGAGATTGTTATGTTTACTGCAAACTTGCAAAGCAGAAGTGAAAGCCTTTGAAAAGTCTGCAAAATCTTTACCTTGTTTGTTTGGAATGCTTTCATATATTTGTTTAAACTTGTCATAATTAATCAAAGCAATATTATTCTGAATATTGTTGTTTTCAAGAATTTTTTCAAACGCACCAAGCATTCCGTTAAAAGCCACTTTGAAAATTGATGGGTCTTCAGGGTCATTTGCTTCTGCAAATTCTTGATAAACAGGTTTAAATTTCTTGCCAGTTGTGAAGAAATATAAAAAGTCGTGCATTTTAACTCTGTAGTCTTCAGAACTTTTGGTTGTGTAAATCACGAGATCTTTCGCTGAAATTGTCATAATTTTATTCTCCTTTCTTAACTATTCAACAATATTATAGCACAACAATTTGATTTTGTAAATATCATTTTTAAAATTTTTTGAATATTTTTTTCTTTTCTCTCCACCATATCTCTAATTTATGACTTAATAAGGATTTTTTGTCAATAATTAAAGTGGTGTTTATATGAAAATTTTTCAAAATGTGACAGGTGGAGCGTTCATCCTTTTGATAAGCGGAGTTATTTGCAAGTGCTTGGGGGCATTTTTTCGTCTTCCGCTCACAAATCTTTTGGGTATTGAAGGGATTGGCGTCTTTCAACTTATTATGAGCATATACTCTTTTGCTTTGGTGGTAACAGCGGGTGGTGTGACGGCATCGCTTTCAAAATTGATTGGCTCGGCACGCGCTAATGGAAGGTATGAAAAAATCAAAATTTACTTTCATCAAGCATTAATTTTTTCTTTTTGTGTTGGGTTGGGACTTGGTGTTTTGTTCCTAATTTTTGGCAGATATATCGCCATTTTCCAAAACATTTCTTCTCAAGCGTCCTATTATCTTTTTGCCTTGATGCTTCCACTGGGAGCCCTACTTGCGACCTTGCGTGGCTATTTTCAAGGCTATGAAAATATGATGCCCACGGCAATAAGCCAAGTGATTGAACAGGTGGTGCGTTTTTCGAGTGGACTTCTGTTTTGTTACTATTTTTCAAAGATAAGCGTGGTGCAGGGAGTGTTTGGAGCATTTTTGGGCGTTTTGACAAGTGAAGCCATATCACTTCTCTTTCTCATCATTTTTTATGCTGTGAGAGTGCGAAGAAAGAAGGAAATATACAGCCAAGATTTTGTTCGTGTTGTGAGAAAGGAATTTAACAAGGCAAATTTACCAATGATGTTCAGTGCTTCCATACTTCCGCTTGTCACTGCTTTTGAAGGCTTGATTATCATTCCGCAACTTGTGAAAAGTGGGTTGACTTCTTCCTTTGCCACTTCGCTATATGGGCTTCAAGCTGGTGTGGTGGGTGCAATATTGCATTTTCCACTCATCATTTCACTGTCAATAACCACTGCGATTCTGCCAAATTTGTCTTATCATATTTCTCGCGGAAGCGGTGGAAAAGTCATCATTGAAAAAGGGCTTAAAACTCTTTTATATCTCATTTTGCCCACCACATTCGGCATTGTGGCGATTTCAAAAGAAGTTTTGGATTTGATTTATGTCGACTTAACTCCCTTTCTTCTGACCATTTCCTTCTACCTTATGCTATATGGTGGATTTGCCACGATTTTCACGGCTATAATGCAATATATAATAATGATTTTGCAGGCAAACGGACAGTTTAAATATATTCTCACAATAACGCTTTTGGGCGGTTTTTTGCGTGCGGGTTTATCATTCTTTTTGGCGCTTGTGCCTTCAATCAATATATACGCCATTTTGGTGGGGAATATTGTGATGACAGCATTTGTGTCCTTGCTTGGGCTTGCGAAACTCAAAAATATTTCCGCTTTTTCTGTCAAAGCAAAAGACATTTTCCTTCTGCTGTTTGGCACATTTTTGATGTTTATGGCAGTTCACACATTCATTCGCTCGGCATATTTTTCGCCGTATGTCAACATCCTTCTTGCCGTTTTGATTGGTGTTGTTGTCTATGGAATTATCACCATTCCTTTTCTCATCACCATTGTTTATGTGAAAAAGAAGAAAAAAGTGGTTTAAAAATTTCCCTTGTTGTCCAACATTTATCTAGGAGGCTAATATGAACAAACAAGAAATGTTGGAAGTTTTGGCAAAAAAGACGAACATAACAAAAAATAAATGCGAAAAGGTAATTGATGAGTTCAAAAAACTTATTCTGGAAGTTTGTGAAAAAGGTGATGAATTGGCACTCAAAAATTTTGGAAAATTTAGGCTGGAAGAGAAAAAGGCTCGAAAATTTCTCAATCCACAGACCAAGCGTTATTATTTTTCCAAGCCGAAAAAGGTGATAAATTTCAAAGCATACAAAAATTTTAAATACGCAATAAAATAAAAAGCCGAAAATTGGCTTTTTATTTTAAGTTTTTTTCAAAAAAAGTTTTAAGTTTTTCAAATGGAAGAAAATTATAATTATCATATAAATCGCAATGAACGGCGTTTGGAATGATTGTGTGTTTAATGAAAGAGAAATTTATTTCTCAATCACACCATAAGCCCAGGTTTTGAGTTCGTCAAAAGTGACATTAAAGGAAAATCTTTTTCCATTTTTGACAGTCGCGTTTTTAATTAAATTTTGAATATTTTTTGCTGTGTTTCCAAGTCCACTTCCACCAGATGTGGCAAAAGAAATGATAATTTTCCCGGCAAAATCATATTCTTCCAAAAAGGTATCGACAATTGAAGGTTCGCGATACCACCAAATTGGGAAGCCTAAAAAGATATATTTGTATTCTCCAAAATTTCTTACCTTGTTGGCAATTTCTGGACGAGAAGAGATGTCTGCCATTTCCAAAGAACTTCTTGAATTTTTGTCAGTCCAATCAAGGTCGGCGTCGGTGTATTTTTTTGCTGGTTCAATTTCGAAAATATCGCCACCAATTGCCTTTGCCAAGTTTTCTGCCAATTTTTTTGTTGTTCCACTGGCACTAAAATATGCCACCAAAATTTTTTCCATAACAATTAAATCCTTTTTTAAGTTTAATTATATTTTAAAATAAAAGGTTTGTTTTGTCAAACAAAAATATAATTAAAAGAAAAAAGTTTGGTTTTAAAAAAGAATATTTGGTAATAATTTTTTTAGGTGAGGTGAATATGAAATTTTCAGTTTGGCAAGATGAAGAAGTCAGAAATTTGTTTAAAGTTGTTGAAGAGTGCAAGAGTCAAAATCGTCCGCTCAAAGAAGCATTTGCAAAACACGCACAAAAATATCATCGTAAACAGAACAGTGTGCGCAATTATTATTATAGCGAAGTGGACAATCTTGAAAAAGACGAAGAAAGAAGAAAAAAACTTCAAATCAATTTGCAAAATCACTTGAAAAACAAACTTATTCCTTTTTCCAAATTCCAAGAAGAAGAGTTTTTAAAAAAGGTGGAAGAAATGAAAAAACAAGGTTTGTCAGTGCGTTCCATTTGCATCAAATTAAGTGGTGGCGATATGACACTGATGACGCGACTTCAAAACAAATTTCAAAATCTTAAACGCGAGAAAGGAAAGGTTGACAATATAATCAAATTTCAAAAAAAGCAAAAAAATTTGACAGACAATGATATTAACAGTTTATTTTTTGGGCTTGTCAAGTTAATTAAAAAGAATGCACAAGAAGAATGTTCTTTGCGTTTCAAAGAAGAAAAAGAAAACTCGGCATTTCTTCTCAAAGAAGCATATAACGAACTTAATATGAAAACGAAGGAGCTTAAAACATTAAAAGAAAACTATGAAATTTTGAAAAAAGAAAACTTGTCACTTCTTGAAAAAATGAGCAAAACTTTGGATGCAAAAAATCAGAAATTGAAAGAAAAATTCAAAAATTTTGGTGGAAATGTGGACAAAATTAAGGCGTAAAAAAGATATTTCATTTTGAAAATATCTTTTTTTGTGTTAAAATATTGTTATGAATTTGAATTTTGTTTTCAGTGGCACATTGTTCGAAGCAACAAAAGAAACAATAAAGATGATTGACCATAAAAATTTGGCACAAAAAAATTTGGTGGTTGTGCCAGACAGTTTTTCTATGCAAGCGGAAAAACTTATTTTTGACACTTTGAACATCAAGTCCACTTTCAATATTTCAGTGGTTGGCGTTTCGCGTCTTGCAGCGAAAATTTTGCGAGAGCATAACATTCCGTTCACCAGAGTGAGTGGAATGGAAGAAATTCTTTTGACTTATAAAGCAATAAAAGAAAATGAAAAAAACTTCACATATTTTCAAAACTATGGTGTGGATTTTTGTTTGAAAGTCAAGGAGATTCTTTCTCAATTTTCCAATTGTTTTGTCAAGGTGGAAGACATAAAAGAATATGACGACAAACTTTTGTCAAAAAAGATGAGTGATTTGAAATTGATATACAAAAGATATCTTGAACTTTTGAAAGACAAGTTGAATCTTTCAAAACTGTTGGCTTTTTTTCTTGAAAAGAGCGAATTTCTTGATCTTCAAAACTATAATTTATATTTTGTCAATTTTGACAGTTTTTCAAAAGAAATATATGATTTTATTTGTCATCTATCGAAAAAGGTGAATTCTGTCTATATTGCTCTTGCAAAGCCATTATGGCAAGGGAATGCCTACATATATGAAAACGACACTTTCAAAAAGATGCTTAACTATGCCAATTCAGTCGGCGTGAAAGTGAAAGCAGTGGAAAAAAGTGGAGACTTAACTGAAAAGAAAAAAGCGGTTTTGAAAAATGCTTTTTCAATAAAAGAAGAAAAGGCAGATTTTAATTATTTTTACAACATTATTGCAAGTGACATAACAGATGAAGTTGATTTCGTGGCAAAATATATTCACTTTCAAATCGTCAATGGAAAACGATATAAAGATTTTGCCATTGCCGTGCCCGAAGAGAGTTATTTTAGAAAGTTGCAAAATGTTTTTTCGGAATATAATATCCCAGTGTATATGGACTACACTTTGTCACTGGGTGAGATAAGTGTTAGTCAATTTTTTGTTAAGATTTTCAAAATTGCGGAGTCTTCTTTTTCCAAAGAAAATTTGGAATATCTTGTTAATTCGCCGTTTTTAAACAATGAAAATATTGAAGAAAAAATCGAAAAAATTGAGTATTATGAAATTGATGATTTTGAGAAATATTCCGAAATTGACCACTCGCCTGATGATGTTTTTGAATTAATAAAAAAAATCAAAAAATCAAAAAATATGCAAGAATTTTGTGTTTTTGGGCAAAAAATCGCAGAAATTCTTGAAAAAAACAAAGATTTTTATTTTGACAAAATTATTTCTCTTCAAAAACAAAGTGAAAATGAGCAGGCAATTTCATTGATTCAAAAGATTTTGGATGAGATAAAAAATTTTGAATTTCAAGAAAATATCTCTCTCAAAGATTTCATTTTTTTGATGGAAACGCTTTTCAAAAGTGTCAAGGTGGAAACCGTGCCTTCATATATTGATGCGGTCTATGTGGGCGATGCCACAAAGAGTTATTTTGAAGATGTGGATACCTTGTTTGTTTTGGGGGCGACAAGTGCCTTGCTTCCAAAAACGGAAAAAGATTGTGGAATTATAACAGATGATGAACTGGAAAAAATTGGACATTTGATTGAACCAGAAATTCGTGTCATCAACAGACGAAATCGTTTGAAACTTTTTGAAGTTTTGCAACACGCAAAGAATTTTTTGTTTTGCGTAACACCGCTTGGTAATGGTGGGAAAAAAGCTTCTTTTGTGGAAGACTTAAGTAAAGCGTTTGAAAAATGCGAAATTCGCACCACAAGTTATCAAAATTTTCATCGCCCTGACCTTGACGAAGAAGGGGTGATGCGACTTGTTTCTTTCAATTTGGGCACAAAGGAAGTTGCTGAAAAAAACTTCAAAAAAATTGAGAAAAATTTATCAAAAACTTTTGCAAATTCGATAAATTTTGTGGTCGGTAAAGAAGTTTTTTCATATGACTATGAAAGTTTGCAAGAAAATCCGCTCAAAAACAAAATTTCAGTTTCCGAACTTGAAACATATTTTTGTTGCCCGTTCAAGCATTTTGTGAGTTATCTTTTGAAAGTGAAGCCAAGAGAACACGCACGCCAAGACAAGCGAAAAGTGGGAATTTTAAAGCACGAACTTGCCAAAAATTTTGTGGATAATTTCAAGGATTTGAAGTTAATAGATGATAAAAAAATTGAAGAATTTTTGAAAAACAACTTTGAAAAATCTTTGGAAAAGGTTTTTGACAAGGTGGTTTTGGATGACAAAATTTTTGTGAAAATATTAAAACGCGAATGTTTTAATATGCTTTCTAATATTGTTTATGAGCAATCAAAAAGTGAATTTAAACCAATTTACACCGAAAAAACAATAAAAAACACAATAAAAAACCTAAATTTTGTTGGTTTTGTGGACAGAATTGACAAATATAAAAATTATTTCAGAATTATTGATTATAAGACTGGCAAGGTTGATGGCATTTTGAAAGATTTGTTATATGGAAAAAAATTGCAACTATTTTTGTATGCCAAATTTGTTCAAGAGGAATTAAACTTGACGCTGGCAGGAGTTTATTATTTTGATTGCAAAAACAAATTCAAAAAGAAAAATGTTCCACAAAAACTTTTGGACGGACTCACTTTGAAGGAAAATGAAGTTTGTTATGCTTCTGATTTTAGATTTCAAGATGACAACTTCAAAAGTGATATCATTGGCGGGACGAAACGCAAAAATGTGAAAGAAGGTGAGTTTGAAATAAAATATGGCAATTTTGTTTCGAGTTTTCAAAAATATTTTGACTATGCATTGAAGGTGAGCGAAAAGGCGATTGATGAAATTGAGGGTGGATATATCTTGCCAAAGCCACTTGAATCTGAATGTGAGAGATGTGAATTCAAAAGTGTTTGCAAGTTTAAAGATGAAGGGCACAGGAAACAGGTTGCCAAAAAGGATTTTTAGATGAAAATTGAAGAACAAGAAAGAGTTTTAAAGAACGACAAAAAGAATATGATTGTGAGTGCGTCTGCTGGCAGTGGCAAGACATATGTGCTCATAGAATATATCAGTCGTCTTGTTTGTCAAAAAAGGGTGCCAATCAAAAAACTTCTCATTTTGACTTTCACGAAACAAGCGGCAATTGAAATGAAAGAAAGGCTTGTTGAAAAGTTGAAAAAAGAAGTTGGAAAATTAAAGAAAAAAGATGAAGATTTTTTGATCAAACAAATCGATGATTTGTCGGTTTCAAACATTTCCACCATTCACTCGTTTTGTGAATATTGTTTGAAAAAATATGCAAATATTTTGAAAATTAACGAAAATTTTGAGATTGCAGACGAAAATTTGGCAAAAAAAATCAAATTTTCCAGTTTGAAACAAACATTAAAAAAATTTGAAAAAGAAAATGCGGATGAGATGACGCTTATAAATTTTGCTTTCAAATATGATGAAAACAAACTTAATGATGCCATTTTTGAAATTGAACAAATGGCTCATTCGGTGTCCGATAAAGATAAATATATTGACAAAATTTTGACTTCGCAACAAGAAATATATAAAAATGCTGAACAAATTGTGAAGGATTATATTGATGATGAAATAAATTCGTATATAAAGAGTTTGGAGCTTCGTCATTTTGGTGGCGAAGCAGATGAGTTGAAAAGAAATTGTTTCAGTGTTTTTGATTCTGCATCACTTATTGAAAAAATTGAAAATGTGAAAAATTTATCTTTGCCAAAATTTTCTAAAAAGGAAGAAATAAGTGAAGAAGAGAATCTTTTTCTTGGAGAACTCAAAGAAGATTTCAAAAAATTTAAAGAGCGCTTGATATCTCTTAATCTCACCAATGAAAAAGTGGAAAGTGAGAAAAAAGCGGAACTTGAAAAGGCACTTATTCATCTCTTTTTGCTCTATTGTGAAGAGTATGAGAAAGAGAAAGAAAGCGTGAATCTTCTAGATTTTAATGACCTTGAACAATATATGTTAAAACTCTCTTTTAATAAAGTTTTCAAAGAAGAGTTTTTGTATGTTTTCATTGATGAATATCAAGACACCAACAGTTTGCAAGAAAAAATCGTCAAAAAGGTGGCGGAAAATTGCAATTTTGTGGCGGTTGGAGATGCCAAGCAAGGAATTTATGGTTTTCGTCTTGCCAGTTCAAAAATATTTTTGAAAGATGTTGAAGAATTTGAAAAAGATGAAAATGGTAATGCTTTGTTTTTGAAATTGAATTTCAGAAGCGATAAAAGAGTTTTGAATTTTGTTAACAGCATTTTCAAAAACACAATGACGGTTGAAAATTCTGGAATAAATTATCTTTCAACATCAATGCTTCAAAATGTCTATGAATTTGAAAATGACAACGAGAAAAGTGTTTTTGTGGACATTGTGAGCGGAAGTGAGAAAGAAAAAAACGACTTTGAAATTTATTCTGTCAAAGAAGACGAGATGGAAGAAAATCTTTCAATGAACGAGATGGAAGTTTGTCGTGCTGAAATTGAAAGGCAACTCAAAACTCAAATCTATGACAACAAGCAGGGTGTTTTTCGACCAGTGAAATATTCTGACATTGCCATCATCTCTCGTTCGCGCAATCAATTTTTCAATGACCTTGGAAAATTTCTTCTTCAAAGTGGAATTCCAGTGACCACAATGAGTAAAAAATATTTGAGCGACACGCCGGAGATAAAAATCCTTATTGCAGTTTTAAAAATTGCACTTTCACAACAAGACAATCTTTCTCTTTTGAGTGTTTTAATGTCCAATTTTGGAAAATTTAACCAAGATGAAATTTTGCAGATTTGTCAAAAAGAAAACAAAAATCTATGTGAAATTGTCAAAAATAATGAAAAATTTGCTGATTTTTTGAAAAAAATTGAAGATTTTAAAAATAATGGCTTAACTTTTGGCTATCGCCGTGCTTTTGAAATTTTGTTTGAAGAAACAAATTATTATCCATATATCTTTTCTCAATATGACGGCGAAGAACTCTATGCTTCCATCAATTTGTTTTTGAATGAAATTGAAAAATCGGGCTTTATGTTCGACTTGCCAAATCTTATAAGTTATTTTGAAAATGTCAGCATTGAAGATAATGGTGTGGCAGTTGGAGAAAATGATTCGGTTTTGTTGACCACAATTCACAAAACGAAAGGTCTGGAATATCCGATTGTGATGATAATAAATGCTGGCAAAAGTTTGAAAAGAGCGGAGAAAAAAGGTGATATTCGACTTGATGACGAACTGGGACTTGCCACAAAATTCTATGAAGGTGATTTGGAAGAGCCTTCAATAAAGATGTTTGCCATCGATTTGAAAAATGAAAAAAAGCGTTTTCAAGAAGAAATGATGATTTTTTATGTTGCTCTGACACGAGCAAAAAACAGGTTGATAATTATTGGCGAAAACAAGAAAAAAGATTTGAAACCACTCTCTGTGAAAAAAATTGATTCCTATTTTGATTACATTTTTTCCACGCTTGCTTCTCCGGAAATTGAAAAATTATTATCGGAAAAAGTTTTGGAAAAAGATATGGTAACCTTCAACATTATTGAAAAGGTGGAAAATTTGCAAATTGAGAAAAATGACAAAAAATATGGAAAAATTGATGAAAAAATCGTCCAAAATGTGCAAAATTATCTTAATTTTAAATATTTGTATGAAAATAAAGAAAATATTTCCTTTAAAAATTCCGTCACAGGATTGACAAAAAAATATGAAGACGACAATGTTTTTCAAAAAAACAACGAATTTATTAATGTGGAAAATAATGTTGTCGAAATTGGAAACGCTTATCACTATGCCTTAAAAATTCTCGACTTTGAAAAAATTGAGAACTTAATGGATGTAACAAAAAATTTGCAAAAATCAATGGAAGAAGAACAGCGGAAATTAATTAATATGGAATTATTATATAATAATATCTTAACTTTAAAACCATACTGCAATGGCAAAGTTTTCAAAGAGCAAGAATTTATTATGAAAGACTCGCTTTGTAACTTAATTGAAAAGAATTCTCAAGATGAAATTATGGTGCAGGGAATCATTGACTTTTTTGCAGTGAAAGAAAATGGCAGTGTGATTTTAATTGACTATAAATATTCCACCGAAAATAATTCTGAAAAATTAATAAATAGATATAAATTGCAATTAAAATTATATAAAAATGCGATTGAAAGTGGATTAAACTTGAAGGTTAATGAAGTTTATTTACTTAATTTACGCTTTAATAATTTGATTAAAGTGTCCGATATTTAGGTATTTTAAGGCTATTTTAATTGCAAAAAAAATAATTTAAAAAAAATATTTAAAAATTATTGAAAAAATATTAAAATTTATTAGTATTTATTTTTTACTTGTGTTATACTATTGTCAAGTAGGAGGTTTGTTATGTCAACGATGTTAGATGTTGTAACAAATATTATTGACTTTTTGGGAAGTGCCACAACAACGCTTGGGCTTGATATTATTTTTATCATCGCTCTTTGTGTGGAAGCACTTTTTGTTATTTTCTTCCTTGTGAAGTCTGCTTTTTCATATGAAGCAAGTTTGAATCGAAGTTTGGACAAGTTTAACTATTGGCTCTTTGAGCGTAAAGTGATAACGGAAGAAAATGTCCGTGATTTTAATAATTTGATGAAAACCAAAGCACCAAAAAGATTGTGCTATTTTTGGCAACAATACATACTCTTTCGAGAAGGTGCACCATCAACATATATGTCGACTGACAACCTTGTGGAAAAACCGCTCAAAACTTCTTCATACAATTCTAACATCAAAAACCTTAATGTGATTTCCACTGTTTGGGCAATTGTGGTGGCTCTGTTTTTGATTATGGCAGTTCCAGCCAGCAACGATATGCTCACAGTTTCTGCTCTTGCAGGGGCAATTGTGGTGGTTGCTTTCATATATCTTATCAATCTCATTTTCACCATCTATCTTCGTGCAAGAAAAAATGCTCTTTTGAATTCCATTTTCCAAAATGTTTCTCTTTTTGGCAGATTTATGGATAATGCTTGCGTGGATCTTCCAACATATATTGACTATCAAATTCTCTTCACTCCACAAGAAATTGAAAAAGGGCAACCAGTTCTTCGTGAATTTTTGGACTATAAAGCAAGACGCGAAAAAGAAGATTTTAACCGCGTGAAAGAACAAGATGTTGAACACGAAAAATATGACTTCTCTTCAACCGGTGTCAATGGTTCTGTGGTTTTGGACAGAGCAATGAAGGAAAGCGAAATCTTCTTGAAGAAAAAAGAGAAAATATATGTCAAAATTTCTCAATTGGAAAGTGACCTTAACACCAGAAAGAAAAGTTTTGATAACACACAAAAAGAATATCAAAGCAAACTTCAAGCGTCAAGAGAAAATGTCGCTCAATACACCAAGGAACTTGAAGAGTCCACCGACAGAATTCAAACCAACTATTTGCGAAAAGGTCAGAGAGATGAAATCGCAAAGCAAACTGATTTGGAACAAAAGTTTGAACAAGAAAAAGCAAGATATATGCTTGAAAAGAACGAACTTGAAGAAGAAATCAAAAGAAACAGAGAAGAACTTGAACAAAGTAAGAAAGAAGTGGAAGAAATTATGTTGGGCGAATATCAAAACTTCTTCAACACCTTCTGCACAAGTGCGGAAAAAGTGGTTAACAAAGTTTTCAGCGACAAACTTAACAAGTTGAAAGAAGAAAATGCCGAAGCAAAAAATCGTATCACTGAACTTGAAATAAAACTCAAAAATTCTCACCAAGGTGTGTATGATGCAAGCCAAGACACCACAACTGTGCCAGCCGAGAATGAGTCAGCCGAGCAAGCAACTGATGGATACTATGATGAAGAAGGTAACTATGTTTATAGTAATGGCACTTATTATGACAAAGATGGCTTGTTCCACGATGTTGACGGAAAAGTGTTTGACCAAAATGGTAACTTTGTTCGTCAAGACGAAGTGAAAAAAGACGCTGACACAAATGATGACGGCGAAAAAGTTGTTGATTTAAGCACACTTGACGCTTTTGACTTTATGACAGATGTCGATGAAAAAGATGATATATATAATGTTGCAGCAAATGTGATTAATAATGCCGGCGAAGATGTCAAAGCGGTTAACACAGAAAAGAAAGAAGAAAATGCAGAAAATGTGGAAGACAAGGCTGAAGAAGCAGAAATTCAACCACAATTTGAAGATGTTAAGTTGGATGAAGTGAATGAAACAAATGATGAAAATAAAATAGATGAACAAACAACACTTCTTCCAGCAGTAACAGAAGAACCAACCACTGGCAAGCCAAAGAAAAAACCAGGCAGACCAAGAAAAATTGTCACTGAAACGGAACAAAAACCAAAAGGCAAGCGTGGCAGACCAAGAAAGCAACCTGTTGCAACCGAACAACCAAAGAAAAAACCGGGGCGTCCAAAAAAGGTTGTCACAAATGTGGAAGAAACTCCAAAAAGAAAACCGGGCAGACCAAAGAAGATAGTCAACAATTCAGAGATTAAGCCAAAGGGTAAACGCGGGAGACCAAGGAAAAATATGAACAGTATTGAAGAAATAAACAAGAAAATTTCAGAAGAAGAAAACAAACTCACTGAAATGAGAGATAATTTGAACCGCGAATTTGAAACGGCAATAAGAAATCTTGATGAGTCGAAAGCGAATGATAATGAAGCAAGAAAAAATGAAATCTATCAAGAAATCGAGCATCTTCAAAAAGAAGCAAAATCTGTAAATTCAAGCGACAGCGAAACAAGAATAGCAGAAATCAACAAAAAACTTGCCGACCTTATTGAAGAAGTGAAGAAACTTAATTCGTAACTTTAAAAGCACATTGGAAAACTTTACCGATGTGCTTTTTTGTTGGGTTAAAACAGCAAGACAATTTGGCGGTTTAAATAAAAAGAAGTCGTGCAATGCACGGCTTCAATTTGGCTCCTCAGGTAGGGTGAGAGCGAAATAGAAAACAAGGCGGTGTTCTTGTTTTCCGCTCGAACAGCGTCAAAAACTGCACTTTATTTCAACTTTTGTTTTCACCAAAAGTTTTACCATTCGTTTGTTTTTTCCTTCTTCCCAAAAGTGATAAACACTTTCGGGAGCCCTTATTAGATAACACTCCGCCGGGACGGGCGAACCGTAGGTTCGAATCCTACATTATTTATAAAAAAATAAAAGACATATTTTTATGTCTTAATTTGGCTCCTCAGGTAGGATTCGAACCTACGACCTTGCGGTTAACAGCCGCCTGCTCCACCACTGAGCTACTGAGGAATATCAATGGTTACTGCCATATTTTACCAAACTTTATATTTGTTTGTCAATAATTTTTTGCACATTTTTCAAAAAAAATTTGATTTTTTTTAAGATGCTTTGAAATAATCTCATCAATCTTTCAATTTCAATCAAGTTGACAAGTCGAAACTTATGGTGTATAATAGATGAAAGGAGTTTGAAATGAATGTTAGTCCAAATAGTGTTGTTGTGACCAAAGAAGGTAAATTTCGCTTGGAGAGCGGGCTTCCTTATTCCAACATTGCTTTTGTTTCAAAAAACCAAAGCAAAAGATATTCCATCTTTGCAAATGAGTATTCAGAAGGTTGGCTTGTTGGATTGGTTGGCAATCCGTTCGGGAAAACTTTTACAGTTGATGCCACAAAACCTATGATTGAATGCAAAAGTGTGAAACTTGACAGAGAAAACTTATATTATCAATGTTTGTTGCCATACGGCTTTACTCAAAGGAATATGTCGATTGAAGGTGACAAAACCTTGATAAAAGAACAGACGACAAGCGAATTGAAATATTACGATGTTGCTCTTCGCGAAATCAAAGATTTGTCATTCTATAAGCAGGTTAAAAAAGATTTTCAAAATTTTGCGTTCAGACCAAACAGAAACCTGCTTGATAACAGTTTTATGATTGAATTTTTTGAGCAGTTTAAAGATGGTGTGAATCCTTATAAAGAAAAGGAAGTTTTGAAAGATGCAATAAAAGAGAATAAAACTCTTGATGAGTGTTACAATCGAAAAGAAAACTTTTTGACAGTTGAACAAGCTGAAGAAGTTCAATCGCTTGGTTTGGCTATGTGTGCTTCATATTTGACAGATGATTATGGAAATATTAACCAAATGTATTACACAACGCTTGAGCCAATGGCGAAAAACATTGTTAAGTTTGTCAAAGACTTGGATTCGCTGGAAAAATAAAAATTGAATAAAAAGAGATAAAAAATCGCAAAAAATCAAGAAAAAATGCGATTTTTTTATATTTTTTAGAAATTTTTAATATTTTTTTTGCTTTTAAAGGTATTTTTTTGATTGAGCAACTTAAAAAGATTTTAAGATTTTTGATGCAGAAGTTTTTGTTTGGCGATATAAAAAAGATAAATTTGCTTTAGATTTTAACCTTTTGTTATCAACTGAAATTGACTCTTTTGTTTTGATGATTATATTTATATAATATTTATACTATAAATTTTCATATTAAAGTTGCCAATAAAGAGATTTCTTGAATGGGTATGTTTTTTTATTGAACTTGGTTATTTTAATGGAAAAATAACTTTTGAAAATTTTTCCAACTTTTCAAATTTTTTTTGAAAAAGTGTTGACTTATTATTTTTCATCTGCTATAATATGCTTGCTGTTATTTATGGGGCGAAGCACAAGGTTACTTACACTTAATCAAGCAGTGGGAAGAAAATTTGTGTGGACCAAATCCTAGCCAAAGATGCTGGGGTGACCGAAATGACATTTTTTTAAACATAACAGCGCGACACACACGGGAGCGTGTTTCAGAGAAAACGATTTGTGGGAAAGTTAGATTTGAAAACGACAACTCGTGTGAAATGCAACATTTCGGTGTGCTAATACAGGAGGTAAATTAAATGGCAACACAAAAAATGAGAATTAAACTTAAAGCCTATGAACATTCACTCATTGACCAAGCGTGCAAAAGAATTATTGAAACTGCTGGCAAGAATGGTGCAAAGGTTTCTGGGCCAATTCCACTTCCAACAGACAGAGAAGTGGTGACTGTGATTCGTTCTCCTCACAAGGATAAAGATTCAAGAGAACAATTTGAAAGCAAAACCCACAAAAGACTTATTGATATCTATAATCCAACAAACAAGGCGATTGATGCACTTATGAAACTTGAACTTCCTGCCGGCGTTGAGATTAAAATCAGTCTGTAAGGAGGTAAAGAGAAGTGAGTAAGGCAATAATCGGAAAGAAAATTGGTATGACACAATGCTTTGCCGAAGATGGAAGAGTGATTCCAGTGACTGTTGTTGAAGCAGGTCCAATGGTTGTGCTTCGCAAAAAAACAACAGAGATTGATGGTTACAACGCATATGTTGTTGCATTCGGCAAGAAAGTTAAAAATGTCACAAAACCAATGAAAGGTGTTTATGACAAAGCAAAAGTTGAACCAATGAAAGTTATGAAAGAATTTGACCTTGATGGCGACTATGAAGTTGGAAGCGAAATCAAAGCAAACATTTTCTCTGAAAACGACAAAGTTGATGTTTCAGGTCAAACAAAAGGACACGGATTTTCAGGTGTTATCAAAAGATGGAATGCTCATCGCTTGAAGATGACACACGGCACAGGTCCTGTTCACAGAGAAGTTGGTTCTTTGAGTGCGAACTCATCTCCATCTCGTGTGTTTAAGAATAAACATATGGCTGGACAATATGGAAACGAAAAGGTTACCATTCAAAATTTGGAAATTGTTAAAGTCGATGCAGACAGAAACTTACTTTTAATTAAAGGTAATGTTCCAGGCGCAAAAGGGGCAATCCTGACAATTAAAGAGTCTGTTAAAAAGGCTAAATAAGGAGCGGGAAAATGGCAAAAGTTAAAGTATATAACATTAATGCCGAAGAAGTTGGAACAAAAACTTTAAAAGATGACATCTTCGGAGTTGAGTATAACGAACCACTCATTCACGAAGTTATTGTGGCATACAACGCAAACCAAAGACAAGGCACAAAAAGCACATTAACAAGAAGTGAAGTTAGAGGTCACGCTGCAAAACCTTGGCGTCAAAAAGGCACAGGCAGAGCAAGACAAGGTTCAACAAAAGGTCCACAATGGACAGGCGGTGGAGTTGTTTTTGCTCCAAAGCCAAGAGATTTCTCAAAGAAAGTTAACAAAGTTGCAAAGAGAGTGGCATTATACAGTGCTCTCAGTGAGAAACTCAGAGATAAGAATGTGACAGTTCTTGACAAATTCGATATTTCATCTGCTAAAACAAAAGATGCACAAAAATTCCTTGATGCCTTCAAGTTTGATGGAAGTGTTTTGGTGGTTTCCGCTGACAACACAAACAAGGAAATTAGAGCAGTGAGAAACATTCCAAATTTGGACACAGTTGATGTTTCACTTTTGAATGTTTATGATGTTGTGGCAAGCAAAAATGTCGTTTTAACTGAATCTGCAATTGAATATTTAGAGGAGGCAAACGCATAATGGACGCAAACGAAATTATCGTAAGACCACTACTTACGGAGAAAAGTTATAGTGGAATTCAAAACAAAACCTACACTTTCATTGTGAACAAAAACGCAAACAAGGTTCAAATTGCCAAGGCGGTTGAAGAAAAATTCAAAGTGGAAGTGGAAAAGGTGAACACAATCCTTGTTAAAGGAAAGAAAAAATCTCAAAACACAAGACAAGGAAGAACGGTAGGAAAAACAAGCGACTACAAAAAAGCCATTGTTACTTTGACAGAAAAGTCAAAACCTATTGCTTTCTTCGAAAGTTTATCTTAATAGGAGGGGAAAATGGCTATAATTAAGAGTAATCCAACTTCTGCCGGCAGAAGATTCTACACAAAACTCGCTGGCGAAGAAATAACAAAATTTGAACCTGAAAAATCTCTCCTTGCTGTTAAGAAAAAACACGCTGGAAAGAATGCACAGGGCAGAATCACAGTTCGTCACAAGGGTGGCGGAAACAGACAAAAATATCGTATTATCGACTTTAAGAGAAACAAAGACAACATTCCTGCAAAGGTTGTTGGAATTGAATATGACCCGAACAGAACGGCGTATATCGCACTCCTTTCATATAAGGATGGAGAAAAAAGATATATCATCGCTCCAAACGGACTAAAAGTTGGTGATGTTCTTATGAGTGGTTCAAATGTGGAAATCAGAGTTGGAAACAACCTTCCACTTTCTGACATCCCAGTCGGTTCACTCATTCACAACATTGAACTTGAACCAAAGAAAGGCGGACAACTCGCTCGTTCAGCTGGTGCAGAAGTTCAACTTATGGCAAAAGAAGGAAAATATGCCACACTTCGTCTTCCAAGTGGCGAAATGAGAAAGGTTCTTTTGACTTGCCGTGCAACAATTGGAACAGTTGGCAATTTGGACCACGAACTTGTTTCACTTGGCAAGGCTGGAAGAAAAAGACATATGGGTGTTCGTCCAACCGTTCGTGGTGTTGTTATGAACCCTAATGACCACCCACACGGCGGTGGTGAAGGTAAGAGCCCAGTTGGTATGGCAACGCCAGTAACACCTTGGGGTAAACCAGCACTTGGATACAAAACAAGAAAGAAAAACAAAGCATCTAACCGTTTAATGGTTAAGAGAATTAATTAAGGAGCAGAAGTATGAAGAAAGAAGTAAAACAGCCTTATGTTAGCCCAAGACTTATGAAAAAAGTTCTTGAAATGACTGAAAGTGGCGTTAAGAAACCAATCAAAACTTGGTCAAGAAGTTCAACAATATACCCAGAATTTGTTGGTTTTACTTTCGCTGTTCATAACGGCAAGAAGCATATCCCTGTATACTGCACAGCAGATATGGTTGGTCATAAACTTGGTGAATTCTCTTTAACTAGAACTTTCAAAGGACACGCAGGTCAAAAGAAAACTGCGTCAAATAGATAGAGAGGTGAAAAATGGCTACAAGAATAAGACAAAAAGCAGAAAAAAGAGCGTTAAATAAAGATAATCGTCCTTATGCTGTTGCAAAAGATATTCGTATGAGTTCTTCAAAGGTTAGAATTGTTTTGGACAACATAAGAGGAAAGAAAGTCAATGAAGCAGTTGCAATTCTCACTTTTATGCCACAAAAAGGTGCGGCTGAAAGTTTGAAAGTTTTGAAAAGTGCAATTGCAAATGCTGAAAACAACAAAGGACTTTCAAGTGACAATTTGTTTGTTGCTGAATGCTACACAACACCAGGTCCAATGATGAAGAGAGTAAACTTCAGAGGACGCGGAAGAGTTGACCACTTGGTTAAGAGAAGTTGTCACATAAAAATCGTTTTAGACGAAATGAAGGAGGCAAAATAATGGGACAAAAAGTTAATCCTTATGGACTGAGATTAGGTATCAATAAAGATTGGCAGTCAACTTGGTATGCAAACAAACAAGATTTTGCCGCAAACCTTAAAGAAGATCACGATATTCGTGAATATTTCAAGAAAAAACACGCAAATTCTGGTGTTTCAAAAGTTGAAGTTGAAAGAACAGATGCAAAACTTACAATCAATATCTACACTGGTAAACCGGGAATGATTATCGGAACAAAAGGTGCTGGTATTGAACAAATCAAAAAGGAACTTGGAAAAATTATTCGTCCAGTCAAAAACCTTTCACTCAATGTGAAAGAAATCAAAAAACCTGACCTTGATGCACAACTTGTTGCTGACAGCATTGCACAACAACTTGAAAAGCGTGTTCAATGGCGTCGTTGCTTGAAACAAGCAATTCAAAGAGTTATGAAAGCGGGAGCAAAAGGTTGCAAAGTCCAAGTGAGTGGTGTTATCGATGGTGCAAACACCATTGCAAGAACAGAAAAGTATATGGAAGGCTCTCTTCCACTTCACACACTTCGTGCTGATATTGACTATGCTGTTTCTGCTGCATACACAAACTATGGCAAACTTGGAATCAAGTGCTGGATATTCAAAGGCGAAATTTTGCCAAGCAAATCCGATAAAGGAGGGCAAGAATAATGTTAATGCCTAAAAGAGTTAAAAGAAGAAAGGTTATGCGTGGCAGAATGAAGGGTAAGGCAACAAGAGGCAACACTTTGACTTTTGGTTCTTACGGAATTATTGCCACAGAGCCTTGCTGGATTAAATCCAATCAAATCGAAGCCGCTCGTATTGCTCTCACTCGTTACATTAAGCGTGGCGGAAAAGTTTGGATTAAGATTTTCCCAGACAAGCCAGTAACCAAAAAACCTGCTGAAACTCGTATGGGTTCAGGTAAAGGAAATCCAGAATTCTGGGTTGCAGTTGTAAAACCAGGTCGAGTTCTTTTTGAACTTGAAGGTGTGAGTGAAGAAATTGCTCGTGAGGCTCTTCGTCTTGCTGGCCACAAACTTCCTTGCAAAGTTAAGTTCATAAAGAAAGAAGAAACTGAAACTAACGAAGGTGGTAAAGAAGAATGAAGAATGAAGAAATAAAAACGCTTTCTCTTGAACAATTGAATGCAAAACTCAAAGAATTAAAAGATGAACTCTTTAATCTTCGTTTTTCACACGCAACAAGAAATCTTGCAAATCCACTTGCAATCAGAAATGTGAGAAAAGAAATTGCGAGAGTTCAAACAGCAATAAGAGAAAAAGAGTTAGGAGGAACAAATGGAAGAAAATAGAAAACCAAGATATACACGACAAGGCGTTGTTGTCAGTGCAAGTATGGACAAAACTGTCGTTGTGAATGTTCCTTACCTTGTTAAAAACAAACAATTTGGAAAAGTCGTAAAGAAATCTAAAAAATTCAAAGCACACGATGAAAATAATGAATGTGGTGTTGGCGACACTGTTATTATTATGGAAACTCGCCCACTTTCAAAAGATAAATACCACAGAGTTATCAAAATCGTTAAGAAAGCAGATTAAGGAGGAGAGATATGATACAACCTCAAACAAGACTTAAAGTTGCAGACAACACTGGTGCTAAAGAAATTATGTGCATTCGCGTTTTGGGTGGTTCATTCAGAAGAAGTGGTAACATCGGTGATGTTATTGTGGCTTCTGTCAAAAAAGCAATTCCAGGCGGAAATGTGAAGAAAGGTGATGTTGTCAAAGCGGTTATCGTCAGAACAACAAAGGGTTTGAACAGAAATGATGGCTCTCACGTTCGTTTTGATGACAATGCTGCTGTTATCATTGACAACCAAAAGCAACCAAAAGGCACTCGTGTGTTTGGACCTATTGCAAGAGAACTTCGTGACAAGGGCTATATGAGAATTATTTCTCTCGCTTCGGAAGTTATTTAAAAGGAGAACCGCTAATGAAAATGACAGTTAAAAAAGGTGATAATGTTGTTGTTATCGCAGGAAAAGAAAAAGGAAAAACTGGCAAAGTGTTGGAAGTTTTCCCTAAAAATAACAGAGTTTTAGTTGATGGCGTAAACTTGGTGACAAAGCACAAGAAAGCAAGAACTCAACAAGAAAAAAGTGCCATCATCAAAAAGACAGCACCAATTGATGCTTCAAATGTTATGGTTGTTTGTGCTGTTTGTGGAAAAGCAACAAGAATTGCTCACAAAGAAATCGATGGAAAGAAAGTGAGAGTTTGCAAAAAATGTTCCGCTTCTCTTGACAAAGAATATGTGAAACAAACAAAGAAAGAAGCCAAGAAAAATGTGGCATCTGAAAAGAAAGAACCTGCAAAAAAGACCACAGCAAAAACAGAAAAAACTGTTGAAAAAGCAGAAGTTAAAAAAACAACAACCAAAAAGATCACAGAGAAAAAAGTGGAAACAAAAAAAGAAACAGCAGTGAAAGAACCTGCAAAGAAAACAACAAAATCTGCTGAAACAAAAACAGCAAAAACACAAAAGTCGAACACTAAAAAAACTTCAAAAAGTGAAGGTTAAGGTGGTGAAGAATGAAAGAACAAAATCAAACTTTAAAACGCTATAAAGAAGAAGTTGTTCCATTTCTTATGAAAGAATTTTCATATAAAAATGTTAACGAAGTGCCAAAACTTGTTAAAATTGTTTTGAATATGGGACTTGGCGATGTGAAAGACAACTCAAAAAGTTTTAACACAGCGATTGATGAACTCACTTTGATTGCTGGACAAAAACCAGTTGCCACAAAAGCAAAGAAAGCCATTTCAAACTTCAAAGTAAGACAAGGAATGAAAATTGGTGCGAAAGTTACTCTTCGTGGAACAAGAATGTATGAATTCTTTGACCGTCTTACCGCAATTGCTCTTCCAAGAGTGAGAGACTTCCGTGGAATTTCAGACAAATCTTTTGACGGCCGTGGAAACTATTCAATGGGCATCAAAGAACAACTCATTTTCCCAGAAATTTCTTATGACAAGGTTGAGAAAATTCGTGGGCTTGACATTTCATTCATAACAACTGCAAAGACTGATGAAGAAGCAAAAGCACTTTTAAAGGCACTGGGTTTGCCTTTTGCTAGATAGGAGGGAGTATGGCAAAGAAATCATTGATTGCAAAACAACAAAGACCACAAAAATACAAAACAAGAGAATACACTCGTTGTTCAATTTGTGGCAGACCTCACGCAGTTTTGAAGAAGTATGGTATTTGCAGAATTTGTTTTAGAGAAATGGCTAATCGCGGGGAAATTCCTGGCGTTAAAAAGTCAAGTTGGTAAGGAGGGAATTATGTTAAGTACAGACCCAATCGCAGATATGTTAACAAGAATCCGTAATGCTATTTCAGCAAAACATAAAACTGTTACTATTCCTGCATCAAAAGAAAAGACCGCTATCGCAAAAATCCTTCTTGACGAAGGTTACATCGTGAGTTACGATTTGGTTGATAACGGCAAATTTAAAGATATTTTAATCACCATCAAATATGATGACGAAGGTCAAAGTGTGATTCAAGGACTCAAAAGAATTTCCAAACCTGGTCTTCGTATCTATTCAAACAAAGAAAATCTTCCAAAGGTTATAAGCGGACTCGGCATTGCTATCATTTCAACAAACAAAGGGATTGTGACTGACAAAGTTGCTCGTTCTTTGAATGTTGGTGGCGAAGTGCTCGCTTATGTTTGGTAAGGAGGTGTGCTATGTCAAGAATAGGAAATAAACCTGTTAAACTTGAAGGTGCAACCTTTGAGAGAAATGGTGAATTTGTCACAGTTTCTGGAAGCAAAGGAACTTTGAAAGAAAGAATTGACAAAAACATCAAAACAGAAGTGAAAGACGGCGAAGTTCATTTCACATATGAAAAGCCAGAACTCAATGCAAAGCAAGGCCTTGCAAGAGCACTTGTTCACAATATGGTTATTGGCGTGACAAAGGGCTGGAGCAAAAAGCTTATCGTTGCTGGCGTTGGTTACAAAGCGCAAGTTTCTGGAAAGAAACTCACACTTGGACTTGGTTATTCTCATCCAATTGAAATGGAAATCCCAGAGGATATTCAAGTTACCTGCCCATCAGTTACCGAAATTTTGGTGAGTGGTGCAGACAGACAAAGAGTTGGACAATTTTGTGCCAATGTTATGAAGAAAAGACCTTATGAACCATACCACGGCTACGGCATCCACATCGATGGTGCACACCTTGTTAGAAAGGTTGGAAAGACCGCTGGTAAAGGCAAGAAGTAGGAGGAAGAGAAATGATTACTGTTAATGATAAAAATAAAGACAGAGTTATTCGTCATAAAAGAGTAAGAAAACATCTCTCTGGAACAGCTGAAAGACCTCGTCTTTGTGTTTACAGAAGTTTGAACAATATCTACGCTCAAATCATTGACGATGAAAAGGGTGTGACTCTCGTTTCTGCTTCCACACTTGACAAGGAAGTTTCGGACAAGATGAAAGGCTGTAACAAAACTCAACAAGCAAAACTTGTTGGCGAAGTTGTTGGCAAAAGAGCAATTGCAAAGAAGATTAAGACTGTTGTTTTTGACAGAGGCGGTTATCTTTACACTGGACGCGTTCAAGCAGTCGCAGACGGCGCAAGAGAAGCCGGTTTGGAATTTTAGGAGGCAGTGATGGCAGAAGAAATTAAGAAAAACAAACAAGACAGACCTTCAAAACCACGCAGAGAAAAACCTGTTAAGGTTGATGATGGTTTTGACAAACGCCTTGTTTCAGTAAGAAGAGTTAGTAAGACCGTTAAAGGTGGAAGAACAATGCACTTCTCCGCTCTTGTTGTTGTGGGTGACGGAAAAGGCAGTGTTGGAATGGGAATCGGCAAAGCTGCAGAAGTTCCAAACGCCATCGACAAAGCAACTGTTGTTGCCAAGAAAAATATGAAGAAAATTGCTCTTAATGAAACCACAATTCCACACGAAACTGTTGGAAAATTTGGTGCAACAAGCGTTTTGATGATTCCAGCACCAGAAGGTCGCGGAGTTATCGCTGGTGGTGCAACTCGTGCAGTTTTGGAAGTTGCTGGTGTTAAAAACATTGTGACAAAAATTCACGGCTCTACTAACAGAATTAATGTTGTTAAAGCAACAATCAATGGACTTATCGGACTCAAATCAAGAGAAGAAATTGCTGCACGCCGTGGCAAAAGTCCAGAGGAAATTTAAGCGGAGGTGAAAAATGAGTAAACAAAAAACATTGAAAGTCACCTATGTTAGAAGTGCTATTGGTTATAACAAAAATCAAATGAAAATTTTGGAAGCACTTGGTTTTAAGAAACTACATCAAACAAGGACTCTTCCTGACAATCCTTCAATTCGTGGGAGTTTGCATCACGTAAGACACCTTGTTGAAGTTGTTGAAGAATAAGGAGCATAGTATGAAATTAGAAAATCTTAAACCAGCAGAAGGTTCTGTAACTAAAAAATTTAGAGTTGGTCGCGGTATCGGTTCTGGCATTGGCAAGACAAGTGGTAAAGGTCACAAAGGTCAATGGGCAAGAAGCGGTGGCGGTGTGAAAGCTGGATTTGAAGGCGGAAACATTCCAATGATCAGAAAATTGCCTATTCGTGGTTTTAATAACTACAATAATCGCAAAAATTATTCCACTGTGAATGTTGGTGACCTTGAAATCTTCGAACCAAACACAGTTATCACTGAAGAACTTTTGTATGAAACAAGAGTGGTTGGCAAGCGTATGCCATATGGGCTTAAAGTGCTTGGAAATGGTGAAATCACAAAACCATTAGTTATCAAAGCAAAGAAAGCCACAAAATCTGCAATTGAAAAAATTGAAAAAGCGGGTGGAAAAATCGAAATAGAGGAGTAATCTATGTTTAAAACTCTTTTTAATGCTTTTAAAGTAAAAGATTTAAGAAAAAAACTCTTGATTGTGCTTGCTCTTATCCTTGTGTATAGAGTGGGTTGTGCTATCGTCTGCCCAGGTTTTAACCTTGCAGACGAAATTGAATCAGCAACACAAGGAACAACTTTCTTTTCACTTATGAATATGCTTTCAGGTAATGCCTTGTCAAATGGTTCAATTTTGGCGCTCGGCGTTTCGCCATATATCACTGCGTCAATCGTTATTCAACTTTTGACGGTGGCAATACCTGCACTTGAAAGATTGGCAAAGCAAGGTGAAGACGGCAAAAAGAAGATGCAATTCTACACTCGTATAACTGCACTTGTTTTGGCTCTTGCTCAATCAATCGGTATTGTTGTTTCATATAGAAGTGCAATCGACACCACAATTCTCAACCTGCCAACTTGGCTCATTGGTTGTGGAATTGTCTTAATTTTGACGGCGGGCGCTATGTTCACCGTTTGGCTTGGTGAAAAAATCACACAACTTAATATTGTTGGAAGTGGAATGAGTATTCTCATTTTCGTTGGTATCATTGCTTCTTCTGCTTCTGGAATTTCCACAGCAATCAGCGAAGTTGGTCGTGACATTGACAACCTTTGGATGCTTATCATCTATGTGGTTGCACTCATTCTCATCTTCGGTTTTATTGTGTTTATGGATTCCAGTGAAAGAAGAATTCCAGTGAGTTACGCAAAACAAATCAAGGGAAGAAGAATGTATGGCGGTCAAGACACCTACATTCCAGTGAAAGTGAACAGTTCAGGCGTTATGCCAATCATTTTTGCAACATCACTTTTGACTTTGCCTCAACTTATCATCAGTATGTTCTGGCCGGAAAGTGAAGCAATGGTTTGGTATCAAACTTGGCTGGGCACAAGTTCTTGGGTATATATCGTTTTGCTTGCGCTTCTCATTTTTGCGTTTGCGTTCTTCTATTCAATGATAACTTTCGACACAAACGATATATCAAGACGCTTGCAACAGCAAGGCGGTTTTATCAAGGGTATAAGACCGGGCAGAGAAACTTCGGAATACTTGAAGAAAATTTCAAGACGAATAACACTCTTTGGCGCGTTCTTCTTGGCGATTATCGCTCTTATTCCAAGTTTGGCATTTAAAGTTATTTCAGATAATTTGATTATGACAACACTTGTTAACGCATTCAGCACAACGGGACTTATGATTATGGTTTCTGTTGCACTTGAATTTGATAAGAACCTTGAAGCGCAAATGTATATGAGAAATTATAAGGGCTTCTTGGATTAATTAAAGAGAGGTATTTATGAAAATCATATTACTCGGAGCACCATTTTCTGGAAAAGGAACTCTTGCAAGAAATATTGTCAAAGATTTTGACATCGTTCAAATTTCCACAGGAGACCTTTTCCGTGAAAATATAAAAAATGGCACAGAAGTTGGAAAACTTGCCAAGTCTTATATGGACAAAGGCGAACTTGTGCCAGATGAAGTGACAATCAAAATGCTGGCAGAGCGAATTGAAAAAGACGACTGCAAAAAGGGCTTTATCTTGGATGGCTTCCCAAGAAGTGTCAACCAAGCAATCGCACTTAAAGATATCACAGATATCGATGCAGTGATTGAATTGGACGTTCCGCTTGATGAAATCAGGCGTCGTTGCGTGGGCAGGAGAATATGTTCTAAATGTGGTGAGATTTACAACACTTCTTCCTACGATAAAACCATATGTGCAAAATGTGGTTCACCATTGTTCCAAAGAGATGACGATAATCTGGAAACAATTAATCTTCGTCTGGAAGTTTATGAAAAACAAACCGCACCACTCATAAACTTCTACGCTGAAAAGTTGTTTGTTGTCCAAGGTTCTGAAAAAGGGCCAGAAGAAACATACAACAAAGTTAAAAACTTTTTGAAGGGGCTGAAATAATGCAACAAAAAAGCCCTGCGGAAATTGTCTTAATAAAAAAAGCGTGCGAAATCACTCGTGATGCGCTGATTTTGGCAAAATCACTAATAAAAGAAGGAATTTCCACTTTTGATATTGACAAATCCATAGAAAAGTTTATAATAGATAGTGGTGGTTCTGCTCCTTGCATCGGCTATATGGGTTATCCGTGTGCAACCTGCATTTCGGTTAATGATATGGTCGTTCACGGCATTCCGAGCAAAGACGTCATTTTGAAGAAAGGCGATATTGTCAGTGTTGACATTGTCGCTTCCTACAAAGGATATTGCGGAGATGCCACAAGAACCTTTTGTGTCGGCGAAGTTGACAAAGAAAAAGAAAAACTTGTTCGTGTCACCAAAGAGTGCTTTTTCAAGGGTATTGAAAACGCCAGAGTGGGTGACAGAATTGGCAAAATTTCTTCGGCAATTCAAAGACACGCAGAAAGTAACGGATTTTCGGTTGTCCGTGAACTTGCTGGCCACGGCATTGGCAAAAAAATGCACGAGCCACCAGAGGTTCTAAATTTTGGAAAAGAAACAGACGGTGCTGTCATCAAAGAAAATATGACAATCGCCATTGAGCCGATGATTAATGCTGGCAAGAAAGAAATCTATGTCGAGGACGATGGTTGGGGTGTCAGAACCTATGATGGCAAACCTGCGGCGCACTATGAAAACACTGTTCTTTTCACAGCAAGTGGAGTGGAAGTCTTGACCTTGGAGGAAGATGATGAGAACTTCTCAAAATATCGTCCAAAAGGGTGATGTGGTGACAGCCACAGCCGGCAAAGAGAAAAACAAAATTTTTGTGGTTATTGAAACTGATGAAAAATTTGTTTATCTTGTTGACGGCAAGCGACTTAAAACAAACAAACCGAAAAGAAAAAGCCGAAAACATATTCAACGGGCTTCAAAGACACCTTTTCAAATGGAAAGGTTGTCAGGACAAGAAAAAGACAATGCGGAAATTCGAAAATTTTTAAAGGAGAGAAGCGATTATGTCAAAACAAGATGTCATTGAATTTGAAGGAGTTGTCACAGAAGTGCTTCCAAGTATGACTTTCAAGGTCACACTTTCAAATGGTCACGTGATTACTGCCTATATTTCTGGCAAATTAAGACAAAACTTCATTCGTATTATCGAGGGTGATAAGGTAAAAATTGAGATGAGTCCGTATGACCTCTCGAAAGGGCGTATAACTTGGAGAGAAAAAGGTTAAAAAGGAGAAAAAAATGAAAGTCAGAGCATCGGTTAAACCAATGTGTGATAAATGCAAAGTTATCAAAAGAAATGGAAAAGTTATGGTTATTTGCTCAAAAAGCAAAAAACATAAACAAACACAAGGTTAAAAAGGAGATTAAAAAATGGCAAGAATTGCTGGTGTTGACCTTCCAAACGACAAAAGATTGGAATATGGCTTAACTTATATCTATGGTATCGGACCAAAGACTTCTCGTGAAATCTGCGACAAAACTGGAATTTCAATGGATATTCGCGTGAAAGATTTGACTGAAGACCAAGTGGCTAAACTTCGTTCCTACATCGAAAATCAACTTATCGTTGAAGGTGAACTTAAATCAAAAGTTAGTATGAATATCAAGAAGTTAAACGAAATCGGTTGCTATCGTGGTATTCGTCATCGTAAGGGATTACCTGTTCGTGGACAAAGCACAAAGAATAACGCAAGAACAAGAAAAGGTCCAAAGAAAATTGTTAGTGGTAGTTCAAAGAAAGGTAAATAAGAGGTAGAATATGGCAAACACAACAAAGAAAACAAAAACAAGAAAAAGAGTTAATCAGAAGATTGAAAAAGGTCAAGTTCACATCTCAACCTCTTTCAATAACACAATTGTTTCATTCACTGATATTCAAGGGAATGTTATTTCTCAATGTTCTTCTGGTATGCTTGGACTTAAAGGTTCCAAGAAAAGCACACCTTTTGCCGCACAAACCTGCGTGGAAAGAGCTGCTGAAACTGCACTCAATATGGGTATGAAGAGTGTGGAAGTTTATGTTAAAGGACCAGGAAGCGGACGCGAAAGTGCAATTCGTTGTCTTTCAACTCTTGGCTTTGATGTAACATTAATTAAGGATGTTTCTCCAATCGCTCATAACGGTTGCAGACCTCCAAAAAGAAGAAGAGTTTAAAAGGAGGAAAGGATAATGGCAAGAAAAATCGAACCAGCGTGCCGTCAATGCAGAAGAGAAGGACGTAAACTTTTCCTTAAAGGCGAAAGATGCACCACAAAGAAATGTGCAATGGAAAGACGCCCAGTTATTCCTGGACAACACGGCGCTTCAAGAAAAAGAGTTACTGAATACGGACTTCAACTTCGTGAAAAACAAAAAGTTAAAAGAATGTATGGTATTTTGGAAAATCAATTCAGAAAGTATTATGATGAGGCTGTTCGTCAAAAGGGCGTAACAGGCGAAAATATGCTTTCTTTAATTGAAAGACGTCTTGACAATGTGATATACAGAATGGGCATTGGTGCTTCAAGAGCAGAATGTCGTCAAATTGTCAACCACGGACACATTCAAGTTAACGGCAAAACTGTTAGTATAGCTTCTTATATCGTTAAAGTTGGCGATGTGATTTCAATCAAAGAAAGCAAGCGTGACAATGAAATGTTCAAACAACTTAAAGGTATGAAGATTGTTATGCCAAAGTGGCTTGAATTTGACACTGAATCTTTGACTGGAAAAATTTTGGCTAACCCAGCAAGAGAAGATGTTGACAGTGATATTAAAGAACAACTTATCGTTGAATTCTATTCTAGATAATTTTGAGGAGGAAATTTATTATGATGGAAATGGAAAAACCAAGAATCACTTGCGAAGAAACTGACGGTGGAAATTTTGCGAGATTTGTTGTTGAACCACTTGAAAAGGGTTACGGCATCACACTTGGAAACTGTATGAGAAGAACACTTTTGAGTTCTCTTCCAGGTTCTGCACCAATCGCTTTTCGCATTGCTGGTGTTTCTCACGAATTTTCAACTATTCGTGGCGTGACTGAAGATGTTGTTGACATCGTTCTCAACTTGAAAGGACTTGCAGTTAAATGCACCAACCAAGAAAAGAACTTCATCACATATCTTCGTCTTCGCAAAAACGCTCCGGGCGAAGTTACTGCAAAAGATTTTGAATTCAACGATGAATGCGAAGTTTTAAACCCAGACCTTCACATTTGCACAATGGACGAAGGTGCAGTTTTGGATCTTGACCTTATGATTGGCAACGGCAGAGGATATGTTTCTGCTGACGACAACAAGGACAAGTATGACAACATTGATTTCATTGCAATGGACAGCATTTTCTCTCCAGTGAAGAGAGTGAACTTCAATGTTGAACCAACTCGTGTTGGAAACAGTATTGACTATGACAAACTTGTTTTGGAAGTAACCACAAATGGCACAACTTCTGCAAGAGAAATTGTGAGTTTGGCAGGCAAGATTGTCAATGAACACGTAAATCTCTTCATTGAACTTTGTGCTCAAATGAGTGAGATGAATATTCTTGTTTCCAAGGAAGAAGATAAGCAAGTTAAACTTATGGAACTTCCAATTGAAGATATGGATCTCTCTGTCAGATCATATAACTGCTTGAAAAGAGCAGGCATCAATGTCATCGCAGACCTTCTCAAAAAGTCTAAGAGTGATATGTTCAAAGTTCGTAACTTGGGTGCAAAAAGTGTTGAAGAAGTTATCAACAAATTAGAAAGTTATGGACTCACTCTTCGTAAGGACGAAGAATAATTTTAAAAAAGGAGAAAGAAAATGGCTAACGAAAAATTAGGCAGACCTTCAAAAGAAAGAAAGGCACTTCTTCGTGGACAAGTTTCCACTCTTCTTTGGAATGGTAAAATTGAAACAACTCTTGCAAAAGCAAAATCAACTGCAAGGGTTGCTGAAAAAATCATCACTCTTGCAATCAATTCTTATGAAGACACTTTGAAAGTGGTAAAAGAAGTCAAGGGCGCTGATGGCAAGAAAGTTAAGAAGGAAGTTCTTAATGATGGACCAAAGAAACTTGCTGCAAGAAGAAAGATTATGAGTTATGTTTATGACCTTCAAGAACAAAGAAAAGAGAAAGAATCAAAAGAAGCTTTCAAAGCTCGCATTGAAGGCATCAACCATCCAATCATTGAAAAAATCTTCAATGTTTATGCTCCAAAATATGCTCAAAGAGCAAAAGAAAAGGGCAATGGCGGTGGTTACACAAGAATAACCAAACTGGGTGCTCGCCGTGGCGATGCTTCAGAAATGGCAATCGTTGAACTTGTTTAATTGCGATTGATTTTAATTTAAAATTCTTATTTAACCTTTATTATATAAAAAATTTCCTATGTTTTTCATAGGATTTTTTTATTTTTGAAAAATTGATTTGAAGTTTTTGTTTATTAATATCGGAAACTATTGGAAAATGAAAACATAAATAATGCTATGTTTAATGGAATTGAAATCATTGAAAATGCCAACTTAAAAGAGTTTTGCACTTTTCATATTGGTGGCAGGGGAAGTGTGCTTTTCCCAAAAGATATTTTTGAACTCAAAAGGGTGATAAGAGAGTGTGAAAGGTTGAATTTGAGATATTTCATTCTTGGAAATGGCAGTAATTTGCTTTTTCCCGATTATGACCTTGATATGATTTTGATTTCGCTCAAATATTTCAATCAAATCAAAATGATGTCGAAAGGTGTCGTTTATGCCGAAGCCGGCGTGCCATTGTTTACGTTAAATATTTTTCTCAAAAATCATTGCTTGGGTGGCTTTGAGTGGTCGTTTGGAATACCGGCAAGCGTGGGTGGAATGGTTTTTATGAATGCCGGGGCGTTTTCTCATTCGGCGATGGAAAATGTTGTCAAAGTCAAGATATTAAAAAACGGAAAAGTTCAAATAGTGAAGCGAGAAGATATTGATTTTTCCTATCGAAAATCGAATATTGACGGAATTATTTTGGGTGTTTTTTTGAAGTTTTTTGAAAAAGATATTGATGTGATTGCCAAACAGCAACAATTTTTTTTGGAAGAAAGAAAAAAATCGCAACCATTTGACAAATTTTCTGCAGGGAGTATTTTCAAGCGTGAAAACGACTTTATTCCAGCAAAAGCGATTGACCTTTGTGGGCTTAAAGGTCTGCAAATTGGTGGGGCAGAAATTTCCAAAAAGCACGCTGGATTTATCATAAATAATGGTGATGCCAAGCAAATTGATGTGCTTGCGCTAATCAAATATATTGAAATCAAATTGCAAAGAAAAATGGTGCTGGAAATTATTGTTATTTCCTAAAGTTAATTTACTTTTTGCTTTTTTAATGATATAATATTTCCACATAGGAGATTTTATGAAAGCAGTCATTCAAGTGGTTAATTCTGCCACACTTTCAGTTGGTGGAGAGGAAATTTCAAAAATAAAGAAAGGTTTGGTGGTGTTTTTTTGTGCAGAAAAGGATGATGCCGAAGAAAAACTTGACTTTTTTGCCAAAAAAATTGCAAATATGCGAATTTTTGTTGATGAAAACGACAAAATGAACCTTTCTGTCGGAGATATTGGTGGAGAAATTTTGCTGGTCTCACAATTTACTTTGGCAGGTGACGCACAGCACGGCAATCGACCATCTTTTACCAATGCGGAATTGCCAGAGCGGGCTTGTTATCTTTATGAAAAACTTGGAAAGATGATAACTGAAAGATATGGCATTGTGGTAAAATTTGGAGTTTTTGGTGAAGATATGAAAATTTTGCAGGAAAATTCAGGGCCAGTGACGATAATTTTGGAAAAGTGATATTTTTTCACTTTTTTGATTTTGAAAGTTTGTGAAATTATTTATTTTTTATAAACGCGTTTTCAAAAAAATAATCTATCAAATTTGAAAAAGCAATCGTCTTGGCTTGTTTTTTTCTTTTATTAATGGTAAAATAAAGACAAGGAGTTTTTTATGCTTTTATATGGAGATTTTCACACCCACACGACATATTCAAGACATAAACACGGCAAAGGCACGGTTTTGGAAAATGCCTCTGTGGCACAAGAAAAAGGCTTAAAACAAATTGCGATAACTGACCACGGCTTTAATCACACGCTTTTTGGTGTCAGGCGAAAAGATATTCCTTCTTTGCAAGAAGATATCTTGAATGCTCGCGAAATAACCGGCGTGGATATCCTTTTGGGCGTTGAAGCAAATCTTATCTCGCTCAATGGTGATGTCGATGTCAAGGAAGAAGACTATGAGTTTTTGGATATCTTTCTGATGGGGTATCATCGGATGGCAAAAACTAACACCTTTAAAGATAAAGTTTATATGAATTGGGCAACCGATCTTGCCAAAATTTTCCACCCGAGTGCCGAACAAATCAACAGAAACACCACAGCGTATTTGAAGGCTTTGGACAGGTATCCGATTGACATAATCACGCACTTGAACTATGGGTTTCAAACCGACACCTTGGCTGTGGCAAAAATGTGCAAACAAAAAGGCGTTTATGTTGAATTGAATGGCAAGAGAATCAACTTCACCGATGATGAAATTTTGACAATGGCAAGCGAAGGCGTCAAGTTCATTGTTAATTCCGATGCACATTCGCCAGACAGAGTGGGTGAAGTTAACAATGGGATGAATTTAATCTATCGGCTAAACATTCCGCTTTCACAAGTGGCGAATATTGACAAATTGCCAAAATTTAACAAAAAACGAGGTTTCTAGGTGACCGTGTCACTCTCTAGATTCTAACAAATTTGATTTACGAAGCAAGGAAAATAAGCAAAAGCAGACTTAACTTAAAAGTCCAGTTGCGAACTGGTGACCGTGTCACTTTCTAGATTCTAACAAATAAAGTTTAAGCGAAAGAAAAAATTAATAATCATAAACACACAATAAAATTTCACATAATATTATGGTAAAAACAAAAAGGAGTCAAAATTGAGTTTTTCTCGCGAGTCCAAAGTTGAAATATTAAAGACAGAAATTGAAGATGACACTTCTTCAATATCTTTTTTGTCCGGACTTTTTCATTCTTGTGGCGAAATAGGTAAAAGTGGAAGCAAGTTTTTTGTTTCCATTGTTTCTGATATTCAAGAACTTTTCCCATATGTTAAAAAAATTGTCAAAAAACTTTATGGCAATAACATTGAAGAAGAGATAAGCGAGAATTATTTAATCAACAAAAACACCTTTTATGAAATGCGGTTTGATGTGGAAATTTTCCAACAACTGCTCCTTGACATTGGTGTGATTGATTTTTCGGACGGTATTTCTTTCGTGTTTGAGTTGAACAAAAGTTTACTTGTTGAAGACAGTGCCTGCCGTGCTTTTATTAAAGGGGTGTATATCGGCTCGTCAACTTCCAGCATCAAGTTCTCCGAAGGTGCGAGCAAAAGTGAATCCACTGGTTATCATCTTGAATTTGTTTCCAAGAATCACGAATTTTTGTTGGAACTTTCTTCCATTCTTGCAAACTACAACATTATCGGCAAGATATTTGAAAGAAAAGGCGACTTTGTTTTCTATCTTAAAGATGTCAATGCGATTATTGACCTTCTTGCTCTTATTGGAGCGAATGAAAGTGTTTTGAAACTTTCCAATGAACTCGTCACAAGAGAACTTCGCAACAAGGTAAATCGTCAAGTGAATTGCATTAATGCAAACATAAATAAAACGGTGGAAGCGAGTATGAAACAGGTGGAAGCGATAAACACAATAATTTCCACAATCGGGCTGGAAAGTTTGACAGAAGACTTGAAAGAAGTGGCTCTTCTTCGTCTTGCAAATCAGGAAGAGAGTTTGGATGAACTTTTAAAACTTTCCACAATCAAACTCACGCGTTCGGGCTTGAACCACAGATTCAGAAAATTAATCAAAATTGCAAAGGAGTTAGAAGAATGAAAGATTTTGCGCATCTACACGTTCACACAGAGTTTTCTCTTTTGGATGGCATCGCAAGAATTGGTAAGCTTGTGGAAATGACCAAGGAAAGGGGATATTCTTCGTGTGCGATAACCGACCACGGCAATATGTTTGGCACTTTGCAATTTTTTGAAACTTGTGTCAAAGAGGGAATTAAACCAATCATCGGCTGTGAATTTTACATATGCAATGACCTTCACAAAAAAACTGGAAAAGATGACATCGGACATATTATTTTGCTGGCGAAAAATAACGAAGGACTGCACAATTTATATAAACTTAACGGCATTGCCTATGTCGATGGATTTTATTATAAACCAAGAATTGACTATGAAACACTGAAGAAGCACAGCGAAGGTGTTATCTGTCTTTCGGCTTGCCTTGCTGGACATATTCCAACCGCCATACTTCAAAGGCGTTTTGATGATGCTGATGAACTTGCTTTGAAACTTAAAAATATGTTTGCCGAAGGTGATTTTTATCTTGAACTTCAAGATCACGGACTCGAAGAGCAAAAGGTTGTCAATTCGTATTTATATGACCTTGCAAAACGCATTAATGTCAAACTTGTGGCAACAAACGATGTGCATTATCTCAACAAAGAAGACGCAGAGATGCAGGATGTTTTGATGTGTGTGCAAATGGGAAAATATTTGGAAGATGAAGACCGACTTCGTTTTCAAACGAATGAATTTTATTTGAAAACGCGTGAAGAAATGGAAGAACTTTTCCCAAGCGAAGTTTTGGACACAACAATTGAAATTGCCAACAAATGTAATGTCGTCATCAAAACCAAATCTCTTGGCGAAATTGCTGAAGTTGATGAAAAATATAAGTTGGCAAGCAACAAAAACTATATTCCAGTATATAAGCCATCAACAGGGGAGACGGCATATGAGTTTTTGCGCCGTATTTCCTATGAAGGTTTGCACAAAAATTATAAAGAAGTGACAAAGGAACTTATTGATCGTCTTGAAATGGAACTTGCCGTCATCAAAGAGCAAGGTTTTGTGGAATACTTCCTTATTGTTTGGGATTATATCAATTGGTCGCGTGAACACGATATTCCAGTTGGACCGGGACGCGGAAGCGGTGCTGGAAGTTTGGTGGCATATTGTTCGGGTATCACTCGTGTTGACCCAATTAAGTATAATTTGTTCTTTGAGCGATTTATTAACAAAGAACGCGTGTCAATGCCGGATTTTGACGTGGACTTTTGCACTGACAGGCGTGGAGAAAGCATTGAATACACTCGACAAAGATATGGCTCTGACCACGTGGCACTCATTGTCACATTTGGGCGTATGCAAGCCAAAAATGCCATTCGTGATGTGGCACGAGTTTTGCGAACGCCATATCCAGAAGTGGACAAAATCACAAAACTCATTCCTGCGAAACTTCCAGACGGCATCAAAAAACCGCCAGTTTTGAAATATTATTTTGGCACAACTGGAAAGCCGGAAAATGAAAAGTTTATCATTCCAGAGCTCAAAGAAATGTATGACACCGACCCGAGCGTCAAGCGTATTGCAGATATGGCAATCAAACTTGAAGGGGTGCCTCGCAACACTTCAACTCACGCTGCCGGAGTGCTTATTTCGCCTGAACCAGTTTCAAACTTCGTTCCGCTTGCCAGAAACGGTGATGATATTGTCACACAATATGATATGCTTGAACTTGAACACCTTGGTCTTCTCAAAATGGACTTCTTGGGACTTATCACGCTCACAGATATTAAGAAGGCGTGCGACTATGTCTATGAAGATTATGGCGTGAAAATTGATTTCTATTCGATGGAATATGACGACCCAAAAGTTTTCGAACTTATCTCATCAGGTCGGACAGATGCGGTGTTCCAACTTGAAAGTGCCGGAATGAAAAAGTTTATGAAAGATTTGAAACCAACTTGTATGGATGATATTATCGCAGGCATCTCGCTTTATCGTCCAGGTCCAATGGATTTCATTCCAAAGTTTGTGAAAAACAAGCAAGACCCAGAACATATCGAATATGATGACCCTTGTCTTGAGAATATTCTTGATGTCACATATGGTTGTATTGTATATCAAGAGCAAGTTATGAAAATCTTTCAAGTGATGGCAGGATACAGCCTTGGACAAGCAGATAATATTCGCCGTATTATGGGTAAGAAGCAGGTGGAAAAAATCGACAAGGAAAGAGTGAAGTTTGTCAATGGTTGGGAAGACCCAGAAGGCAAAAAATCAATTCCGGGGGCGATTAAACTTGGGCATAAAAAAGAAGTGGCAGAGAAAATTTTTGATGAAATGAAAGAATTTGCCAAATACGCCTTCAACAAATCTCACGCTGCTGCCTACACATATCTATCCTATCAAACTGCCTACTTAAAGTGCTATTATGAAGTGGAATTTTTGACTGCTGTGTTAAATAACCGCATAACCAAGGCGGACAGTTTGACCAAGTATGTCAATTTTGCAAAGAGTGAAGGTATCGCTGTGCTTCCACCAGATGTCAACAAAAGCGGGACATATTTCAAAGTGGAAAACAAGGGTATCCGCTTTGGACTGGGCGGACTTAAACACGTGGGCACAACCATTATTGAGCAAATGGAAAAAGAGCGTGAAGAGAATGGCGATTTCAAATCAATGGAAGATTTCATCGACAGAATGAGTGACTATCCAATCAACAAAAAGATGGTGGAATGTTTGATTTTGAGCGGTGCTTTTGATTCATTTGGCAAAACGCGTTCTTCGTGTATGGCAGTCTACGAAAAGCTTATGCAAAGAGCTCACAAAGAGAAGAAAAATAGACAACTGGGTCAAATTTCTTTCTTCGCCACAAATGATATTGTGGACACAGTTGAGTATCCAGACATAAAAGAATTTTCCAAAAAGACAATACTCAAATATGAGCGTGAAATTATTGGTGTGTATATGTCAGGACATCCGCTTGAAGACCACGTTTCCAAATTCAATAATTTCACTCTCAATTCTGAAATGTTCAGCACTCTCATAAAGCCTGAAGAAGAAATGATGGATGAAGGAGATGATGAAGAAGACAAATTCAGCGAAGAAATGCAACTTCTTGACGGTCAGCCATTCACTTGCGGTGGTATCATTGTGGAAGCGAAGAAAAACCGCACCAAGTCGGGAAGAGATATGTGTTATCTCAAAATTGAAGACTTGTCTGGAGTTTTGGAAGTCACACTTTTCCCAGCGATTTATTCCAAATATCGAGATGTTGTTGAAGAAGATAATATGGTGACCATCAAAGGGAAAATCAATGTGCGTGACGGGAACAATCCGTCACTTGTCGGAGATGCTGTTTTCCTTTGGGAAGATGAAGAAAAAGTGAAAAAAGAAGACAAGAAAGGCAAAGTATATCTTCGATTTGACACAAAAGATATCGATGTTTATTCCAAAGTCAAAAACTCTCTTTCTTCATATCCAGGTGACGCACAGGTGATAATCCGATGCACATCAACCGGTTCCGCTTTCAATTTTCAAGGCAAAGTGACAATAAACAACTATCTCATCAACGAACTTTCAGGAATTATCGGAAATGAAAATATTGTTGTTCAGGAGGCAAAATGAAAATTTTAGTTTTGTGTAGCGGTGGCGATGCACCGGGAATGAATCGATTTTTGTATACCTTTTCAAGGAAAAACAAAAATCAAATATATTATGCCAAAGCGGGCTTTAAAGGACTTGTTGAGAACGAAATTTTTGCTCTTGACAAAAAGGCTGTTGAGAAATCTAAAAATGAAGCTGGCTGTGTGATTTTCTCGTCAAGATATCCACAATTTAAGGAAGAAAAATATTTCAAAAAAGCAGTCAAAAATATCCAAGACTTTGATTTGGTTGTCATTATGGGCGGAAATGGCTCGGAAAAGGGTGCAAAAGAACTTTTTGAAAATGGAATCAACACCATTTTTGTGCCGGCAACAATTGATAATGATGTCATCAATTCCTCATATTCCATCGGCTTCGACACTGCTGTCAGTCAATGTGTATACACTGTTCAAAACACAATGCCAAGCATTCGTGCCTTCAGACAAGCTCTTCTTCTTGAAGTTATGGGGAATGAAACAGCTTTCATTGCTGAACGAGTGGCAAAAGAAGTTCAAGCAGATTATTTAATCAAAGAAAAAGATGACATTGCTTTCACAAAGATTTCAAAAATTGTCAAAGAAAATTATCGAAACGACAAAGGCGCTTTGATTATTGTGAAAGAAAAAGTGAAAAATGTTTTTCAAATTGAGAAGGAATTGAGAGAAAAAGGAATTGATGCTCGTTCTCAAATTGTTGGAAGATTGCAACGCGGTGGAAAACCAACCAAATTTGAAATTGAAATGGCAGACAAGTTTGCAAAATCTGTTCTTCTTTTGCTTAAAGAAAAAATTGCCGGCAAAAGAATTTTGGTTGACGAAAGCAATAATTTTTGTGTGAAAGATTTATAAATATAAAAACAAAAAATAATTTAATTTTATTAAAAAACAGCAATTTTTTCGCTGTTTTTTTGATTTTTTCGCTGTTTTTTTGAATTTTTAATATTATTTTATTTATATTTTAATTTATGACAAAATAATATTGCAATAGGCAAGTTTAATTTGAGAAGACAAATTTTCTTTTGTTTCAGTCAAAAATTTAAGTTCGTTTTCGATGTTTTCAAAGATCTCTCTTATTTTTGAAATAGTCACATTATTTTGTTCAAAAAACAGGGTTTCAAAATTATTTTTTGTGGTGAGAAAAGTGGAATAAATTTCATTGATTTTTAATCGGCAAGTGAGTTCGTCACAAACATTTGTGTCAAGCGAAATGGAAACATCATATAAATCTTTATAGGTTTTTCCACGAATTTGCAGGCAATTTTTGATGATTTCTTGTTCTTTGTTTGAAAAATTTCCTTCAAAAGTCAGATTTTCCGTGCTGTAATTTAAAATTTCAATGCTGTATCCGTTGTTTTCAAGGTTGCTTTTGACAAGTTCGGCATCGTTTATGTTGTCATATATGCTGGCAATGATATAAAATTTTCCATTTTCTTCATATATATAGCCAGCACAGTTTTTGTTTTGAAAACTTTTTTGCACTTTCTCACAATTTTCTTTTGAGTCGTCTTGAAAAATTGAGAGAAGAAAGTAGGAAGTTTGAGGTGTTTCCACCTTTGTGGTCGCTTGAAAAAGGTTGGCTGAAACGATATAGGTGGAGATGAGATAACCCACCGAAACACAAAGAGAAAACAAAATAAGTGTGAAAAATGTGTAAAAATACGGAAATTTTTTCATATTTTAATATATTTTTAGAAATTTTGGTTTAGAATAAAACTTTTTAACTTATTGATTTTTGTTTTTATTTTTTTTGCAAGTTTGATATAATATGAATATGAGTATATTTGGTTTTTTAAGAAGAAAAAATAAAATCGGAGTGGCTTTTGGTGGTGGCGGTGCCAAGGGTATCACTCATATTGGTGTCATCAAAGCCTTTCAAGAATTTGGATTAAAATTTGATTATGTTGCAGGCACGAGCGTGGGCAGTATTATGGGTGCGGCATATGCAAACGATATGAAATATGAGGACATTTTGAAGATTGCCAAAGAGTTGAAGACAAGCGATATTCGCACCAGCAAACTTTTTTTCATTCCTTCCAAAACTGATGGAATTGTGGAGATGATGAAAAACACTTTTGGCGATATTAACATTGAAAATTTGAAAAAGCCATTTTCTGCCGTGGCAGTTGACATCAAAAGCACGAAAGAAATTTGCATTTCAAAAGGAAATTTGGCGACCGCAGTTGCAGGCAGTTGTTGTGTGCCGGGCGTTTTCCAACCAGTCACATTTGGCGACTATCTTCTTTGTGACGGCGGTCTTCAAAACAACATACCAGCAAATATTCCACGCTTTTTTGGTTGCGATTATGTCATTGCGGTTGACTGCAACAGCACTCGCACATATGGCACTGAAAGCACAAAAACTCTTGATGTGCTTGCTTGTTCCATACGAATTTTGATGAAAAGTAACGCCATCAAGGGGTATATGAATGCCGATTTAACCATTGCCAGCGACACCAAAAAATTCAAATCCACAGAGCTTCAAAATATTGATGAGATGGTGGATATTGGTTATCGCAATGCTGTGGATATGATGCCGGAGATAATGAAAGTTTTTGCTGGAAAATATCCAAAGAAAAAGAATAAGGATATGGGAAAGGACGATATTTTGTTTGTTTAGATATGGAAAAACTCAAAAGATATTTTATTAAGATAAAAAATTTCAAAATCACAAGGAGAATAATAATTGAGATTCTTCTTGCTTTGTCTTTGACCATCATCTCTTCTCTTTTATATTTCAATCAGGTCGCAATTTCTTTCTATCTCCACGGTTTTCAGAGCCTTAAAAGCGGTGTGCAACTTTATAGTATATATGTTGGACAAGGCGACAGTTCTTTCATAATACTGCCGAATAAAATATCAATTTTGGTGGATACTGGTCTTGAAGATTATGCCGAAAAATTTTGTAATGAACTTGGATTTTTGATGAAAAGCAATGGTATTCAACAAATTGATTATCTTTTTCTGACGCATCCAGATTCTGACCATATTGGTGGAGCATTGGAAGTTTTTGAAAATTTTGAGGTCGAAAATATTTATCGTCCAATCATAAACATTCCTTCAGAAGCGAAGGAAAATGGGTATAAAGTGAGCGAAGATGGCTTGTATGTCAAAGTCATTGAAGAAGCGGAAAAAGAAGGAAAGGTAAGTTACATTTTGCCACAAGAAATTGAAGTTGGCGAAAGTGTGATAAAAATTTATTCACCGCTTTCTTCTTATTATTCTGAAGATAATAACTATTCGCCGGTTATGACCGTTTCGGGCGAAAATTTTTCCTTTATGTTTACTGGCGATTTGGAAACGGTTGGTGAGAATGAGTTTTTGGATCAATATAAAGATGAAAAATTTGATGTTGATGTTTTGAAAGTGGCTCATCACGGTTCAAAGAATTCGACAAGTGAAGAATTTTTGGAATTGATAAAGCCGGAAATTGCTTTGATTAGTGCCGGTGTTGACAATGTGTATAATTTCCCTAACGAGCAACTTTCTTCTCGACTTCAAGAAAGCGGTGTCAAAAAGATTTATTCCACGAGTGAACTTGGCACGATTGGCATATCTCAAAAAGGTGAAACTTTCATTATGGCAAGTGGTTTTATTTTTCAAGAAAAATCGCTTTTCATTGTCATATATTTCGTCCTTCTCTTTTCCATTTTTTCTGTGCGAGAAAGTCGCGACTTGAAAAAGAAAAAATTTTATTCCAAACAATATGTGTGAAATATGGTAAATTTGTTTGTTAAAAATTAAGTTTGTGGTAAAATAATTCTATGAACAAAAAACTTCCAAACAAAATTGTGATTGTTTCATTATGCGAAAAGTTCTCAAATGAAATCGCGAAAATGATTTCACAAGAGTTAGGTATGCTTTTTTGTAATGCTCGCGAACTGATTGAATATGAACTGATTGACAGAAAAATGGTGGAAGAACTTGCAAGTGTTAAATATGTTGACAAGTTGGAGAAAAAAGTTTTGAAAAACTTGTCCACTTATGAAAATGTTTGCATATCATTGTCTTATCAGCACTTTGCAGAAAGCGAGAATTTTTTGAGAGAAAGAAGCGTGATTGTTTTTTTGGATTTGCCAAAAAAATATGTCAAAGAAAACGAAATGGTGAGTTTTCTTGATTTTAAATTAAGACACACATTTCTTGAAGAGAATTCAACAATACAAATTCCAATCAAAAAATTGGACACAGAATTTGTGAAAGAAAAAGTTTTGAAAAATCTTGGGGGTATTTTATGAACATAACACAAAAGGCATTAAACTATGTCAAGGCGATATCAGCAGAAACCATCTCAAACGCAAAATCGGGACATTTGGGAATCACTTTGGGTGCTTCTTCCATTTTGTTTGCATTGTTTAAAGACCACTATAAATTTGACGCGTCCGACACCGACTTTTTGAACCGTGACAGATTTGTGATGTCAGCAGGTCACGGCAGTGCACTTTATTACACACTTTTGTCGATGTTCGGTTTTGATGTCAGTTTGCAGGACCTTAAGAATTTTCGTTCATATAAATCAAAAACTCCGGGACATCCAGAATATCGTGTGACGGACGGTGTGGAAATCACAACAGGAGCACTCGGTCAAGGTGTGGCAAACGCTGTTGGAATGGCAATTGCTGAAAGCGTGATGGAAGAGCGTTTCAACACAGTTGGGTTTGATATTATCAATCACCACACATATTGTCTTTTGGGTGACGGATGCCTTATGGAAGGTGTGGCACAGGAAGCAATCAGTTTGGCGGGCAACTTAAATCTCAACAAACTTATCTTTTTGTATGACAGCAACAATGTGACCATTGATGGACCTTTGGATTTGGCAAACAAGGAAAATGTCGGCAAGAAATTTCACGCAATGGGCTGGAGCGTTATTTATGTGGCAAATGGCAATTCATATCGTGCTTGCACTTCAGCAATTGCACGTGCCAAAAAGAACAAAAAACCAACTTTGATTATTTTCAACACCACGATTGGAATTGGCACAGAAAAAGAAGGGACTTCTTCTGTGCACGGCACATATCTCAACCAGTCAGAACTTGAAGCTTTCAAGGAAAAATTGGGTGTTAAGGAAAGTTTCTTCATTCCAAGCGATGTTCGACAACTTTGTATGGCAAGCACGAGAAGGGGAAAACTTGAACACGAAAAATGGAATCAGCTTCTTGCGATGTATAGTAGCACACATCCTGAACTCTATAAATCATTTTTGTCCTTTTTTGACCGAAAGAAAATTAATTTTGAAAGAATAATGAAAAATATCGCAAAATATGACGGTCAAAGCACAAGAAAAATCAATCATTATGCTTTGAGCGAACTTGCTTATCAATGTCCACAACTTATTGGTGGCACGGCAGACCTTGCTCCTTCCACACTTTGCTATATTGAAAATGCTGGGAATTTTTCCAAAGGTAATAGGCGTGGCAAAAACATTCACTTTGGTGTTCGCGAACACGCAATGGCTGGAATTATGAATGGAATTGCTGTGTATGAAGATTTCATCACTTTTGATTCCACATTTTTGACTTTCTCAAACTATATGATGCCAGCACTTCGCTTGCGTGCTCAAATGAAATTGCCGGTTATGAGTTTCTTCACTCACGACAGCATTGCAGTTGGGCAAGATGGACCGACACACCAACCAATTGAACAACTTTCTCAACTTCGAAGTTTAATTGGTAATACCGTTTTTCGTCCTTGTGATTTTAAGGAACTTGTGGCGGGCTATATGTATTGTCTTAAAAACTATAAGCCGGTTTCGTTCAGTTTGACACGCCAAGATATTCCACATATTGATAACACATCTTTCGACCTTGCTTTGTGTGGTGGGTATATAATATATGATTGCGGTCAAAAGGCAGATGTCACACTTGTGGCAAGCGGAAGCGAAGTCCCACTTGCAATTGCCACGGCGAAAGAATTAGGCAAGAAACACAAAGTCAATGTGGTTTCAATGCCATCGCTTGAAATTTTTGAAGAACAAACCACAAGTTTCAAATCTAAAGTCTTGCCAAAGGATATGTTGACAATATATGTTGAAATGAGTAACGATGCCAAACCGCTTAAAATTCTGCCAAAAAACAGTTATCTATATGAAGTTGAAAATTATCAATACAGCGGAAATGGTGAAGTTGTGGTGGAAAAAGCAGGTTTTAATGTCAAGGCACTTGCAAAATTTGTGGAAAACAAGTTGAAGCAACAAATATAGTGAAAAAACATCATTTTGTGACAAATTTTTACTAATTTTCATATAACCTTTCAAATTATACTATTATAGTTGGTTTGAGAGGTTTTTTTATGATGAAAAAAAGTATTGTTTTGAGTGACATCAATTCTTCTTCAAATATCAAAGCGGTGTTGACTTTGGAAAGAAAAAATGATGATGTTGAAGGAATGATAAGGTTCTACAATCTGCCATATGAATTTGAAGGGCTTTTGACGCTCGGATTCTATGTCGACAAGGAAGTGATAAAAAGTGGACTAACCAAAAAATCAAATTCGCTATACACATTTTTCTTGGAAAAGGATTTTCTCAACAAAAATTTCTCGTGTGCTGTGATTGTTTTCAAAGATGCCGAAGCAAAACCGCTTTTGTATGGTTCAAGTGAAGGGCGACAGGAAGATATCTATGCCAACATAATAAGCGAATTGTCGCAAGATTCCACAATTGCCAATGTCAAAAATGTTTTGGATCGATATGGAGTCGACTTTGATGCCGAAGAGAAAAAAGAGATTGAAAATGCCATTGATGAATGTATGGAAACAAACAAATGCTCCGAGTGTTTGTATAAAAAAGCCTTCTATAATGCTCAAAAAGTGGAAGCGAGTGCTGAAAAAGTGGGGGAAGAAAAGGAAAAAAGTGAAGTTAATATTGATGAAGAAAAGGAAAATTTTTTCTTTCGTTTGAAACCACAAATTGACAAACTTTTTGAAAATAATCCAATTGAAAAGAATTTGGAAGAGATGATTCCAGCATCAAAATGGGTGAAAGTGGAGTATGAAGACGATGGCGATTTCTATGTTTTTGGACTTCTCTATGAAGGCGAAAAGATAAAATATGTTTGCTATGGCGTTCCAGCAATATATGAAGACGAACCGCCACAAGAGTTGACCGGTTATCCGATTTTTCTTCCACTTGACAAAAACAATTTGAAAGGTTTTGGCTATTGGTTGACTTATCAGGATGCGGAAACAGGTGAGCCTGTGAAGGCAATTATTGAATAAAAGGAGAGAAATATGAAAAAGTTTCGTGTGAAGAGAGATGAAGAAGAAAAAAAGTTTCAATATATTTTAAGATTGCTTAAATTGGAAAAAAATAAAACACGATAAAAATCGTGCTTTTCTCACTTATTTTGAGTGTCATTTTGAGTGTTTGTTGCTTCCAAACTGTGAATACGGTTTTCAAGTTCAGGAATGGTTTTGCGAGTTAAATGCCAAACCATTTTTTTCAAATCTTCGACTTCCGTTTCGATACTATAAAAATTCATATTTTTCTCCTTTGTCCTAAAGTTTATTACATATTTTTTTCATATTCAAGGTTATGTGCCACTTTTTTTCTTTTTGTTTTTCATAAAGAGAAACGCCATAATAATGCCAATGCAGGCAAGAGCAATGGTGATGGCATAGATAATTGCTGGATTGATGCCATCTGGCGCCACTTCGCTTTTAAGCACATATCCATAGAGAAGTTCGTTTCCGATTTTCACAGCCACAGCGTTATAGCCGGTTATGTCATTGTCAAAACCTTCATACAAGAACACTCGTGTGCCTTTTTCCAAGGCGATGTCAGTTTCCGTGAATTCTTCACCATTAATTTCATATAGGTTGGTGTCGTTTTTGAGTGTGGCATTGAAAGTTGGATAGGTTTCAATTCCACTTGAATTTTCCACCACAAATTGAGAAAAAATATAACCACTTGTCGTTTTTCCATTAACTGAAAGAACACTGTAAAAAGAATCGTAAACTTTCAAATTGCCACTTTCATCTTCTTCAAGTGTCAGAATATCTTTGTGCTTCACCATAATCTCGCTCATATTATTCACGCCAAGGCTTGGCGAAGTGTATAGATAGCAAGAATTGGCGATGCAGATATATTCCTTCTCACTTTCAGCGTTTGCAAAATTGACACTTGGCAAACACAACAAACATAATGAAAATATAAGAAGAATTTTTCTCACTTTCCTATTATCTAATATTTGAAAATGATTTGTCAAGCAAAAGCAAAAGATAAAAAAATAATTTCCGATTATTGTCGAAAATTATCTTTCTCTTTGGTTTTTCGAGTTTTCTTTTTTTTCAATTTTTCTCTTTCGGCTGGGTCAAGGCAATATGTGTTATAGATATTTTCCAACATTTTGGAAGTTTCTTTGCCGGCAAATGTTTTTCTGACCACCCAGCGTTTTAGATCTTCAAGTTTTTTGATTTCAATGTTATGCTGTGCTGAAATTTCTGCAAGAGTCATTCGCTCCAGGTGATTAATGTCGAGTCCAAAAAGTTTGGTATACAAAATTTGTCCACTCTTTGGCATCAAGGCGAAAAGTTTTTTGATATCTTCAATAAAAGCATATTCATCTTGGAGTCTTCTCACTCTTGACTTTAATAAATCTTCACCAAAGTCCAAGAAGTTTTGTTTCAAAAGTTCTTCCTTAAAGTCTGGTGATTTTTTCAAAGCGTCATCAATAACATCCCAAAATCCATCAAATTCATTCATAAGAATATTTTATCATCAAGAATAAAGTTTGTCAATAAGAAGATGGAAACAATATTCAAATTTGACTTTTTCAATGTTTTGTGCCACATTGTGATTGACGCGGGACACGGCGCTGATGTCAAGTTAGGACAATAAAAAATTTTTGGCATATAAACTTGAATTTACAAAATTTCTAGCTTAATATTTTTCTATAAAAGTTTGTGTGGAGATTCTTTACAAACTTTTTTGTTAAAAGTCGAAAATTTTTTATTAGAATAAGGAAAAAAGATGATATAATGGAAAAAGCACCGAGTGAATATGCTAAATATTGGACTTCGCCTTATGCGGAAGTAAATCATTTCTATTTTCATGCTTATGACATGGGAATTACGAGAATTGTAGAATATTCT
>CALWEM010000016.1 GCA_944377315.1 uncultured Clostridia bacterium
AGCAAAAAACTTCTGGTAATGATAATGGTTCAAAAATAGAAATGGCTCTATACACTCATTGCGGTTTTTGACAAAAATAAAAACCCTTTAAATTGGCTCAAAGCCATTATTTTAAAGGGTTTTATAATTTGGAGCTGGTGGCGGGGATTGAGCCCGCTCTCTCAGCCTTACCAAGGCTGCGCTTTCCCATTAAGCTACACCAGCATATATATTTGGCTCCATAATTTTGGAGTATATTTAGTTTTTTATTTAGTCTTTTTTAGGCACTAAAATTTCTTTACCAAGGCGGTGCACTACCGACTGTGCTACATTAGCATATTCAGTTTTTGAGTTAAATTTTGTTGTTTTTTGAGGTGCAAATTTTGGCTATTTTAAAATTACCAAGGCGACGCTCTACCGACTGAGCCACATCAGCACGAACCAAATTGTATGGTTTTGAAGGTGTCAGTTATTAAAATTAATTATTTTTTTATTCAGTTTGAAAATTTTTGTCTTAATAAGTTTAATAACACAACAACTATATTATATACAATTAAGGGGTGTTTGTCAACAAATTATTGGCAATTTGTTTAATCAATTATTGTGGATATATGGCAGGCGGTTAGATTTTTGAAATTAAGGCTGTTTGTGGCTTTGATAATGTCGTGGTCATCTTCAATAAGATAAGCGTGTTCATCGTCTTTCAAGGTCTTTTTTATTAATCTTCCTTTAAGAAAATCCTTCTCTTCTTTTTTGAAGGTAATTTCACTCAAAACGATGATATTGACATTTTCCATTTTGATGAATGGAAGGTATTTTTTTAGCCATTCAATTTTATCGTTTTTTTGCTCTTTAAAATGGCAGTTGCTGGCGACACAAATTTCCACATTATTCATTTTTGAAAAATCCTTCATTTTTTGCAGAATATATTTCAGTGGGCGTTTGGTGAGATAGAATCCTTTTTTGTTTGTCAAGATATCATTTTTCTCGCCGACATTATATTCAGCACAAGTTCCGTCCATATCAAAATACAATTTAACTTTTTGAGTTTTGGTCTTTTCTTTCAATTCATCGATAAATTTCATTTTTTCACCTTGACTTATTATAGCAAATTTATTTTGATTTTCAAACTGTTTGTTTCAAATTATTTCGCTATTGACAATTTTATGAAGTTGGAGTATAATCTTATTGGTAAAACGGAGGGAATGATGGAATTTCACGATTCAAGTTTTCAAGAAATGGTTAATTCAAACGAAATTTTAGGGTATGCGGTTGAGGAGTTAGAAAGAATTTTTCGCAACAATTTTTATCTTTCCGAAAAAGAGATGGAAGAAGAGATTGTGAAGATTTTGACAAGTCGTGACGAAGAGATTATTTTGGGTTTGACGGATATTTTTCAAAAGTTTGTGGATAACGACATTGAAATCACTTCAAGTGATGAGAAATTTTTGAGAAGAGATTTGGCAAAGCGAACAATCAAAAATTGTGTTGATTTATACACGCAACTTGAAAGAAAACAAATTGACAATTTCTGCAGTGTGCTTAAAGAAGCAAAGAAATTTGGTATTGACCCGCACAAACTTGCCATAAAGGAAAATTTGCGTGGAGCATCTTTGAAGAGTTTTCTTGAAAGTTTAAAAATTCTTGTTGAAAAAGAATATGTGGATTTCTACACAAATGAGAAATTGAAAATTTTTGAAGAAAAGGATGTCAAAGAACTCTTTGAAAAGAGTGCATCTTTCGCTTGTGGTGTCAATGAAGACAGAGTGGAAGAAGTTTTGGCGGTTTTGTCTGATTTTGCATATGACAAAGAAAATGAAAGATATTTTGCAAGACCTGAAAGTTTTATTCGAAAGGCAAAATCACTTTTGAAATTTCCAGTTAAGCGTCTTGAAGAGAATATTAATTTTTTGACGGGCTATTTTGTGCCAAAACTTATGACACGAAAAGATTTGGTCAAAAGAATTGAAGAATCACCATCAATTTTGCTTTGCAGTCCAGAAAAAGTTATGGAATTTGAAGAAAAATTTGCAAAATGTGTGTTTAAAATCGTTAAAAATGAAGATTTTTCGGAAAAAATTGATGATAAGGTGAAATATTCTAAAGAGTATGCTCAAAATTTCGCGTATAATCTTGACCACTTCAATTTGATTAATTCGATTAACAAAGATGGATTTAACAACATTGAGAAGGTTGCCGAAGTGCTGGTGAAAAATCTGGGTGCAAACAATGCTATCAAGTGCTTACACAAAATCGAAGTGCTTTCTTGCTCGCCAGACACATTGGATTGCTTTTTGTCCAAACTTGCTGTTGATGAAAAGAATGTGGACTTTAATTTCAGAGCATTTTTCATTGAGAACACAGCACTTTGTCTTAATTTACTTAAAAATGACAACATTCAAGTTTCCGACCTTGTTGTGAACAAAGAAAAAAGCAAGACAAAGCGTGAGAAAGTGGAAGCGGACAAAGCAAATTTGCCAGAAGTTGATGCAAAACTTTATGAAGAAAAATACAAGGCACTTTCACCGCGTAAGAAGAAGGAAGTTGATGAGCTTTCAAAAAATATGTTGGACAAACTTAAAGAGAAAAAAGAGAAGGCAAAATCAATACGCGAAGAGAGAAAAATCTCCAAGTTGGAAGCGGAATATGCTCACATTGAAGAAGTGAAAAACGAACTTGATATGAAAAAATACAAAACTGACTATGTGCGTTTACTCACGCGAGTGGAAAGATTTTTGGATGAAAAATATGGTGCAGGCTATGCTCAAAAAACCTATCGCATCAATGAATATATCAAACTTTACAATGAACTTTATGATCAGAATGTTGACTATAATGATGTCATTAAAAGAACTGATGATTTGAGTGATTCATTGAAAGATGTGAAAATTATTGATATTAAGTATAGTGGCACTGGCGAAATTGATGAAAAAGCCTTGGAAAAAGATTGTTCGAAGTTCAATGCGCAAATATTGCCAATTTTAAAACGCCTTGACCAAATTCAACAAAATGCTTTGGATATTAACAAGTATAACATAAAAGTCACAAAAAGGTTGGCAGAACTTGACAAAAGTTTGGGTTTGAAAACCAAATGCGAAGAATTCAATGTGGATAATATTGTGGAGAATGAGATTTTGTGCAACACACTTTGTATGCGTTATCTCAAAACGATGCAAAAAGTGATTGCAAGAGAATTCAAAATAAAGGCAGACACAATTTTGCCAAGTTATGAAGTTGATGCGGTGCTTGACGGCGACTCTGTGACAAAAGATAAGTTTAAGTCTGTGGGCTCAATTTTTGCTTTGGCACAACTATATTATCATTTGCTTCACAAAAATTTTGACACAGTTAATGACAAAATGAGTTTGTTTACTAATAAAGACGAAGAAAAGGATGAAGATAAAGACTCATTAAGTCGACCAAAAGTGCCAACAAATGATTTGAATAATCTTGGGACGCTGGAAAAATTTTTGAATGTGGCAAAAACAATCTATTCTTGGTGGAACAAGATTGAAAATATTGACAAAGAGACATCCGTTGCAAAACGCTTCACAAAAACCTTGAATGGTCTTGATTTTAGAATGCAAAATGACGGAAGAATTGATTTGAATGTGCAAGTTGCCATAGACCGAAAACCTGACGATATTGAAAAGTATAATAATGAAGATGATGTTTCAATTTTAACCAACAAAAAATGCTTGGAAATTTATGACTTAAGAACAAAGGGTGGAGCAAGTCCAAAATTATAATTTTAAGAAAATCACGGCAAAAATCGTGATTTTTTTAATAAATTTGCTGTTTTTTAGTAAATTTCACTTAAAAATATTTAATTTTTCAAAAATAACTTGAATTATGTCAATTTTTATAAGAATTGCAATTTATAAATTTTTTAAAATATGACAACTTGATATCATTTTATTTTGAATTTGAAAGTTAATTTGATATAATAATTTTATGAAAATTATTCATTGTGCAGATTTACATCTTGATTTAAAAATGTTAAGTGGACTTGATGCAGAAAAAAGGAAGATAAAGAGACTCCAGCTTCTGCAAAACTTTTTTAATCTCCTTGAATATGCGGAAAAAAATGATGTCCAAGTTATTATGCTTTGTGGCGATATTTTCGACACGCAAGAGCCGACCAAACGAACGGTCAACCTGATTAAAAAAGCGATTATTAATCATCCGAAAATAACATTTTTGTATATTTGGGGCAATCACGACAGCAGATTTCATCTTTTTGAAGAAGACGAGTTGCCGAAAAATTTTATTGTTTTTGACGAACGTTTCTCGTCAGTTGATTTTGATGATGAAATCACGATTGGCGGGGTGAGTGCGATAAGAACTTTGGATGCGAATTTTTATTCCAGCATCAAATTTGAAAAAGATAGATTTAATATTTTGATGCTTCACGAGCCAATTAATGCTTCTGATGATTATTTCAGTGGTGTTTACACATATAATTTGGCGAATAAAAATATCGACTATTTGGCATTGGGGCATATTCATCAAACGCAAGGCGGAAAGATTGATTCGCGTGGGGTTTGGCAATATTGCGGATGTTTGGAAGGGCGGTCTTTTAATGATGTCTCACCATTAGGCACAAAAAAGGGTTTTTTCCTTTTGGACATCAAAATGAAAAAATTGAATTCCACATTTGTGCCATTAAGTAAGTTTGATTATCGAATTGTTGAAATCGATATTGATGAAAAAGATGACCACTTCAAAGTTTTGGAAAAAATTAAGTCTGTCACAAAGTTTTTGGGTGCTGACGACATTGTGCGAGTGGTTTTGAAAGGGCGTCACAAGGAAGAAAATCCAATCCAAACCGAACTTATTTTTCAAAATTTGGAGAAAAACTTTTTTCATTTTGAAATTCAAGATGAAACAGAAACCGATTTTGATTTTGAGAAATACAGCAAAGAAACATTTTCGCTTAAAGGAGAATTTTTGCGAACTGTCAAGGCGAGCGAGCTCACAAATGCGGAAAAAGGCAAAATTTCGCTCATCGGAATTGAGGCACTTAAAGGGGAGGATATATCGTTATGAAAATAATATCTTGCCATATTGATGCGTTTGGGAAAATTAACGATGCGGAGATTAAGTTCAATGAAAATTTGAACTCTCTTTGTGAAGAAAATGGCTATGGCAAAACCACGCTTGCAAAATTTATCAAAGCGATGTTTTTTGGTTTTGACAGTTCAAAAAAGTTTAATGACCGAACAAAATATCAACCTTTGGTGCCTGCAAATTTTGGAGGTTCGCTTGTTTTTCAAACAGAAAAAGGAAAATTTAAAGTCTTTCGTTCCTTTAAGAAATCGGCAACAACAGATGAATTTTCTTTAGTTAATTTGGAAACCAACTTGCCGTCAAAAACTTACACTGACAATCTTGGTGAAGAAATTTTTGGTGTCGGGAAAGATACTTTTGACGCGACCATATTTTTTGGACAAAACGAACTTGAAAGTGAAGTGAATGACTCTATTCGCGGGTCACTTATTGGCAACCTGTCCAAAGATGATATCAGTGCATTGACTGTTGCTCTCAACAAAATTAAGAACAAAAAGTCCGAAATTCGTGCCGAAATGAAAACTTTTGATTTGGAAAGAGATAGACGCACCCTAAAAGAAAATTTGCTGCACGAAAATGACTTGAAATTGAAGATTGAAAAGGTTGAAGGCGATTTGAAAATTCTTGATGAGAAGATTGGTGATTTTTCGGGGCGAAGTGAAAATCTTAAATCCATCAAGAAAGAACTTGATGAATATAAAAGCGAAATTAAAGCGATTGATATTTTCATTGATGACAAAAAGCAACAACTTTCAAAATTGAAAAGCGAAATTGTTTTTCAAGAAAAAAACTTGAATGACAAAAAATTGGAAAATAAAAAAAATAATGAAAAAACAGAAAAAAATGCTGAAAAAATGAAAAAAAATAATATATTTTTAATATTTTCCATTATTTCTGTTGCTTTGGCTGTTGTTTTTCTTGGAATTTACTTTGCTCTCAAAGAGAATATTTTGATTTATCTTTCTGGTGTTTTTTGTGTGGCATTTATTGTTTTTCTTGTTTTCTTTCTCAAAAGAAAAGTGAAAAAAGTTCAAGAAAGTGGGAGTGCTATCGTCAATTTTGAAATTGAAGAAGGGAAACTTCAAAACCTTCAAAAAGATGAGATATATTGCGAAAGTGTTTTGAAAGACAAAGAACAAGAAAAGCTTTCATTGAAAAACAATTTCAGAAGAAAATTTGGTATGTCGGAAAGTGATTTCTCTTTTCAATATGAGAAGATTGAAAACGAGTTAAAGATTTATGAAAATCAGAAATTGACTTTGAAAAATGATTTGAAACATTTTAAGTTGGAATTTGAAAAAGTGCAAAATTATGTGATTGAATTGCAAGACAAATTGGAAGAAGATATTGAAAAAGATGAAAAATTGAACAAAAATATGGATTTACTTTTGAAAACGGAAGACTTTTTGAAAGTTTCCAGCGAAAATCTGTCGGGGAGATATGTTGACCCAGTGCAAAAAAGATTTGATGAATTTTATAAAAAATTTTTTGTCAAAGACAGCATAGTTGTTGATGCAAATCTGAATTTGAATATTGAAAAGAACAATCTAAACAGTCATTATTTGAGTGCCGGCACGCTTGACCTTGTGAATATTTGCAAGCGTTTTGCTCTCATTGATTTGCTGTTTAAAAAGGAAAAGCCTTTCATTATTCTGGATGACCCATTTGTCAATCTTGATGACAAGAATTTGCAAGTTGCCAAAGAAATTGTTTTGTCGCTTTCAAAAAAATATCAAATCATCTTTTTGACTTGCCATTCTGCACGAAAGTTTTAAAAGGATTAAAAAGGAGTTTTGATGGAAAAAATTGAAAAAATTGCGAAAAAATTAAAAATTTCAAGCAAAAATTTGGAAAAATATGGTGATTTTAAAGCAAAAATCAAAAATTTGCCTTGCCAAAACAAGGGAGATATTATCTTGGTTACTTCAATCAACCCAACAAAAAGTGGAGAAGGGAAAACCACAGTTGCCATTGGTCTTGCTGATGCACTTTCTCAACTTAAAAAGAAAACTTGCCTTGCACTTCGCGAACCATCGCTTGGGCCAGTTTTTGGAATGAAAGGTGGTGCAGTTGGTGGCGGAAAAGCAATGGTTGAGCCAAGCGAGGAGATAAACCTTCATTTTACAGGTGATTTTCACGCCATAACTTCTGCCAATAATCTTCTTTGCGCGATGATTGATAACCATATTTTTCAGGGCAATGAACTTCATTTCAAAGAAGTGGTTTTTAATCGCTGTTTGGATATGAATGACAGAGCCCTTCGTGAAATAACCATCAACGAAGAACCCTTGAAAAACAATATCAAAAGAAAAGAAAGTTTTGTGATAACTCCAGCGAGTGAAATTATGGCGATTTTTTGTCTTGCCACTTCACAAGACGATTTGAAAGAAAGATTAAAAAATATTATTGTTGGTTTTGATGAAGATGACAAGCCAATATATGCCAAAGATTTAAAGGCACAAAATGCTCTTTTCACTCTCTTGAAAGATGCAATAAAACCAAATTTGGTTCAAACAAAAGAAGGCACGCCAGCCATTGTTCACGGTGGACCTTTTGCAAATATTGCTCACGGCTGTAATTCTGTTGTCGGCACTCGCCTTGCTTTGACCTATGCCGATTTTGTGGTGACAGAAGCAGGGTTTGGCGCCGACCTTGGTGCTGAAAAGTTTTTTGATATTGTTTGTCGCGAAAATAATTTCAATCCAAAATGTGTTGTTCTTGTTGTCACACTGAAAGCTTTGAAAGAGAATGGCGAAGATATGAAACTTGGTCTTGAAAATTTGGAAAAACACATAGATAACATAAGAAACATCCATAACAAGTCTTGCGTTGTTGCCATAAATTATTTTGAAAATGATGAAGCAAGAGATATTGAAAAACTCGAAAAATTTTTGAGAGAAAAAAATCTTCCTTTTGAAATTTGCTCACCATTTCTTGAAGGTGGGAAGGGGTGTGTGCGTTTGGCAAAAAAAGTTTTGGAGAATTTTTCAAACACTCCACTGAAGTTTGCATATCTAAAAACTGACGACATTATAACCAAAATTGAAAAGGTGGCAAAAAATGTCTACGGCGCAAAAAGTGTGAAATTTTCGCAAAAATCTTTAAAAAATTTGAAAAAAATCGAAAAAAATGCGAAAAACTTTGAAATTGTGATTGCAAAAACGCAATATTCATTTTCCGACAATGAAAATTTGAAAGGAGCACCAAAAGATTATATTTTAACTGTTCAAGATATCGAACTTAAAAATGGAGCGAAATTTGTGCTTGTTGTTTGCGGGAAAATTATGCTTATGCCAGGATTGCCGAAGCATCCAAGAGCTGAAGATTTTTAGTTGTCGACTTCATAAGATTAGTTGACTTTCAAAATCTTTCAATGATATAATTTATTTATGTTAAAGATTGAAAATTTAAGTTATAATATTTTTGAAGATGAAAAGGACAGAGAAATACTCAATGATATTTCTCTTAATTTTGAAAAAGGAAAAATTTATGTTATCACTGGTCCAAATGGCAGTGGTAAGTCCACGCTTGTCAAAATTGTTATGGGAATCAAAAAGCAAACAAGTGGAAAAATATTTTTTAATGGAAAAGATATTTCAAATTTGTCGATTAATGAGCGGGCAAATTTGGGGATTTCATATGCCTTTCAACAGCCAGTGACTTTCAAAGGTTTGAAGGTGAGAGATCTTCTCGATATTGCTTCACACAAAAAAAATGATTTTAACACACTTTGTGATTATCTTGCACAGGTTGGACTTTGTGCCAAGGAATATATCAATCGTCCACTTGATGACAAACTTTCTGGTGGTGAACTTAAACGAATTGAACTTGCCTTGACGCTTGCAAGAAAAACTCCACTCAATATTTTTGACGAACCAGAAGCGGGTATTGACCTTTGGAGTTTTGACAATTTGACCAATATTTTCAAGAATTTGAAAAACACCACAAATATTATTGTCAGCCACCAAACAAAAATTTTGGAGATTGCCGATTATGTCATTTTGCTAAAAAATGGTAAGGTGGTTAAAATTGGTTCATACAGCGAAGTTAAGCCTTTCATTGAAAATGCCACTTGTGGGAAATTAAGGAGTCAAAATGGACAAGATTGATAAGGATTTACTTGAAAAAATCACTGATTTGCATAAAATCGAACTGGGTGCTTTCAATATTCGCAAAAATGGACAAGCAATTGACAAAAAAAGCACAAAGGAAATCGAAATAGTGCCAAAGAAAGATAAGAGTGGCATTGATGTTTTTGTCAAACCAAATGTGAAAAACAAGGCTCTTCATATTCCTGTCATTATCACAATGGGCGGACTTAATGACCTTGTTTATAATGATTTTTATGTCGGCGAAAACTCTTCCATCACAATTGTGGCAGGGTGTGGTATTCATAACTCGACAAGTGAAAATTCGGTTCATAATGGCATTCATTCATTCCATCTTGAAAAAAATTCACAAGTAAAATATATTGAAAGACATATTGGCGTGGGTAACGGCTCTGGTGGAAAAATTTTAAACCCGGTGACCAAGATTTATCAAAAGGAAAATTCTTCTCTTCATATTGAAACTTTACAAATTGGTGGTGTTACTTCATCAATAAGAAAGACATTTGCGCGTTTGGGTGAAAATGCCAAGCTTGAAGTTCAAGAAAACATTTTGACAACAGATGAAGAAAAAGCTGAAACCGAATTTAAGGTTGTTTTGAAAGGAAAGAAGTCGAGCGTGGAAGTTGTCAGTCACAGCGTGGCACGAAATAATTCTTTCCAAAAATTCAAGTCTAATCTTGTTGGCGAAAATGATTGCTTTGGACACGTGGAGTGCGATGGTATTCTTCTTGATAATGCAAGGATTGTTTCAGTGCCAATGATTGATGCAAAAGACAATAATTCTTCGTTGGTGCACGAAGCGGCAATCGGCAAAATTGCAGGTGATGAACTTGTCAAATTAATGTCGCTTGGGTTAAGTCAGGAAGAAGCAGAAAACACGATTATTAAAGGCTTTTTGATGGGCTAAATTTTTTCTAGGTGGGGGATTATGGCAAGAAAAAGTAAATTAGAAAAAACTGTGGACAAGCAAAGGAAAAATCATCCTGTTGCTTTTTTCCTTGTCGTTTTATTTTTGCTTTTGGGTGCTTTGGGAGGTTACTTCACTTTGAAATTTCTCACAAAAGAAGATTGCTTTTTGGTTTTGGGTGAACAGACAATATATCTTGATTTGGGTGAGAGTTTTGTGGATGATGGTGTCAAGATTATTGCATTTGGCAAAGATATCTCAAGTAATGTCAAGATTGAAAGAGATGAAAATTTTGATGAAAATGTTGCAGGAAGATATTATGTGAAATACACCATTGATAATTTGCGATATAAGGGTGTGGTGAAATATCGATATGTGGTCTTTGTTGATGGAAATGAAGAAGCCGGCGTGGTTGGCTAAACAATGGGCGAGAAAGCCCGCGAAGTGCTTTTACACTTCGCACGAAAACTCTGTTTTCGCAAAATTTTTAGTTCGATAAAAATTTTGGCTTTCTCGCCCATTGTGTCGACAAGCAAAAATAGTAAGTAATTATGGAGAAAAAATGGCAAAAGTTGAAAACACAAAAAAGATAAGAATAATAACATCAATTTTATGCATTTTGGCGATAGTAATTGGCTTTGTTGTGGGCGGATTTCTTTTTCTATATATAAATAAGGAAGAAAGCGATATTTTTGTTAAAGGTGATTTATCAATTCATTTCTATGGGCTTGGAAACCATTATTCTGGTGACAGCATTTTCATCCAATGTGGTGACACAGACATTTTGATTGATGCAGGTTCAAGAAAAGGTTCTGCAGAAGCAATTTCAAATTATATTGAACAATATATGAAAGATGATGTTCTTGAGTATGTCATTGTCACACACAGTGATCAAGATCACATTGCCGGCTTTGTTGGGACAAACGATGTGCCGGGAATATTTGAAAGATATGAAGTTGGAACAATCATCGAATTTCCAAAAACGAACAAATCTCCAGACAAGACAGCGATTTTGGCTGATTATTATGATGCTCGTGACCAAGAAATTCAAGATGGAGCAGAATATTACACCGCTCTTGAATGTTATAACAATGAGAATGGTGGGAAAAGGGTATATCAACTTGCTGATGGCATTGAAATGGAAATTTTGTATAACTATTACTATGAAAATAAAGCAACAAATGAAAATGATTATTCGGTTTGTTTGATGATAAACCAAGGCGATTACCATTATCTTTTTACAGGAGATTTGGAAGAAGAAGGTGAAAAACATCTTGTTGAATATTATGAAAGCATTGATGAACCATTACCAGAGTGTGTTTTATTTAAAGCAGGGCATCATGGCTCACGAACTTCTTCCAGCCAAATTCTTATGGAAACCATTAGACCGGAATATGTTGTTGTTTGCACTTGTGCAGGGACAAGCGAATTTTCTGATGAAGACTTAAATCAATTCCCTTCTCAACAATTCATTGACAATATTGCTCCATACACTGATAAAGTGTATATTCCAACAATGGTCGACTATTATGTTGGCACCGATGGTTTAACCCACGAAACTTATCAAGATATGAATGGCAGTATTGTTTTCAGTGTTTCTTCCGGCATTGTGAAAATTGAGTGCTCGAATAATGATTTGATTTTGAAAGAAACAGATTGGTTCAAAGAGCACAGGAATATGCCGGACGCGTGGAAGTAGGCTTTGAAAAATTGGCAACAAAGTGACCAGTTTGACCAATTTGACGATAAAAAAATGTTTTTCTGCTTCAAAAAATTCCGGTAAAAGTGTTAATTTTAACACTTTTTGCCGGCTTTTTTTGTTAATTTTTGAAACACAAGGGGGAGTGTTGGGGTAAAAAAAGAAGCAGGGAGAAAAAAAGTTGTAAAAAGTTAAAAAATTTTTGAAAAACTGTTGACAAAGAGAGAGCGAATAGTGTAGAATATGAATGTTGACACTGCGAAAGCGTAGATGTTGACACGAACAATGACAATTAAATATGTTGAACTAAACAACTTTTACGTAAGTAAAGAAAGTCAATGTAAGTTATCGAGCAAGGGATTAAACAAAAAAGCATAAGTGTAAATGCAAGGTGCTGTTAGCACCAAAATATAAAACCCACATCCACTTAAATCACAACAGTGGGAAATCCCGAAAGTGCTTGCCACTTTTGGAAAAAATCCACTTAAAAATGAAAAACAATTTTGAATTTTGTTTGGGGAAGGGCTTAGCCCGGCGAAGAAAATTCAAAATCACAACAGTGGAAGAGGATTGGGAAGAGAAACCAACGAAATAGCGGTTAGAAAACATAGTTTTCGTGCCCGCGTTGAATGAAGTTGGTGTCTGTCCCAGATTTGAACATTAGAGTTTGATCCTAGCTCAGGACGAACGCTGGCGGCGTGCTTAAAACATGCAAGTCGAACGGATAAATTGTTAGCACAAAAGTAACTTGGGCTTGGAGCGTTTGAGAATTGTTTTCAATTCCAAAAGAGCTTCAAAGAAAGGGAATTGAAAACAATTCTCTCAAGGCCTATTTAAAGTGCTAAAATGGAGAGTTACTTTTGTGCTGACAATTTGTTAGTGGCGGACGGGTGAGTAACGCGTGAACAATCTGGCTATTACAGGGGGATAACAGTTGGAAACGACTGCTAATACCGCATAAGACCACAAGGTGGCATCG
>CALWEM010000017.1 GCA_944377315.1 uncultured Clostridia bacterium
ACCTTGCTGGTTTCGAGCATCTTTGCAGTGCGGTCGAGATTGTTATTGATAACCCAAATATGATACGGAAGTTATGTAAAGGCGTTTATCCAAAAGTCGCAAAGATGTTCAAAACCAATCCGCAATGCGTGGAAAGAGATATTCGCCACGCCATTGAAATCGTCTTTATGGACAAAAGTTTCGCCGGCTTGAATCGTCTACTTGATGTCGACCTTTTCACCATTGATGACAAACCATCAAACGGCGAACTCATCCAACTCTTGGCAGAATACTACAACCTTGGCCTATACAAACAAGACAAAACCCTGATGGCAATACTCAAAGACGATGACGACAAATAGCTCCACCATTTCGCGTGTTTTCTCACTCTGAAATTAAAAACATATCGAATTTCAGCAGGTTGATTATGAAAAAAATAAGGCTAGTTTAAAAAACTAACCTCTTTTTGCAATGATACCAAACATATCGTCAAAGAACACATCCAAGCAAGTGTTCTTATTTAAAGTGAATTGGCGGAGCAACAGAGATGTAAATCGAATGTTTTATTCTTTGTACTCAAGCTACTTAAACAAACTTGACAAGTGGACATTTTTCATATATAATAGACATACAAAAAGAAAGGAAGGCTACTTATGGGAAAATATTATACGATTGAAGAAGCTGCAAAAATCGCTAATGTAAGCGTTAAAACGGTACGCAGACATATCGCATGTGACAATCTCCCATCAATTAAAAGGCAAAATAGATATTTCATTGAAGATAACAATTTACAAATTTGGTTAACTAAGGGTAAGTGTTTAAAATTTGACTCTATTTTTGATGATACTGAAATTAACAAATATGGACAAGAAGATGATGTCAACTGGATTGATATTTCTGATAAGTGGCTATATGATGGTTGGAATGACGTTACTTATAGAAACGGATATAACTTTATCGACCTATTTTCAGGTGCTGGTGGATTAAGTTGTGGCTTGACAATGGCAGGGTTTACACCCGTTGGCTCGGTTGAAATTCTAGATTGTGCTGTTCAAACATACAAATATAACTTTTCAGGGAAAAAAGGTTTTCATAAAAATGTTGAAACAGGGGATATAAGATTGTCAGAAACGAAAGAAACACTATATGAATCAGTCAAAGATAAGCATATACATTTAATTGTTGGCGGTTTTCCGTGTCAAGGATTTAGTATGGCAGGAAATCGAATCGTTGATGACCCGAGAAATAGTTTATATTTGGAAATGCTTGAAATAGTAAAACATATAAAACCTGATTTTGTGGTTTGCGAGAATGTTGAGGGTTTACGCTCTATGCTTGACGGAAAAGTCGAAGCAAAAATTATTCAAGACTACAGAGAAGCAGGTTATGAAATGAATGTTGCGGTTCTTAATAGTGCAGACTACTATGTTCCACAAATAAGAAAACGTGTTATTTTTATAGGGAATCGCATAGGTGCAAAAAATTATCACCCAAAACCATTGTTGACGATTGATAAATATATTACATTAGGAGAAGGAATAAAGCGTTTCCTTAATTTGCCCGAAGATAAACATTTTAGCCATATTTTTACTAAGCACAGTGAAGAAATGCAAAAAAGAATAATGGAAGTGCCGGAAGGAAAAAGTTTATTTGGTAATTATTCAGACGCTTGGAAAAAATCACCTTGGGATAAACCATCTTGCACCGTCAAAGAAAATCATGGTGGAGTAAATCTGCACCCGTTATTACCGAGGGTTTTAACACCAAGAGAGTTGGCGGCATTACAATCTTTCCCTGATACATTTATTTTTAAGGGTGTCAAAAAAGACCAACTTATCCAAATAGGAAATGCAGTTCCTCCATTGCTTGGGAAAGCGATTGGAATTGCAATTATGAAAATTTTAGATAAAAACAAATAATTAACGAAGGGCTGTTTATTACCCCTTTGTTTGTTTTTATTGTGTGTTATACATTTTTTCTATAAACTGTTTTGTCTTATTATAAGAAATATCATCTTCTTTAAGTCTATTGAGTTGCATAAATTTTGGGGTAACTTGTAAACGTCCCGATGCTGGGTTGAATTTCTCAGACCAATTTCTATGGTCTTGCTTATGCCCTATTGAAAAATCAATTTCTTCCAAAGAATATACACTAATCCCTTTAACAAGGATTTTACGTTCCTTTGTCTTGTCAGAAGTACCAAAAGTATATTTTGTTTTTAGTACAAGAAAAGATTTTTCTTGATTTGGATTAGTTAAAACATAATCGTTATGTAAAATGTTTATTGCAGAAACGGCATTATTATTCCCTTTATCAACCTTAATGTTTATCATAAAGAAAACATTTTGATAGTTTACACAACAATCATAACTTAAAGTTTGTGTTCCGTGGCTCTCAATTCTTTCTATACGTATATCATCTATATTATTATGAGATTGCGAATATGTTTCCAGTTTAGAAACAACAAATTCTTCCATAATAAATCCCGTTGCGGTCGAAGATTCAATGCAGTTGTTCTTGTTTTGCAAAAGATTATATTCCTCTAATCTTAAAAGAAGTTCATTCCCATAAACTTTGAAAATTTCATTAAGATACGAAAGTACTTTTGATTTAACAAACTTTATTTTTTCATAATAAGCATTCATATTAATATCCTCACTTTTAATAGATTATATCATAAATCTATTAAAATTTCAATGTCTTACGCCACTATAAAGCGATTATTAAAGAAAATGGCACCAAAACGTGTGCTTGTCTTGGTACAAGTCGGTGTCGCTTCGCTACACCGAAGATAAATATAAAAAATAGTGTATTACTTTAAATAAAAAAGTAAGTCGGTGTTCGACTTACTTTTTAGTTGGCGGAGAGTGAGAGATTCGAACTCTCGCGGCCTTTTACAACCCTACTCCCTTAGCAGGGGAGCCTCTTCGACCTCTTGAGTAACTCTCCATTAAATTGCTCTTTTATTTTAACATCTTTTATTGTTGTTGTCAAGTTAATTTAAAAATTTTTCTTTGATTAAAGTTTACAAAATTATACAAATATAAACTATTTTGTATAAGCGAAAGTTATATACAAACAGTAAATATAGTCCATATATTTCAGTATTATAATTATTATAAAATAACTATATAATTTTTAAAAGAAAAAATAAAAAAATGAAAATTGAATTTTGTAAAAATTTTATTATTTTGCTAACATTACATATGAAGTAATTATAGTAAAATTTTTCTTGTAATATTTTACGCAAATGATTAATTAATTTTAAATTATCTAACATATGTGAGCAGATATGAAATAAATAATATATCAATATATTTGTAATACTGATACGCATATATAATTTCAGAACATTTCTTAAAAAGATAGCAAAAAAACCGTGGCTATTTTTATACCACGATTTTTTTTGTTTTAGAATTCTTCAGTAAGAATTTGGAAGTAAGATTGTGGATGTGCACATACTGGACAAGCTTTTGGTGCTTCACTACCAACATAAACGTGGCCACAATTTCTGCAAACCCAAACTTTCTTTTCGGTTTTCATAAACACTTTGTTTGCTTCAACAAGTTTTGCAAGACGGGTATATCTTTCTTCGTGTCTTTTTTCAATTTCTGCAACACCTTCAAATTTTCTAGCAATAGCTTCAAAACCTTCTTCTCTTGCTTCTTCTGCCATACGCTTATACATTTCAGTCCATTCACCGTGCTCACCAGCCGCTGCATCCATCAAATTATCATAAGTTGTTGGAATTTTACCGCCGTGAAGTTCTTTAAACCACATTTTTGCGTGTTCTTTTTCATTGTCTGCGGTTTCAGTGAAAATTGCAGAGATTTGCTCGTATCCATCCTTTTTTGCTTGTGAAGCATAGTAAGTATATTTGTTTCTTGCTTGACTTTCACCTGCAAATGCTTCCATAAGATTTTTTTCTGTTTTTGTTCCTTTTAATTCTTTCATTATTTACCTCCGATACATTTATATTATACCATATATAGTGCTTTATTGTCAAATAAAATAGGTTATTTTCCAAAATATAGTATTGTAATAACTTGCAATGTCTTTATACTAAAAAATATTTCACGTGAAACATTTTTAATCATTAATCTTTAATTTCCTTAATTAGTTTAAACTTTTAATGTTTTAAGTTTCGAAAAGTAATTGGTTTATTTATAACAAAGTAAAATGTTTCACGTGAAACATTTTACTTTTATTTGCCAAATGCCATTTTACTTCTATAAGACAAAATATTGTATATTTTAAAAAGCTTTTTAAATTGATAATAGATACAAATCAAAACTTTTTGTTTCAAAATGTTTCACGTGAAACATTTTGAAATGCGATATATGAATGCGATATTATTTATATTCCTCGTTCCAGTATAATTTTAATAATAAGTATACAAAATCATATTCTTTTTGATATTGTTGTCTGTTATATTTTGTTTCAAAGCAATATGTTTATATAATAAAATAATTTGTTTAATATAAATCTCTATGTATACTTAAAAAATAAAAAATGTTTCACGTGAAACATTTTTTGAATAAATGATATTAATGTTTAGTTATTTACCTTGGCGTCTATTATAGTTTTGTAAGTCTTGAAGTGTCATTTCTTTCTTGTTTAAAAGGTCTAAAAGTTCAGAAATACGATCTAAATCATCTCTTGTGTAATAGTCAATATAAATTCTTCCTTTATTATCATTTCCAATCGCTGTTACTTTTGTTGCAAAAGTCTTTTGCATTTGAATTATTAACTCTTTTAATTCCAGAGATTGCTCTTGACTTACTATAGAACGCTTTTGAGTTGATGCGTTTTCCAAATTTTTAACTGCTTTTTCTAAATCGCGAACACTTAAATTCTTTTGAACAACGCTGTTAGCTAATTTTATTTGATTATTCTTATCTTCAACAGTAACCAAGCAACGCGCGTGTCCAGCTGATAATTTGCCATCTTCAACCAACTTCAAAACATCTGGATAAAGCGAAAGTAAACGCAAGGTGTTAGCAACGGCTGGACGACTCTTTCCTATTCTTTCTGCAACCGCATCTTGAGTTAAGCCATATTCATCCATTAATTCTTTGATTGCTCGGGCAGCTTCAACTGGGTTCAAATCTTCTCTTTGCAAGTTTTCAATAATACTTATTTCTTTGACTTGTTTGTCGGTATAATTTCGAATGACTGCAGGAACAGTTTTAAGCCCGCAAATATTTGCAGCTCTCCAACGACGCTCACCAGCAATAATCATATAACTACCATTACCCAAATCATTTACCACAATTGGCTGAACAATGCCGTGAGTTTTTATTGATGAAGCAAGTTCATTTAAAGCATCAACATCAAAATTTTTTCTCGGTTGATTTGGATTTGGTTTGATTTTTTCAGTTTCAATTTCGGTTATGCCAGATGCTGTCTTTTCCAATTTCGCTGTGTGACTTGTTGTTTGTTTAGTTATATTATTATAACCATTATCGTCATTATAAACGCCAAAAAGTGCGTCAAGTCCTCTGCCTAATCCGTGTTTGTTGTTTATCATATTATCGATCCTCCGTAAATTTTATTTTTCTTGTTTTGGAAATTTTTCGGTATGGTGAACCATTACGCTTTAAAATTTCTTCAGCCAAACTCAAATACGCTTCTGCTCCACGAGAGCCTGAATCATATAATGCAACTGGCAAGCCGTGACTTGGTGCTTCTGCCAAGCGAACATTTCTTGGAATGGTTGTCACATAAACCTTTTTGCTGAAAAACTTTATGATTTCACTGCTGACTTGATTTGTTAAATTATATCTTTTTTCTTTCATCGTCATCACAACGCCTTCGATATCAAGTTCAGGATTTAAATGAAACTTGATAAGTTTTATGGTGTTCATAAGTTGAGAGAGTCCTTCAAGTGCATAAAACTCGCATTGTATTGGTATTATGACGCTGTCAGAAGCAGTTAATGCGTTCACTGTGATAAGTCCAAGTGATGGTGGACAGTCAATCAATATGAAATCATAACTTTCTTTAATTTCGTCCAAGAGTTTTTTGAGCACTTTTTCGCGTTGTGGAACTTGAACAAGCTCAACTTCCACCCCTGCCAAATCCACAGTCGAAGGAATAATGAAGAGATTTTCGATGATTGTCGGCTTTATAACTTCGTCAAAACTGCATTCTCCATCCATTAAATCATAAATTGTTTTGAGTTCTTTTGTTTTTTGTACACCTATACCGCTGGTGGCGTTTCCTTGAGGGTCAAGGTCAAGAATAAGTATCTTTTTGCCCATCATTGCCATATATGTGGCAACATTGACACAAGTTGTGGTTTTTCCAACCCCACCCTTTTGGTTTGCAAAAGCAATAATTTTTCCCATAGTATCTCCCTTTTATATAATTATACATTAAAAATATAAAAAAATAAAGAAAAATCATAAAATTTCACGATTTTTCTTTAAAATTTTTGCGTTTTTTGAAAAAATAAATATTTTTTGCTTATAATGGTTTAAGTTTAGGCTTATTTTGAGAGCGTGGATATTTTGCTGGCGTCGGTTTATATTTGTTAATAACCAAAATTTTTCTTTCGAGATTGTATTCTTCAATGAAAAAGTTTTCCACTTTATCCACATTTCCACATAAAATTTTCAAAGCATTTTGTGCAGTTTCAAGTTCTTCGTCAAGTTTTTGAGATTTGTATATGAGAAGTTTTCCGCCAACTTTGACATATGGAATAAGGTATTCAAGTAAGGTGTTTAGTGGAGCAACTGCTCTTGCCACAGCAAAATCAAATTTTTCCCGATTGTTTTTGATAAAGTCTTCCGCACGACTATGGATAGCAAATGTATTGTCAAGATTTAACTTTTTTATCAATTCATTTAAAAAATTTACTCTCTTATTAAGGCTGTCCACCATATAAATGGTCAAATCAGGGCGAACGATTTTGAGCGGAATGGCAGGAAAACCAGCACCACTGCCAATATCAATTATTTTTGCATTTTTCGTGATATTTTTCACCGCTAAAACACTGTCTAAAAAATGTTTGAAAATAACTTCGTTTTCTTCAGTGATGGCAGTCAAATTATATTTTTCATTTTCTTCAATCAAATATTTATAATAATTTTCAAACATTTTTTCTTGATTTTTGTCAATTTTTACGCCATATTTATTGAATATTTCAATTATTCTCATATTTTTTTATCCTTTTTCGCATTTTTTACTAATATTGTCAAAATGGAAATATCAGCAGGTGAAACGCCGGAAATTCTCGAAGCTTGGGCGATAGTTAGCGGTCGTATTTTTTCCAATTTTTCAATAGCCTCTTTTCTCAAACCTTTTATGTTTTCATAACTAAAATCCGCTGGTATAGATAATTTCTCATTTGCCTGTGTTTTTTGTATGTCTTCTTCTTGTTGCTTCAAATATCCTTCATATTTTATTTTAATATTAACTTTTTCCAGCAAATTATAGTCTTCATCAAACAAATTGAATTCTTTGTTGATGTCAAAAATGTCAATATTAACTCTTTTCAACATATCTTTATATTTTATACTTTCTTTTGGCGGATTTTCTTGATGATTTTTGAAAAAATTAATTAAATTTTCATTTATTTTTACTTTTTTTTCTAATTTTTCTTCAATTTTTTGCATTTTTTCAAGTTTTTCTTGATATTTTTTGTATCTCTCGTCAGAAACAAGTCCAACTCGCCTTCCAATTTCGGTTAATCGGATGTCAGCATTGTCTTGTCGCAACAATAGACGATATTCCGCTCTTGATGTCATCATTCGATATGGCTCATTCGTGCCTTTTGTCACAATATCATCGATAAGGACTCCGATATATGCGTCACTACGCTTCAAAATTAAAGGCTCTTTTCCTTTCAAATATAAATTAGCGTTTATTCCTGCAATGATGCCTTGTGCGGCAGCTTCTTCATAACCACTTGTGCCATTAATTTGCCCAGCAAAAAACATCCCTTTAATATTTTTTAATTCAAGAGATGGACTTAATTGCGTTGGAACAATACAGTCATATTCAATGGCATAGGCATCTCGCATAATTTCGGCATTCTCAAGTCCTATCACACTTTTCACCATATCTTTTTGAATTTCGGCTGGCATTGATGTGCTGAAACCTTGAAGATACATCTCATCAGTGCTTGCTGATTCTGGCTCCAAAAACAATTGATGGCGTTCTTTGTCAGCAAAACGAACAATTTTTGTTTCAATGGACGGGCAATATCTTGGTCCAACTCCAACAATTTCACCAGAAATAGCAGGGGCTTTGTCCAAATTGTTTCGGATTATTTCGTGAGTTTCTGGTGTGGTGTAGGTTAAATAGCAAACTGACTTATTTTCAATTGGTTTTTCTGTCATAAATGAAAAAGTGGAGATTTCTTCATCACCTTTTTGAATTTCCATTTTGCTGTAATCAACGCTTCTTGCGTGAAGTCGCACAGGTGTTCCAGTTTTAAAGCGCACAAGTTCAATGCCTAGATTCTTCAAACTTTGAGATAATCCGTGGCTATTTTTGAAGCCGTTTGGTCCAGTTTTTTCTCGTGTTTTACCAATGATAATTTCGCTCTCCATATAGACGCCGGTGGCAAAGACAAGTGCTTTTGCAACATATTTTAAACCCACGCTTGTGGTGACAATTTTATCATCTTTGTCAAGTTCAATGGAAACCGCTTCACCCTGCCTCAAAAAAAGATTTTTTTCTTTTTCCAAAGTTTTTTTCATTTCAATGTGATAGGCGTTTTTGTCGGCTTGTGCTCTTAAACTTTGCACCGCAGGACCTTTACCTTTGTTTAATATGCGAATTTGAAGAGCGGTCTTGTCGGCAATTATACCCATTTCACCACCCAGTGCGTCAATCTCACTGACAAGTTGTCCTTTTGCCGTTCCGCCAATTGAAGGATTGCACGCCAAAAAACTTACTGCATCCAAACTTATGGTGAGCAGTAAGGTTTTGTTTCCTGTTCTTGCAAGTGCCAAACTAGCTTCACAGCCGGCGTGTCCTGCACCAATAACAATTGCGTCATACCTTTCCATATTATTTCCCCAAACAGAACTTGGAAAAAATGAGAGAAATGATATCTTCATTTTCCGTGTTCCCAGTGATTTGTCCCAGTTTATTCCAAATTTTTTTGATTATCATTGCGATGACATCAAGAGAACTGTTTTGAAGAGCAAAAACTTCTTGAATCAACTTGTCGCAATCTTCAAGAATTTCAATTTGCCTTTCATTTGTCAAAACAAGAGCATTTGGCGAGATTTCTTTCTTGATAACTTCGCTGACAATCTTATCTTTCAATGCGGATATATTTTTCTCTTCAAGAGCAGAAATTTCAATTTCGTTTTCAAGTTTTTCAAGTCTTCTTGGCTTATCTGACTTGTTGACAACATTAATGACAATCTTGTTTCCAAGATGTTTTGCAATTTCGTTTTCACTGCCAGATTTTTTACTTCCGTCGTGAATGAAAAGCACAATATCAGAGTTTTCAATGCTTTTAATACTCTTTTTAATGCCCAGTTTTTCTACCTTGTCTTCGGTTTCACGAATTCCAGCCGTGTCAATAAGGTTGATTTTCACACCTTTATGGAAAAAACTCTCGGTGATACTATCTCTTGTTGTGCCTTCAATTTCAGTGACAATTGCTTTCTCTTCACCCAAAAGGCAGTTTAAAACACTGCTTTTCCCCACATTTGCTTGTCCAACAAGGCAAACATTGATGCCATTTTTGAGATATTTCCCACTTTTTGATATTTCCAAGATGTTATCATTTTCTTTCTTTATCTCTTTCAATTTGTCAAACACTTTTTCTTTGACAATTTCTTCATAGTCGTTTTCTGGATAGTCAAAAGAAACTTCAATTTCAGCAAGGAGAGAGGTCAATTCTTCTTGTTCATCAAAGATTTTTTTTGCCAATTTTCCATTTGTTATTTTAAGCGATGAATTAAGTTCGCCTTCCGTTTCAGCATTGATTTCACCAATGATTGCTTCTGCTTTGTCCAAGGTTATTTTCCCATTCAAAAAGGCGCGTTTGGAAAATTCGCCAGGTTCGGCAAGTCGACAGCCATTTTTCAAAAGTGTTTCCAAAACTTTTTGGGTGAGAAGGATACCGCCGTGAATTTGAAATTCCACAATATCTTCACCGGTGTATGAAAAAGGAGCTTTGAAATATACCATCAAACATTCTTCCAAACCATCATCAATTTTAAGTCTGCCAAAATGCAAAAAGCGTGGTTTTATCTCGCCTTTGCAATGAAAAACTTGCAGGGCAATTTTTAAACTGTCCTTACCACTCATTCTCACAATGGATATAGCCCCGCGACCAAGCGGAGTGGAAATTGAAACAATCGTGTCATCCATAGAAAAAAGTATATCACTTTTTAAAACAAAAGGCAAGAGTTAGAAAAAGTTATTTTTTTACCCATTGACATTTTTGATATTTATGTTATACTTAAAATATGAACAAAGCGAAAAAGACAATTCTTAAATTGAGAAAAATCTTCCAAGAAGGATATTTGCCATCACGATATGATGATGAATATATTTTTGTGGCTTATTTAGACAAGGACTTGGCGGAGATAACAAATTGTTTTGAACACGCTTGTTTTAATTTGACAAACGACCAACTTGAAAATTTTGATAAAGATGACTTTGAAAACTTTTTCAGTATGCCAAAACTTCAAAATCCAGACCTTTCAAAAAGCGAAACTTTCAAAACAATCATCAAACAAATCAAAGAAACGGGTCTGAAAGTGGGAGAAATGAAAGAAAATCCAAAAAAGAATGAATGGAATGTGGCAATGTATTTTTCCGATGATGACATTGATGTCCATTTTCTTATTCAAGAACAAGATGGGCACTGGACAGGAAAGGTGGGAAAATCTCCAAAAGTGGATAATTTTTCCATATTGCCACTAAATGTCTCGGGCGTTTTTTCTGACTATACTCTTTTCAAGGTTTTTTCTATTGAAAATCCATATTGCGCGAGCAAAGATGAAAGAAGCTTATAGGAAATTGTTTGTCGCAAAAATTAATAGGTGATAAAGATGAAAGTTAATGATAAAATGAGAAAAACAATCGACAACACTCTTCAAAAAATCGGCTTCAGAAAAAAATTGCACGGTTCTATATATCTTGCAACCGCAGTGGAAGTTGCCATTCAAAACCCAGAAATGAATTTGTGCCGTGGTGTCTATGTGGAAGTGGGAAAAATATTTAATAAGCCATATTTTTCCATTGAAAGAGACATCAGGTTCGCCGTGAATGATGACAAAGAAAAAGATTATACAATTTTGAACGATTTGCTGGGAGATAAAGTGTTTGAAGAAAACAAAAAAATGACAGCAAGCAAACTTGTGAAGTTGCTTTCTGCCTACATAGTGAAAAAATATAGAAACAAAACCAAATAATTTTAAATGGAAAATAGTTACAACTTTTGTAGCTATTTTTTCTATAACCAACCTACTAAATTACGATATGCTTTTAATTTCAGGGTGAGAAACACGCGAAACGGTGAGCTATTTGTCGTCATCGTCTTTGAGTATTGCCATCAGGGTTTTGTCTTGCTTGTATAGGCCAAGGTTGTAGTATTCAGCCAAAAGCTGGATAAGTTCGCCGTTTGATGGTTTATCATCAATGGTGAAAAGGTCGACATCAAGTAGGCGGTTTAAACCGGCAAAACTTTTGTCCATAAAGACGATTTCAATGGCGTGGCGAATATCTCTTTCCACGCATTGTGGATTGGTTTTGAACATCTTTGCGACTTTTTGATAAACGCCCTTGCATAGCTTTCGTATCATATTTGGGTTATCAATAACAATCTCAACCGCACTGCAAAGATGCTCGAAACCCGCAAGGTTGGTTTGAACGCCGATTTTGATAAGCGCGTATCTTATTATCTTTCTCAAATTTTTTAATTCTTTTTCTTTCATAATACATCCTTTTAAATCAAATGGCAACAGAAAAAATATATGGCTAGCCATATCGCTTGGGGATTAGCCATTGACAACTCGGTAATCCCAACCGACAAGAGAAGTATATCACAGTCCGATACAAAAACGCAAATAAATTTACAATATTTTCAAAAATATTTTAAAATCTTCCAATTTTCGCAAGAGCTTGCTTTCAAATAATCAAAAATATTTCAAGAGAAAATTAAGTTCTTTTCATTACAATAGTTTTGAAATTTTAGATGGAAAAGGTATAATAATGAGTGGAAGAAAATGCTAACGCATTTTAGTTTAGAAACTCACACAAAATGTGTGACTTCCACTCATTCTTTTTGGACAGTGTCGCAAATGTCTTTGCAAGCAAGCATATTGCTTCTTAAAATAATAATTTAATAAACAAAAAGGACAAAGTATGATTTTAAGTGTTTCAAGACGAACTGACATTCCTGCGTTTTATAGTGATTGGTTTTTTAAGCAGTTGGACCAAGGCTTTGTTTTAGTGCCAAATCCTATTGCACACGAAAAAATTGCAAAAATTGCACTTAAACCGCTGAAGATTGAGAGTGTTGAAACAAATTTACTTGGAGAAAAGAAGGTTGAAACATCTGGAAATATTGAAAGCATTGTTTTTTGGACAAAGAACCCAAAGCCTATGCTTAATAAAATGGAAAAATTAAGGGACTTTGCCTTTTATTTTCTTTACACTCTCAATGCTTATCCAAAAGAAATTGAAGCAAATCTTCCGCCACTTGAAGAGAGAATAGAAAGTTTTAAAGTGCTTTCAAAACTTTGTCCTGTTATTTGGAGATATGACCCAATTCTCGTTACTGATGGCATTGATGAAAATTGGCATATTGAAAAGTTTGAATATTTGGCAAAAGCATTAAAGGGTTACACCAAACATTGCAAAATCAGTTTTTTGATTGAAAGTTATAAAGGCTGTGATAAAAATTTGCATAAACCTAGCGTTTGGCAAAAAGATAAAATTTTATCTGCAATTTCAAAAATTGCTAGTGAAAATGGAATTCAAATCGAAGCGTGTGCCGAAAGTGATTACTCAAAATATGGTATTGTTCCAAGTAAGTGCATTGACGGCGAAATTTTTGAGAAGCTTTTGACCGAAAAATATAAGAATTTGGGTCTTCAAGTCAAACGCAAAAACAACAAACTTGATGGGCAACGCAAAAACTGCCTTTGTATGCCATCAATTGACATTGGGCAGTATGACACTTGCTTCCACGACTGCAAATATTGTTACGCAAAAAAATCTTATCAAAAGTCAATGAAAGATAATCTTATCGGCACTATTTACGAAAGAAAAACCGAACTTGAATTTGAGTATAAGTAATGCTATGAAAAACTTTTAAAAGAAAAATATGTATAAATAAAATAAAAAAATTTATATGTAAAAGTTTGACATCAGTTGACATCAAATGTGCTTTTTTGATGTCTATTTATACATCTAAAACTGCCTAAAACTATACAGGGCTGTTAAAATTGTTTTAGAAAAAAATATAAAATTCAATACAAAATAGATTGAATTATGTTATACTCTTTTTAGGAGAAAACTATGTCAAATATTAAAGTTTTTGAAGATAGAAAAATTAGGACGAGGTGGAATGAACAAGAAGAAGATTGGTATTTTTCTGTTGTCGATGTTGTTGCAATTTTAACGGATAGTCCAAATCCAAGAAAATATTGGAGTGTTTTAAAAACAAGACTAAAAAAAGAAGGAAGCGAGTTGGCTACAAATTGTAGTCAACTGAAATTGCAATCGGCTGATGGCAAGTATTATATGCAAGATGTCCTTAATACCAAAGGCATTTTAAGACTTGTTCAATCAATACCAAGTCCAAAGGCAGAACCTTTTAAGCTTTGGCTTGCTCAAGTTGGAAGTGATAGACTTGACGAAATTGCCGACCCAGAAAAAGCAATGCAAAGAGGTGCTGATTTTTATCGTGCCAAAGGTTATTCGCCAGAATGGATAACACAAAGACTTCTTTCAATTAAAA